>DBXZ01000051.1:0-471 GCA_002309795.1 Bacteroidales bacterium UBA1199
GCGGCGTTGTCACCCTTGTCGAGGTAAGCCACACCGAGGTTGTACTTGGCCTTGTCGGTGCCGTACTTCTTGACGGCCTGCTTGTAGATGGCGATCTTGGCGTCGATGTCCTTGGCGTTGGCGGCGGCACGCAGGAGCGCGGGCTCGTCGAGCACGTCGATGTTGTTCTCCACGAGGTCGGCCAGTTCTTCAGCGGTGTAGTTGGTGTACTCCACGTTGGTGATGAAGCGGGCGCGGCGCAGCTGCGGGAGGATGTTGGTCTTCAGCGAAGAGTAGACGTTCGACATGTTCTTGATCTCACGCTCGCGGACGTTCGGGTCGCTGTACATCGAGAGGACGCGGAGGATGAGCTCCTTGTCTTCCATGTTGGAGTTGTTCACCAGTTCCTGGAAGCCTTCCCAGTCCTCACCGATCGACTTGGTGGTCACCTCGCCGGCGTTGAGTTTCTTGGTGATCTTGTCGAAAGCCTTG
>DBXZ01000051.1:578-3116 GCA_002309795.1 Bacteroidales bacterium UBA1199
GCCTTGAGGGCATCCTGGAAGTTCTTGATGCCGGCGCTCTTGAGCTCGGAGTTGCGGACATCGGCGCTGTTGACCAGGTACATGATCTGGGCCTCGGCGGTCTCGGGGATCACTTCCTGATAGCCGTCGGGCAGATAGTGGTAGCTACCCTCGGTGCTGACCAGCATATAAGTGGTATTGGCACCGTCAGCGATCTTGATGTCGGCGGGATACTCGTACTCATTGCCCTTGTAGAACACTTTCGCACGGCCGACCAGCTCGGATTTCTCCATGCCGGGGACATAGTCGAAGTGGACTTTCTCGGAGATCGTCGCACCGTTCTTGGTGACGGTCTTGTAGTTGTCGGTCACTTTCTCGCCCTGATAGACGAACGGTTTGCCGACGGCCTCGCCGCCCACATAAAGCAGAACCGGCGTGACTTCGAGGGTGGCCTTCGGGAGGAAGTACTCCGGCGGGAAGGTCACGGAAACGGTGGCGTCGATGTTGCCGGCGACAACTTCCAGGACTTCCGGATCGCACTGGATGTTGATCTGTTCGGCGGCATCGATCATTTTCTGTGCCTGGTTGCAGGATGCCAGGGAGAAGGCAAAGACTGCGATAAGCAGCAGGTTAGAAACTAATTTTTTCATAAAAACGTTTTTATTTGTGTTGTTGGTTTTGTCCTATTGCCCCTCCGTTCGGGGTTCATCTTACAAATATAATGCTTTTTTTTGTAACTTTGCAAATATGGAATTGAATCAGATCAAGCAGCGCTTCGGCATCATCGGCAACGATCCCGAGCTCGACAGGGCCCTGGAAATTGCCTGGCAGGTGGCGCCCACCAACTTGTCCGTGCTGGTCACGGGCGAGAGCGGCACGGGCAAGGAAGTCATTCCCCAGATCATCCACCAGTACAGCGCGCGCAAACATAACGTCTACCTGGCCCTCAACTGCGGCGGCATTCCGGAAGGCACCATCGACTCCGAACTGTTCGGCCACGAGAAGGGCTCCTTCACCGGCGCCATCGAAACCCGCAAGGGCTACTTCGAAGAGGCCGACGGCGGCACCCTCTTCCTCGACGAGGTCGCCGAACTGCCGCTTTCCACCCAGGTCCGCCTGCTCCGCGTCCTGCAGACCGGCGAGTTCATCAAGGTGGGCTCGGCCAAGGTCCAGAAAACCAACGTCCGCGTGGTGGCCGCCACCAACGTCAACCTGCTCGGCGCCATCCGCGACGGCAAGTTCCGCGAAGACCTGTATTACCGGCTCTGCACCGTGCCCATCACCATGCCCCCGCTGCGCGAGCGCAAGGGCGACATCCACCTGCTGTTCCGGAAATTCGCCCTCGACTTCTCCGACCAGAACATGGTCCCGCCCGTGCGGCTCACGCCCGACGCGCAGGAGTTGCTGCGCAACTACCGCTGGCCCGGCAACGTCCGGCAGCTCCAGAGCGTGGTCGCCCGCCTCTCCGTACTGGAGACGAACCGCACCGTCACGGCGGAAGTCCTGGCCCGCTACCTGCCGGCCGAAGGGTCGTCGGCCCTGCCCGTGCGCACCGGAACCGGCGAAGCCGGCGCCGACTACCTGAGCGACCGCGACATCATCTACAAGATCCTCTACCAGCTGCGCAAGGAAATCGACGGGCTGAACCAGCGCCTCGACGCCCTCCAGGGCTACGACGGCGCCATCCATGAAAACGAGACCCCGGAGCACGCCACCGGGCTGATCATCAGCCCCGAGGACGTCCACTCCACCACCCCGGTCCACGAAACCGCCGCCCATCTCGAAGAGCCCGTTTCGATCCAGGACGTCAGCGCCGAACTCATCCGCAAGGCGCTGGAACGCAACGGCGGCCGGCGCAAACCCGCCGCCGAGGAGCTCGGCATCTCCGAACGCACGCTTTACCGTAAAATCAAAGAACTCGACATCCGATGAACCGGATCCCCCATCTCCGCCTCTGCCTGGCCCTGCTCGCCGCCTTCTTCCTGACCGGCGGCTGCGGCATCTATTCCTTCAGCGGCACGTCCATCCAGCCCGACGTCAAGACCATCTGCATCGAGCCCGTGATCAACAAGGCCACGAAAGTGAACCCGGCGCTGGCCAATCAGCTCACCGAATCGCTCAACGACAAATTCCGCAAACTCACGAAGCTGGAACAGGTGCCCGACGCCGGCGACCTCAACCTGCTGGTCACCATCGATTCCTACGACGTCCGCGCCACGGCGGTGACCGCCGGCGATGTCGCGGCCATGAACCGGCTCACGGTCACCTGCAAGGTCGTCTTCACCAACACCCTCCATCCCGAAGACAACCTGGAGCAGTCGTTCGCCGGCTACGAAGACTACGACTCCAACAACTCGCTCGACATGGTGGAGAGCCAGCTCTGCGATGCCATCATCCAGAAAATCGTCGACGACATCTTCAACGCGACCGTCGCCCAATGGTAGAACTCCGGAATCTCTCCTCCCAGGAGCTCCAGCAGGTGCTGGAAGACCACCCCTGGTTCACCGTGGCCCGGCGGGAAGCCCTCTCGCGTCAGGGCGACGACGAAGCGGCACTGCG
>DBXZ01000051.1:3155-4811 GCA_002309795.1 Bacteroidales bacterium UBA1199
GACCAGGTGATCCGGCTGCTCACCGGCAAGACGCGGGAGCAGGAAGCGCCCGCCCCGGAACGGCCGTCCAAGCCGCAGTACTACGTGGTGGGCGGCGACTATTTCGGACAGGCCGATTTCGAACGCCTGGAGCAGGAAGGTTTTTCGGTGACCACGCCGGTCTTCGGCGCCCGCGCAGGAAGCGTGGACGTCCCCCCGGCGAAAGTCGAAGAAGTCGACGCCGACCGCACGCTGGTCAGCGAAACCCTCGCCGGAATCTACGTGGAACAGGAGCTTTATCCCCGTGCTATTGAGATTTACAAAAAACTAATTTTGTTATATCCGGAAAAAAGTGCTTACTTTGCGTCTCTTATTGAAAAAGTAAAAGATAAAAAACAATCATAACCATGCAAGCAGCATACATCACACTCTCCATCGTCATCGTGATTGCGAGTATTCTCCTGACCATCGTCGTGCTTCTCCAGAACTCCAAGGGCGGCGGCCTGGCGGCCAACTTTGCCTCCGGCAATACGACCTTCGGCGTCCGTCAGACGGCCGACTTCCTCGAGAAAGCCACCTGGACGCTGGCTGCCACGATCATCGTCCTTTGCGTCGTGGCCACCTTCGTCATCCCGCAGCGGAGCTCGCGCCACTCCAACATCAAGAACCAGATCGAACAGACGGTTCCCGTGGAAGGCACTCCGGAAATCCCGGTGACCCCGGTTGAAGAATAATCGAATCAGACACAAAAAAAAGCGCCGCTTCAAACGGCGCTTTTTTTATTTAGAAGACATCTGCGTTGAACAGCCCCATCAAGGTCAGGACCGTCAGGGCTGTCAGGGCGATGATCCATAAGAGGAAGATCATCAGGCCGGGGCGCCACGAGGGCGACCGCAAGTCGAAGAGCATCATGATGCCTCCGTAGAGCATGCCCACGAAAGGCAGGAAGCAGGTCAGCAGCAAGGATACCTTGAAGAAGACCGACGTGAGCACCGGCAGCATCAGCGGGGCATGCTCGGCCACGGAGTCTCTCCACCAACCGTCGAACAAGCCGGCATCCGTCAGGTTCCAGCCAAAAAGCGTATGCCCGAACAGGGCGGCCACGCCGGCCGTCAGGCCGACGACGGCGATCAGCAGCAGCAGGATACCGATGACTACGCGCAAGGCACGGCCGAGGCCGGCGCCGATCGGTTCGGTTCGCCGCGTCGCCGTTGAAGCGGCCGGCGGATTGGTGACGCCCATCTGCCAGCGCTGCTGCACGGTTTTGGCTTCCGGCATCGCAATCCAGAGAATTACGTAGAGAACGACCATCGGCAGATTGACGGTCCAGCTGTCGTTGTGTCCGATGTGGCAGCCGACGGCGAAGGACGCGACGAACAGGCCCAGGAAAATCAGGCGGATCAGCACCACGTCGCACTTGAAGTACGCCGCCAGGCCGCTGCACACGCCGCCGATCATCTTGTTGGTCGGGTCGCGGAACAGGCGCTTCTTCTCCTTGGGCTTGTCTGCCTGCTCCGGATTCGCCGCCCGTTTCGGCTCCGGGCCGTCTTCGGCCTCGATGGCCGAGGGTTTGCCGAGGACGGCGATGATCTCGCGGACTTCGGCCACCGTGGCCACGCCGTCGTCGGCGCATTTCTCGTAGAGGAGCTCCGCCATCCGTTCCTCGAAGCCTTCCAT
>DBXZ01000051.1:4949-6268 GCA_002309795.1 Bacteroidales bacterium UBA1199
AGTTCGTTCCACGAAAGGTCCATTTCAGTGAGCAGGCTGCGGCCGTCCTCGGTAATGCAGTAGTATTTCCGGGGAGGCCCCTGCGGGGATTCTTCCCAGCGATAGGTCAGCGACCCTTGATTCTTGAGGCGGATGAGCAGCGGATAGAGGGTTCCCTCCACCACGAGCATCCCCGACGCCTTGAGGTCGGACAGGATGGCCGAAGCGTAGGATTCCTTCTTGTCCAGGATGCTCAGGATGCAGTATTCCAGCAAGCCTTTCCGCATCTGGGAACGTACGTTTTCGGAATTGATGTCCATGGTCTTATTTTTTGCTGCTGTCGGTGAATTTGGCCAGATTCTCGGCGCTGGTCTCCCAGCCGCGGAGTTCGCACTTCTGTGCGGGCGTCAGCGCCCGGGGCGCGACGATCCAGATGATGATGTAGAGCCAGAAGCCGAAACCGCCGCAGAAGAACGCGGCCAGGAAAAGGATGCGGATCAGGGTCACGTCGATATCGAAATAGGCAGCCAGGCCGCTGCACACGCCGCAGAGTTTGCGGTCTTCCACGTCGAGATAGAGTTTTTTGACAGGGTTGCTCATGGTTTGTTCCTCCTCGTTTTTGTCGTTTTCGTTTTCAAATTCGGGCTTGCCGTCGGGCATGCCCAGCTGTGCAGTAATCTGGTTCACCAGGGCCAGGCTCACGGATTGCTGGCCGGAACCCAGATTCGAGAGCAGAAGCTCCGCGATGCGGGCTTCGATGTCGTTCATCACCTCGCTGCCCTGCTCGTCCGTGAGACGCGAGCGAAAAGTGTCGAGGTAGTTCTTGAGGCGCTCGTGCGCATCTTCATCGATGATGAAGCTCTTGCCGCCGATGGCGATGTTGAGGGTCTTTTTCATAGCGTCAGTTCCCGTCCCCGGTAGAAATCGAGCAGGCGGGTTTGATAAAGGAATTCGTAACGGGCCTGTGCCAGGTCGGAGCAGGCTTTGAGATATTGGTTTTTGGATTCGTTGAATTCGGTGATCGAGGCTTTGCCGTTCTCGTATTTCGCCTGGGTGAGGGCGAAGCTCTCGCCCGCGGCGGCGGCGGCCTGCGTGCCGCTCTCGAACTTGCTCTGCGCGGCCAGGGCGTTGTACCAGGCCTGCTGGATCTCCTTGTAGAGCTGCTTCTTCGCCGTCTCGAGCTGCAGCTGCTGGTTGTCGTAGCTGATGCGCGCGGTCTTCACCTGGTTGCGGTTGGCCATGCGCGAGAAGATCGGGACGTTGAGCGACAGGCCGACATACTGGCTGAAGTTGTTGCCCAGCTGCTCGAAGAAGGTCTTCGACGGGTAGCCCGAACTGGT
>DBXZ01000049.1:0-9251 GCA_002309795.1 Bacteroidales bacterium UBA1199
TTGCTCATCTTGGCCTTGCCGTCGGTGCCGGGCAGGCGCAGGCAGGCCGCGTTGTCGGGCAGCAGGATGTCCGGCATCACGAGCACTTCGCCGTAGGTGGCGTTGAACTTGTGGACGATCTCGCGGGTCTGCTCGATCATCGGCGCCTGGTCTTCGCCTACGGGCACCGTGGTGGCCTTGAAGGCGGTGATGTCCGCCGCCTGGCTGATGGGGTAGCAGAAGAACCCGACCGGGGTGCCGGCCTTGTTGTCGCTGCCGTCGTCCGTCTCCGAGAAGCCGCGCATCTTGATCTCCTGCTTCACGGTGGGATTGCGCTGGAGGCGCTGCACCGTGACCAGGTTGTTGTAGAAGAAGGTAAGCTCGGTGAGCTCGCTGATCTGCGACTGGATGAAAATATGGCACCGGTCGGGATCGAGCCCGGCGGACAGGTAGTCGAGTGCGACCTCGATGATGTTCTGCCGCACCTTTTCCGGGTTGTCCGCATTGTCGGTCAACGCCTGGGCGTCGGCAATCATGATGTAGATTTCGTCGTATTCACCGCTGTTCTGAAGTTCCACGCGGCGGCGCAGCGAACCTACATAATGCCCGATATGAAGGCGGCCGGTGGGACGGTCGCCGGTAAGGATGATTTTCGCCATTGAGGGATCAGTCTTTGACGGTCTTGAGCTTTTCGCGGATCTTCGCCTCGATCTCTTCGCAGAGCTGCGGGTTGTCTTTGAGCAGGGCTTTCACCGCGTCGCGGCCCTGTGCCAGGCGTGAGTCGCCGTAGCTGAACCACGAACCGCTCTTGGTGAGGATGCCGAACTCCACGCCCAGGTCGATAATCTCGCCGATCTTGGAGATACCTTCACCGAATACGATATCGAACTCAGCCTTGCGGAAAGGCGGCGCCATCTTGTTCTTCACGATCTTGACGCGGGTGCGGTTACCCAGGGCTTCCTCGCCGTCTTTGATCTGGGTGACGCGGCGTACGTCGATTCGTACCGAAGCGTAGAATTTGAGGGCGTTACCGCCCGTGGTGGTCTCCGGATTGCCGAAGAGGATGCCGATCTTTTCACGCAGCTGGTTGATAAAGATGCAGCAGGTATTGGTCTTGGCGATATTGGCCGTGAGTTTGCGGAGGGCCTGNNATCAGGCGGGCCTGGAGGCCCACTTTATTGTCGCCCATCTCGCCTTCGATTTCTGCTTTGGGGGTGAGGGCAGCCACGGAGTCGATCACGACGATATCCACCGCACCGCTGCGGATCAGGTTGTCCGCAATCTCCAGGGCCTGCTCGCCGTTGTCCGGCTGGGAAATGAGCAGGGTGTCGATATTGACGCCGAGGTTGCATGCGTAGGTGCGGTCGAATGCGTGTTCCGCATCGATGATGGCGGCGATGCCGCCCTGTTTCTGGGCCTCTGCGATTGCGTGGATGGCCAGCGTGGTCTTACCGCTGGATTCCGGACCGTAAATCTCGATGACGCGTCCGCGCGGATAACCGCCGATACCCAGGGCATGGTCGAGCCCGATGGAACCGGATGCGATTGTAGAAACTTCCCAGGTAGGCTGGTCTCCCATCTTCATGATTGTTCCCTTCCCGAAATCCTTCTCGATTTTGGCGATCGTCGCCTGCAGTGCTTTCAGCTTTTCTTCATTTGCCATAATCTGTTGTTCTTTAATTGTTGTTTAATCGCATTGGTTGGTCTTGCAAATATACTTATTTTTGCAAAAAGATTGAGAAACTGTTTTGTAATGATTAACTTCAATCTTTATGGTCTATTTTAGTGCTTTTTCCGGCTTTTCTCGGTTACATAGGAGCCCCTATGCGCCCTTGAAAACCCGAAAAAATCATCTAAAATATCCTCGTAAATCTTTTCGTGAACCATTACAAAGCAGTTTCTAAAGGATTTTTCGATGAAGGAAAAATTGCTCGGCAAGACCCTCGAAGAGCTTCGCAGCGTGGCTGTAGAAGCCGGATTGCCCGCCTTTGCGGGGAGTCAGATCGCGCAGTGGCTTTACCAGAAGGGCGCATCTTCCTTCGATCAGATGACCAACCTCTCCAAGGCGGCCCGCGCCGTACTCGCCGAGCGTTACGAGGTGGGCCGTACGGCCTATTCGGGCAGCGTCACTTCCAAGGACGGCACGCGCAAATATCTCTTCCCCACCTCGGTGCCGGGCAAGTTTATCGAGACGGTGATGATTCCGGACGACGAAGACGACGGCACGCGCAACCGCGCCACGGTCTGCGTCTCTTCGCAGGTGGGCTGCAAGATGGGTTGCACCTTCTGCATGACCGGCCGCGGAGGCTGGCACGGCAACCTGGATGCGGCAGAGATCCTTTCGCAGTTCCTTTCGATCGACGAGGCCTCCGAACTGACCAACGCCGTCTTCATGGGGATGGGCGAGCCGCTGGACAACTGGCCGGTTGTGCGCCGCGTCCTGGAAATCCTGACCGCTTCCTGGGGCTTCGCCTGGAGCCCGAAGCGCATCACCCTCTCTACCGTGGGCGACCTGCCGCATCTCACGGAATTCCTGGAAGAGAGCCGCTGCCACCTGGCTGTCAGCCTTCACGATCCTTTCCAGGACGAGCGCGCCGCGCTGATGCCCGTCCAGAAGGGCTGGCCGCTGGCGGAGGTCGTCGGCCTCATCAGGAAATACGATTTCACCGGCCAGCGCCGCGTGAGTTTTGAATATATTGTTTTTGCCGGCCACAACGACTCACCGCGCCATGCCGACGCCCTGATCCGCCTGCTCAAAGGACTGGAATGCCGCATCAACCTGATCCGGTTCCACGCCATTCCGGACTATCCGCTGCAGCCGGCGGGGATGGCCTCCATCGAGGCTTTCAAGGCGAGCCTGAACGCGGGCGGAATCACCACCACGCTCCGCGCTTCGCGGGGTGAAGACGTGATGGCGGCATGCGGCCTGCTGGCCGGAAAAGGACTGAAAAAATGAATCGGATTGTCATCGGTATCCTGTTGGCGCTTGCCCTGCTTCCGGGGAGTTTTTCCGCCCGTGCGCAGGAGCAGCCCGCCCGTCCCAAGGTCGGCCTGGTGCTGGCTGGCGGCGGAGCCAAGGGCGCGGCCCATATCGGCGTGCTCAAAGTGCTGGAAGAGAATAACATCCCCATCGACATGGTGGTCGGAACCAGTATGGGTTCCATTATCGGCGGCCTCTATGCGATCGGTTATACCGCGAGCGAGATCGATTCGCTGATCTCCACACAGGACTGGGACGTGATCATGAGCGACAAGTCCGCCCGCGAGAGCGTCCAGTTTGAAGACAAACTCTACAACAGCCTCTACGTCCTGAAGGTTCCCTTCTCGATCGATCCCTACGCGCTGCGGAAGAAACGGGGCGCGGAGATTCTGGATTCGCTGATCGGTCCCATGCCGGTCCGCGAGCCGGCACCCGCCCGTTCGCTGCTGAACAACATCCCCATGGCGCTGGTAGACGGCCAGAATATCTACAACCTCTTCACTTCTCTGGCGGTCGGCTATCTGGATTCGCTGGATTTCAACAAGATGCCGATTCCTTTCGCCTGCGTGGCGGTGGACCTGGTCAAGCACGAAGAGGTCGTTTGGCACAGCGGCCATTTCGTGGACGCCCTGCGCTCGTCGATGTCCATTCCGGGCTACTTCGCACCGTTGCGCAAGAACGGCCGGGTGCTGGTGGACGGCGGCGCGCTCAACAACTATCCGGTGGATATTGCCCGCGAGATGGGGGCTGACGTGGTGATCGGCGTCAAGTTCGGCTCCGGTGAAGGCCTCACCGACAGCGAGGTCAACAACATCGGCGACATGATAGGCAGTCTCTACGACATGTACACCAAAGAAAAGGACCGCAAGGCCATCGAGAATACCGATATCTTCATCCACCCCGACACCGAAGGGTTCAGCACGCTGAGTTTCGACCCGGAGAGCATCAGCACGCTGGTGCAGAACGGCTACGACGCCGCCATGCTCAAGATTGCCGACATCCGCAAGCTGCGCGATTACCTGGACCGCTGCGCCCAGGACCGTGCGGAACATCTCGTGGGTCCGGATTTCCGGGGGCGCAAATACGACAAGGCGCTCCACCTGGACCGCGACAGCGTGAGCCTGGGCACGGTGGAGATTCACGGCCTTTCGCCGGAGGCGGAGGAGTTCCTCTTCCGCAACTGCCCCATCCGTTCCGGCGCACGCATTGCGGGTTCGGAGATTACTGCGGCCATCAAGCGGTTCTACGACACGGGCTTCTTCAAGTCCGTGACCTACACGCTCAAGGGGCATGAGCAGCCCTACGACATGGATATCTTCTTCAAAGCGGAGCTCAACTCGGTCTTCGGCATCGGGTTCCGCGTGGATGCGGAGGAGGTTTCCGCCATCCAGATGAACGTCTCCATCAACCGCAATATCCTCTCCGGCTCGTCGTTCTCCGTGACCGGCCGGCTCTCCGTCAATCCGCAGGCCTCGATCCTCTACACGTATGCATTCCCGTCCCATACCAAGTTCAATGTGGAGTACAATTTCCGCTACTCCGGGCTCAACCTGCTGAACAACTATTCGGACTACAACCTCGCCTATACGGGCCACCGTCTCCGGACCAATTTCGCTTCGCAGAACTACCGGAATATCTACATGGAGGGCGGTCTGGAGTGTATGTTCTTCGGCTACCGTTCGTTCGACGACAAGGGACTGCCCGTCTTCGCGTCGTA
This sequence comes from Bacteroidales bacterium UBA1199, assembly GCA_002309795.1. Next base: position 4,677 of record DBXZ01000049.1, read on the forward strand.
CGACATCACGCAGAACCGGCAGTTCTTTGCCGGGGCTTACGGAAACGCCCGGGTCGATTCGCGCAACGACGAATACTTCCCGACGCGCGGCTGGGCGGCGGACGGCGGTTTCCACCAGTATCTGGGCAGCAAGAGCGGGAACGCTTTCGCCGCGTTCGACCTCCATGCGACCGGGGCCGTTTCGTTCGGGGACAAGTGGACGGTCATCCCTTCTCTCTGGCACCGTGGCCTGCTGGGCAAACAGGTGCCGATGATCTTCATGAATGTGATGGGCGGTTCGCTCCGCGGGCGTTATATGGACCAGCAGATTCCTTTCGCGGGCTTCAGCTTTGCCCACCCCTTCGGCAAGCAGCTCTCCGTCGCATCCCTGGAGGGCCGCTACAACATTTCAGGACCGAATCACATCACCCTCTCGCCGGTCTTCGCTCTCTCGGGCGATACGGTCGGCGCCCTCTTCGCAAACGGATTGACCTGGGGCCTCCAGCTCGGTTATCTGCGTGCTACGGCGGTGGGCCCGCTGGAGTTCAGCGTGCGCTGGTCCAACTACACCGGCCGTCCGCAATTCTACGCGGCGCTGGGTTATTCATTCTGACAATGGAACGTGCCAAGGCCCTGGACCGGATGATGGCGCTCTGCAGCCGTCGCGAGTATTGCCGCAAGGAGATACTCGCCAAACTGGCGCGGCTGGAAGCGGAAGATCCCGCAGGAATCGTGGAGACCCTCTGCAAGGAGCGTTATATCGACGAACTTCGCTACGCCACCGCCTTTGCTCGGGACAAAAGTTCGCTGCAGGGTTGGGGAAGTCTCAAAATTAAAGTAGCTTTGCAGGCGAAGGGGATTCCGGCAGAGACAGTCGCGGCCGCCATCGGGGAGATCGACGCCCCGGCAGCGGATGCGCGCCTGGCCGCCCTGCTGCGGAACAAACTGCACGCGCTGCGCGGTGAAACGGATGAATCCGTCCGCTACCGGAAACTGCTTCGCTTCGGCCTGGGCCGGGGTTACGACTACGAACAAATCAAACGGACCTATGATCGTATCAGAACAACTTAAAGACTATAAACAGCGGATCGAGACGTTGGGGAGGTGTCTTTGACCTCTCTGCGAAGAGAGAAGAACTGAAAACCCGTACGGAACGCGCCGCAGCGCCCGATTTCTGGAACGATGCCAAGGCGGCGGAGGCCTATCTGAAGCAGACGGCCGCCGTGCGCTACTGGGTGGAGGGGTGTGACCGGCTGGCCCGGCTCTATGAAGACCTGGAGACGCTGATGGATTTCGGCGAAGACGCTTCGGACGATATCGACAAGGCGGCCGTCGTGCTCGAAGGAGCCATCTCCGACATGGAGATCCGCAATATGCTCAGCGCGGAGGGTGACAACCTGGGCGCCATCTTGAAGATTAATTCCGGTGCCGGCGGCACGGAATCCAACGACTGGTCGTCGATGCTGATGCGCATGTATACCCGCTGGGGCGAACGGAACGGCTACAAGGTCCATGTTTCGGATGTCCTGGACGGCGACGAGGCCGGCATCAAATCCTGTACGCTCGAATTTGAAGGGGAGTATGCCTTCGGCTACCTGAAGGCGGAAAACGGCGTTCACCGGCTGGTGCGCATCTCGCCGTTCAATGCGCAGGGGAAGCGCCAGACCACCTTCTCGTCCGTCTTTGTCTATCCGTTGGTCGACGATACCATCGAAATCGAGATCAACCCGTCCGACCTGGAATGGGATACCTACCGTTCCAGCGGTGCCGGCGGCCAGAATGTCAACAAGGTTGAAACGGGCGTCCGCGTTCGCCACATTCCCACGGGCATCGTGGTGGAGAATACCGAAACCCGCTCCCAGCTGGACAACCGTCAGAACGCACTGCGCATCCTGAAGTCCCATCTCTACGACCTGGAGCTCAAGAAACGGCAGGAGAAGCAGGCGGAACTGGAGGGCCAGAAGAAGCGGATCGAGTGGGGCTCGCAGATACGTTCCTATGTGCTGCATCCCTACAAGATGGTCAAGGATCTCCGCACCGGTTACGAGACGACCGATACGCAGGCCGTGCTGGACGGCGATATCAACGGTTTCATGAAGACCTTCCTGATGCAGAACAGCAACAGTTAGGCGTTAGCGGACCACTTTTCCTTCTACCATAGACCATGTTGCGCAGGCATCCGCCCGTGCGCAGGCCCATTGTACGCGTCCGCTGTCGGATTCGAAGGGGATGATGACGGTGGCGCTGAGCAGGCCGTGGGTGACGGGCGCCCCCGTCCGCGGATCAATGGTGTGGGCGTAGCGTCTGCCGTCTTTGACATAGTATTTGCGATAGTCTCCGGAAGTCACTACGGCACAGTCTGTCAGATGCAGCGTATCCTTGAGATATACTTCGATTGTATCCGCCTCGGCTCCGAGGTTATTGCTGAGCTCCGCCTCGGCTCCGAGGTTACAGCTGCGCTCGGATGAAAAAAACCTCGCTTCGCTGTAACGCTCTCCGCCGGCGGGCGTCTCGACCGCTATCTTCCACTTGTCGCCGCGGGCGCTGAGGCCTTTGCAGAGAATCTCGCGGCCTACTTCTACCAGGTAGTTGCTGCTGCCAAGCGCGTCCAGATAGCGGGCCACACGGTCGCAGGTGTAACCCTGCGCGATGGCGTTGAAGTTGAGGCGGCAGCGGGGGTCGGCCTTGTGCAGGTGGAAGGTGCCGTCGCCGAGCGTGTCAATCCGGAAGCGGTCCATTCCGATGAAAGTCCGTACGGAGTCGATCTGCCGTTTCGTGGGTACCGCTCCGGCCTCTTTGAATCCGAATCCCCACAGGTCGAAGAGGGGAGCGGCGGAAGGGTCGAAGGCCCCCTCGCTTTCGCGCCAGTACTGTTCGGAGAGGCGGAAGTTGACCAGGAAATGGTCGTCGAGCGGAAGGTCGTCGCCGGCGTTGAGGCGGCTCAGCAGCGAGCCCCGGTTGTAGCCGGAGAGCGAGGCGTCAATCTCCAGCAGCAGGCGGTCTATGCTGTCGCGGACCGCAGCCGGTTTGGCGCCGGAAGGCAGCGAGCAGATGATGTGCCAGGTGCCTCCCTGCGCGAAGCCCTCCATCCGCACGTAGCGCTCCCTGGCGGGGCCGCATCCTGCCAGCAGCAGGAGCATGGCCGTCAGGGGTAACAGGAAGTGGGCGGAGGCGCGCATCGTGGCACAGTTTTGGCGTTGGATTTACGGCAAAAATACCATAAAACTTGGCAAACGCCCAAAAAATATGCATATTTGCAGACTGTTTGACAAACGCCGGATGAAAAGACCGTTCCAATATCTCGCCATTCTTTCCCTGTCGCTGCTGACGCTTCTTGCCGTCGGTTGTGAAGGGGAGGAAGAGACCGTGACGAAAAGCTATATGGAGGGGTCGCTTTCGTTCCGGTTCCCGAGCTATGTCCAGCGGAATTCGCACGTCACGGTAGAGGTGTCCGGCATTACCAATCCGGCAGAGGTGACCTACAAATGGACCTCCCCGGAGATATTCCCGGATACGGTGATCTCCCGGATTGTCTCCTTCCGCGTGCCTGACAGTCTGGGAACGTTCGGCATCACAGCCGTGGCGCATGCAGAAGGCTATTACCAGACGGCCTCCACCATTTACTTCACGACCGTCGATACGACCGGCGGTGCGGCACTGACCGGACTCAAGCCTTCCGCAACCTCTTTCACCGACCCGCGCGACGGAAAGGTCTATCCGACCGTCAAGATCGGTTCGCTGGAGTGGTTTGCCAGGAATCTTTGCTGGGACGGTGCCGGGTGCGTCTATCTCAGTTCGCCGGTAACGGAAGGCCTCTTCGGCCGGTTTTATACATGGAAAGAGGCGACCGGCAATGTTTCAGCCACCGGTCTCGCGGGCGGCCCGCAGGGTGCCTGCCCCGCCGGCTGGAAGGTGCCTACGAAAGAGGATTTCGAAGATCTGGCCGCAGCCGTCCTGGGAGCCCCGTCCGCCTTTACGGATACCTGGGAGACAATGGGTGACAAACTCTCCGCGCCGGCCTTTTTCCTGGGTGAACGGATGTGGGCCTACTCTCCCTACAACGACCATTCGAACACCAGCGGCTGGAATGCGATTCCGGTCGGCGGCGTTACGGCCAATCATTCCGTTTTCAACGGCTACGGAAACTACGCTTTCTTCTGGACGGCAACGGAAAAAGACACCGACAGGGCTTACTACCGTTATATCTACGGCGATCTGAACACCTTCCCGATGTCCTCTACGAGCAAGAGCGACTTTGCAGCCTCCGTGCGCTGCGTCCGGGCTCTCTAGGCGCTAGGCCTTCTCAAATGCATCTACGATTTTCGTGACGAGCGGGTGACGGACAATGTCTTCCCGTCCGAACTCTATGACGCTGATTCCCTTGATGCCGGAGACCAGCTCGATGCTCTTCGCCAGGCCGGAGTCTTCCTTGCGCGGAAGGTCGATCTGGGTCATATCGCCCGTGACGATAAACTTCGAGTCGGCGCCCATGCGGGTGAGGAACATCTTCAGCTGGTTCAGCGACGTGTTCTGGGCTTCGTCCAGAATCACGAAGGCATGGTCGAGCGTCCGGCCGCGCATGTAGGCCAGCGGGGC
>DBXZ01000049.1:9356-15167 GCA_002309795.1 Bacteroidales bacterium UBA1199
AGGAAGCCCAGGCGTTCGCCCGCTTCCACGGCGGGGCGGGTGAGGATCAGCCGCTTGACCTCCCGGTTCTTGAGGGCGCGGACGGCGAGGGCGATCGCCGTGTAGGTCTTACCGGTTCCGGCCGGTCCCACGGCAAAGAGCAGGTCGTTCCGGTAGTATTCCCGCACCAGCTTCTTCTGGTTCTTGGTCCGTGCCCGGATGGCGCGTCCTTCGTTGCTGTAGACGATAATGTGTTCGTTGCCTTCGCTCAGGTCCACCTGGCCCATTTCCGGGTTGCGCGGCGCGCCGTCGCCTTCGAAGAGCGACTCCACGTCGTATTCGGTCAGCGCCGGCTTGGTGGCTTTCAGCCGGCAGAGCGTGTCGAACCGGACTTCAAAGTCGTCCAGGTCGGCCTGGGCGCCCACGAGGGAGATTTCGGAACCGCGGGCCACCGCCTTCACCTTGGGGAAGTGGCTGGCAAAAAGGTCAATCAATTTGTTGTTGACGCCGTAGATGTCGACGGGGTCAATTTCCTGAAGAAATATTCTTTTGTTCATTGAAGATTCGGATGTTCTCGGTTTCAACGCGGGTGGCGAGCCATTTCTGGATACGGTCCAGTGTGGCTTTGTCCAGGCGGGAGGTGCTGGCAATCACCACAATCACCAGTTCGCGTCCCTCCTGCGAAGTCAGGTCGAATTCGCTGCCTCGTCCCATGCTGAGGGAGATGATTTCAGGGTATTGCGCCTTGAGCTCGCGGGCAATCTGGACCACCGGCAGCTCGCGGCCCTGCAGCGACTTGAGTTCGTCCTGCAGTTTGGTGATCTCCTTGTCGCGCCGCTGGGTCTCCTGGTCGTTGCGTTCGAAGATGCTTTGGATCAGTTCATTCTCGGAAAGGTCGGTGCGGGCCAGACCGGTTTCCTTGATGATCAGGTGGTCCCGGTCTATCCGGTGGCTCTCCGCCGACCGGTAGAGCAGCTCGCGGTCGTTGGCGGAAAGGGCGGCGCCGGCCATCTGGATGGTGAGGGTACCCTTGCCGCGGGCAAAGTCGATGTGCGAATCGTAGATATAGGTGCGGTCCAGCGTTTTATTCTCGCGCAGGAAGGCCTTCGCATTCTGGTTGAAGTTGTTTTCGCCCACTACCTTGACGGCCGAGAAGATACTCGGGATAATGATGATGATCAGGCCGATGATGATGTTCCGTTTGGTCTTGCGGTTCTTGGTGATATCGGCATAATGGACCACCGGGAAGTGAAGCCACTTGACGGCGAGATAGGTGGCCAGCGCAATGAAGATGCTGTTGATGAAGAAGAGGTAGAGGGCCCCGAACAGATAGTGCATGTTGAAGGTGGCCAGGCCGTAACCCACCGTGCAGAGGGGCGGCATCAGGGCGGTGGCGATGGCCACGCCGGAGATCACGGTGCCCTTCTCCTTGCGGGAGGTCTCGATGATGCCGGCCACACCGCCGAAGAGGGCGATCAGCACGTCGTAGATGGTCGGGTTGGTGCGGGCAAGCAGTTCGGTGGGATTCTCCATCGCCAGCGGGGAGATCAGGAAGTAGGCGCCTGAGACGCAGATACTGATGATGACCATCACCATCAGGTTCTTGAGAGAGTTGCGGATCAGTTGGGTATCGTTGGTGCCCAGGCCCAGGCCGAATCCCATGATCGGCCCCATCAGCGGGGAGATAAGCATCGCGCCGATGATGACCGGAATGGAATTGACGTTCAGGCCGACCGATGCGATGATGATGGCCGTACCCAGAATCCAGACATTCGGTCCGCGGAAGTAGATGCTGCCACGGATGTTCTCCACCGCCGCTTCCACATCTATATACAAGGAAAGGTTGAGCCGTTCCCGGAACCTTTCCCGGATCGTTTTGAAGTTTATCGCCATACGCACTTCTTTTTGATTTGTAAAGATACGCTTTTTCTACTTTTTATACTACCTTTGTCCCAAATCTTATCCGCAGACCTTATGAAACCGATCCGCATTTTTGCGCTGCTTCTGACAGCCGTCCTGTTGTTCTCCGGCTGCGACCGGATTCGTTCTATGATGGGCAAGCCCACTTCCAGCGACCTGGAGCGCATTCGCGTCGAGAAAGAGGCTCAGCAAAAAGCCGTACGCGACTCGATCGCCCGTGCAGAAGAGGCCGCTGCGCTCGAGGCCCAGGCCGCCGAAGCTGCCCCCGTCAAGACTCCCGCCAAAGCTCCCAAGGCTTCGACCGGGAATCTCCACCGTTACTGCGTTATCGTAGGCTCGTACGTCAAGGAATACAATGTCAGGGCAATGACCGCCAAAATGGAAAAGGCGGGCGAGCAGCCTTTCGTCATCCCGTTCAAAACGGGCTTTACCGGCGTCGCGGTCTACACGACCGACAACTTCCGGGAGGCTTACCGCAAGCTGACCCAGATTATCGCGACCGGCACGGTTCCCTCCGATACCTGGATCTACGACACCGCCTGGGGGCGTCACAAATAACCGAAATTTCCTATTAAACCAACAATAAATGAAAAACACCGTATTTACCGAAAAGCATATCGCGCTCGGCGCCAAGATGGCTCCGTTTGCAGGGTATAATATGCCGATCCAGTACACCGGCATCAACGAAGAACACGCAGTGGTCCGCGAAGGCGTGGGCGTCTTCGACGTCTCGCACATGGGCGAAATCTGGGTGACCGGCCCCAAGGCGCTGGCTTTCCTCCAGTATGTCTCCACCAACGACGTAGCTGCTCTCTTCCCCGGTAAGGCACAGTACACCTGCTTCCCGAACGGCAAGGGCGGTATCGTGGACGACTTTATCGTCTACTGCTTCAACACGGAGAAATACCTGCTCGCAGTCAATGCGGCAAATATCGAGAAGGACTGGAACCACCTCTGCTCCCATGCTCCTAAGTTCGGCATCGAGATCGGCAAAGATCTCCGCAACCTCTCCGACGAGACCTGCCAGCTCGCTGTCCAGGGCCCGAAGGCAATGGAGGTGATGCAGAAACTCTGCGAAGAGAACATCATGGACATGGAGTACTACACTTTCAAGGAACTGAAGGTGGCCGGCATTCCCAACGTGATTCTCTCCACCACCGGTTATACGGGCAGCGGCGGATGCGAGGTCTATGCACCCAACGCAGCCGGTGACAAGCTCTGGAAGGCAGTCTTCGAGGCGGGTGAACCCTACGGCATCAAGCCGATCGGCCTCGGCGCCCGCGACACCCTCCGCCTGGAGATGGGTTTCTGCCTCTACGGCAACGATATCGACGACACCACTTCGCCCATCGAGGCAGGCCTGGGCTGGATCACCAAGTTCAACGACGTCAAAGGCGCATTCGTCGACAGCGAATTCCTCGCAGCCCAGAAGGCAGAGGGCGTGAAGCGCAAACTCGTCGGCTTCGAACTGATCGACAAGGGTATCGCCCGTCACGAAATGCCCATCTGCGACGCAGAAGGCCACCAGATCGGTCACGTCACCTCCGGTACCATGGGCCCGACCGTCAAGAAGGCGATTGGCATGGGTTATGTAGATGTACCGTTCAACAAAACGGATACTGAAATCTACATCGACGTCCGCGGCCGCCTGTTGAAGGCCAAAGTCGTGAAGATGCCTTTCTACAAGAAGTAATGTTTCGCAAAAGTGCGATAACCCTCGTAATTCTGTTTTGTGCAGCGGCCCTGGTCGCTGCACAAAATTTTAACGTGGAGCCCGCCCTGCGCCGCCACGTGGCCTATCTGTGTGCTGAAGAACTGCAGGGCCGGCAGGCCGGATCGCCCGGAGAGTCGCTGGCCGCCGATTACATCTACCGCGCCCTGCGCGACGCCGGTCTCCAGATGCTCTGCGACGAGTCCGGTCAGGATTTTTCGATTGCCGATTCCACCGCTACGCTTCACTCCTGCAACATCGTGGGTATCGTGGAGGGATACGACCGCCGGCTGCGAAACGAATATATCGTGGTAGGTGCGCACATGGACGGCATGGGTGCGCTGTCGGTCACGGTGAACGGCCGCCGGCAGACGCGCATCTATCCGGGTGCCGACGACAACGCCTCCGGCGTGGCCACGCTGATCGAGCTCTCCCGGCTCGTGGCGGCAAATAGCTGGATGTTCCCGCGTTCGGTGGTTTTTGCGGCCTTCGGGGCAGGGGAGTGCGGTACGGCAGGATCCTGGTATTTTGCCAACCGTGCCTTCAGCGAGATCGGCTCCGTCCGGGCCATGGTGAACCTGGATATGCTGGGTCGCGGCAACGCGCAGTATCCCTTTTCCGTCTATTCCTCGCTGCCCAAACAAAAGGCTGACACGCTGCTCAGCCGGACGCTGGAGCATCAGCCGGCCGTACGTCCGGCACCTTTCAACGGCACCCTGCAAACCTCCGACCACCTGCCGTTCTACCAGCAGGAGATTCCGGTATTTGTCTTCACCACCGGCAAGACGCGCGAGTACCGGACCGTTTCCGATACGCCCGGACTGATTCTTTATAAGAATATGGAGCGGCAGTGCAATTATCTGTTCAACTTCCTGTTGACGGTTGCCTCCGCGCCCGCCGCGCAGCTGGAGAACCGGCAGGCAGCTCCTTCGGGTGAGACGCTCTATCCCGCTGCCGACTGCGACGTCCGTCCGCAGTTCTTCCATGCGGACGAGCGCCATTTCCTGAAGAGTTGGGTCTACAAGTACCTCCGCTATCCGCAGGAGGCTGTTTCAGAAGGCATTCAGGGCCGCGTCTCCGTAGGTTTCGTGGTAGAAAAAGACGGTAGCGTTTCCAACGTGGAGGTGGTTACCGGCGTTGATCCGCTGCTCGACGCAGAGGCCGTCCGGGTCGTCTCCGCATCGCCCAAATGGATTCCCGGCAAGATCGCCGGCCGTCCCGTCCGCACCCGCCTCGTCCTCCCCATCGAATTCCGCCTGACCCGTTAGCAGGTCTTTGGGAAAACTATTTCCAGAAGCAGAAGATGACTGCGGCTACCAGGCAGAGGAAGGCGGCGAAGTGGTTCCAGTGGATGGGTTCGCCCTTGAAGACGAAGGTGACGATGAGGGTGAAGACCGTCAGGGAGATGACCTCCTGAATGATTTTGAGCTGCATCAGCGAGTAGGGGCCGCCGTTGATGGAAGAGCCCATCCGGTTGGCCGGAATCATAAAAAGATACTCGAAGAAAGCCAGGCCCCAGGAGGCGACGATGACCAGAATCAGCGGCCAGTCACGACCGATATTCATCTGGCTGAGTTTGAGCTGGCCGTACCAGGCGAACGTCATGAAAACGTTCGAAACGACGAGCAGCAAGACGGTCCAAATTCCCTGCATAGACAGAAGTGTTTTTCAGGCCGCAAAGGTAACCAAAAAAGTGCTACATTTGCAGGTTGTACGTACACTTTACACCTTTCATCAGGATGGAATACAATTTCAAGGAAATCGAGAAGAAATGGCAGGCCTACTGGGCTGACCACCAGACCTTCCGCGTAGAGACCGACCCTTCCAAACCCAAATATTACGTGCTGGACATGTTTCCGTATCCCTCCGGGGCCGGACTGCATGTGGGCCATCCGCTGGGTTATATCGCCAGCGATATCTACAGCCGCTACAAACGGCTGAAGGGCTTCAACGTCCTGCACCCGATGGGCTATGACGCATTCGGTCTTCCCGCCGANNCAGTATGCCATCCAGACCGGACAGCATCCGGCCATCACCACGGAGAAGAACATCGCCCGCTACCGCCAGCAGATGGACCGCATCGGTTTTTCGTACGACTGGTCGCGCGAGGTGCGTACCTGCGATCCCGCTTACTACAAGTGGACGCAGTGGGCCTTCCTGGAGATGTTCAACCACTGGTACAATCCGGAGACGGACAAGGC
>DBXZ01000014.1 GCA_002309795.1 Bacteroidales bacterium UBA1199
CCTTCCTGTCCGTCGCGGCCGGCACGTCCCGTCTCCTGGTAATACCCTTCGAGACTCTTCGGAATGTCATAGTGAATCACGAACCGGACGTCGGGTTTGTCGATACCCATACCGAAGGCGATGGTGGCCACGATTACATCCACCTCTTCCATCAAAAAGGCGTCCTGGTTGTGGGAGCGGGTGGCGGGATCCATTCCGGCATGATAGGGAAGCGCCTTGATGCCGTTGATATTGAGCAGTTCGGCAATCTCCTCCACCTTCCGGCGGCTCAGGCAGTAGATGATGCCGCTCTTGCCGGGGTTCTCCTTGATGTAACGGATGATATCGCGCTTGGGATTGGATTTGTCGCGGATTTCGTAGTAGAGGTTGGGCCGGTTGAAGGAGGACTTGAAGACCCTGGCGTCGGGCATGCCCAGATTCTTCTGGATGTCCGACTGCACCTTGGGCGTAGCCGTGGCCGTGAGGGCGATAATAGGCGCACGCCCGATCTCCTCCACTATCTGTCGGATGCGGCGGTACTCCGGACGGAAGTCGTGGCCCCACTCGGAGATGCAGTGGGCCTCGTCAATCGCGTAGAAAGAAATCTTCAGCTGCTTGAGGAAAGCGACGTTCTCCTCTTTGGTCAGGGACTCCGGGGCCACATACAGCAACTTGGTACGGCCGCTGACCAGGTCGTCTTTCACCTCTTTGATCTGCGCTTTGTTGAGCGATGAGTTCAGGAAGTGGGCGATGCTCTCGTCACCGTTCGTGAAGCCGCGGATGGCATCGACCTGATTCTTCATCAGGGCGATCAGCGGCGAGATGACGATGGCCGTTCCCTCCAGGAAGAGGGCGGGCAACTGGTAACAGAGCGACTTGCCGCCGCCGGTCGGCATCAGGACGAATACATCCTCTCCGGCCAGGAGAGCGTGGATAATTCCTTCCTGATTTCCCTTGAAAGCATCGAAGCCGAAGAAATGTTTCAGTTTCGAATGGAGTTCTTCCGAAGTGACCGTCATGCCGCAAAGTTTTGACCTAACGAAATTAAGCAATTTTATCTATATTTGCAACTCTATTTGTGAATCGATCGTTTTATGAGTGAAAGATCGCTTTCCGTCGGGCAAGCGGCAGCCACAAGCTCGCAACGCTACTTTACCAAATTCTTCAAAAGAGAATCTGCCGGTGGCGTCCTGCTTCTGATCGGCACCGTAATAGCCCTGATCTTCGCAAATGTTCCCGCCCTCCAGCACGTCGTCAGCTTCTGGAAGGTTCCCTTTAACCTCAAAATCGGATCTTACGCGGTATTCGGTCCGGAATTCACCATCGGCGACTTCGTCAACGACGCCCTGATGGCCGTCTTCTTTTTCACCGTAGGCCTGGAAATCAAGCGGGAGATGACGGTCGGACAGCTTTCCTCCGTCAAGAAAGCCACGCTGCCGGTCTTCGCCGCATTGGGCGGAATGATTTTCCCGGCGCTGATATTTACCGTTTTCAACCACGGCAATCCCGCCACGGTTCACGGATGGGGTGTTCCGATGGCCACCGATATCGCCTTTGCGGTCGGAATCCTGGCCCTCCTGGGCAAAAAGGCCCCCATCGGCGTCAAGGTCTTCCTGACCGCCATCGCGATTGCGGACGACCTGGGCTCCATTTTGGTGCTGGCCGTTTTCTATCCGACACACGCCATCCAGCTGGTCTGGCTTGGCCTGGCACTGGTGGTGTTCGCAGTCCTGCTCGTCGCCGGCCGCATGGGCGTCCGCAAGGTCTGGATGACGGTAATCGGCGGCATCGCACTCTGGTATCTGGTCTACCTTTCCGGCGTCCACGCAACCATCGCGGGCGTGCTTCTGGCCATCACGGTGCCCTACAAGACCAAAATCAACGAATTGCGCTTCAGCGTCCGGATTCAGAACCTGCTGGATAAATTCAAGAAGGTTTCCAACGCACAGGTCAAAACGCTGGCCAATACCGAGCAGCTGCACGTGATTCACCAGATGTCCGAACAGCTCGACGAGGCCGAGCCGCTGATGCACAAGTTCGAATCCAACCTGCAGCCCGTCGTGAACTTCCTGATCATGCCTATCTTCGCGCTTGCCAACGCAGCTGTAGTGCTTCATATGGATTTCTCGGCCCCCGGAGTGACCGGTCTTTCGCTGGGCATTTTCCTTGGCCTGCTCTGCGGCAAGCCCGTCGGAATTTTCCTCTTCAGCTGGCTGGCCGTCAAGTGCAGGCTTTCAGCCCTGCCCGACGGCGTCTCCTGGAAGCAGGTCCTGGCACTCGGCGTGCTGGGCGGTATCGGATTCACGATGTCCATCTTCATTGACAATCTGGCCTTCACCGACGCCGCGCTGGTCGATACGGGCAAGGTGGCCATCCTGATTACCTCCGCGACCGCGGCCGTGACCGGCTACCTGATTTTCAGCGCAACCGCCAGGAAAAAGAACAAGGCAAAACGATAAACAACAATCAATAATTCTGTTATGAAAGCACTTAAACTTATTGCACTGTGCGCTGCAACGGCAGCCATCCTCTGCTCCTGCTGCGGTGGCAAAACCGCCAGCGGCAACCAGCCGAAAGGCATCACCCGCGACGACGTGAAGAACGCCAGCTATATGATCGGCTACAACTTCGGTCAGATTCTCAAGGGCAACAACTTCGGTCCGATGGACCTCGCCCAGATCAACAAGGGTATCAAAGACGCCTGCGCTGACGTAGAACTCGACCAGGAACTCTTCTACGAGACCCTGAACGGATTCCTCGAGAAACGCAACAACGTCATCAAGGAAGAGAATGAGGCAAAGGCAGCCGAGTTCTTTGAAAAGAACGCCATGGAAGAGGGTGTCGTCACCACCGAATCCGGCCTGCAGTACAAGATTGTCCGCAACGGTAACGGCGTGTTCCCGACCTCCCGCGAAGACAAAGTTGAAGTCAACTACGAAGGCAAGACCCTCGACGGTGAAATCTTCGATTCCTCCTACGAGCGCGGCGAAAGCGTCACCTTCGGTCTGAACCAGGTCATCAAGGGCTGGGGCGAAGGCCTGCAGCACATTGACGAAGGCGGCGAGATCCTCCTCTGGATCCCGGCTGAACTCGCTTACGGCGACCGCGGTGCCGGTGAGAAGATCCTCCCGGGCGCAGCCATCCACTTCCGCGTGGAACTGATCAAGGTCGTCAAGGACGAAGAGGCTAAATAGTCAGCCAGTCGATTTCCGGATCGCGGGCCCAGTAAGTAAGCTGTTTCTTGGCGTAGTGACGGGTGTTGCGCTTGATAAGGCGCACAGCCTCCTCCAGGGGATACTCCCCATCGAAATAGCGGAACAGTTCGCGATATCCCACGGTATTGAGCGCGCTCAGGTTGCGATAAGGAAGCAGCCTGAGCGCTTCTTCTTCCAGCCCCTGCTCCATCATTCCGTCCACGCGGGCGTCAATGCGCGCATAGAGTTCCTCGCGCGGGCGCGTGAGTCCGATTTTGCGGATGGCGAACGGACGCTCCTTGCGCCGGCCGCTTCTGAATTCCGAATAGGGCCTGCCCGTGGCGATACAGACCTCCAGCGCACGGATGATACGCTGCCGGTTGGCCGGATCGATCCGCGCGGCCGTGTCCGGGTCCAGGCGGCGCAGTTCGTGCCGCAGCGAAGCGAGTCCCTCTTTCTCAAGACGCTCCGTCAGGGATGCACGAAGGGCAGGGTCGGCATCCGGAAAGTCATCCAGACCGTTGCAAAGGGCATCGATGTACAAGCCCGAACCACCGGTCATGACCAGGGTATCGTGGGTTTTGAAAAGCTCTTCCAGCAGGGCGAGCGCCTCCACTTCATAGCGTCCGGCCGTGTAGTTCTCCGTAATCGAGTGAGAAGCTATGAAATAGTGCGGGACGCGGGCAAGCTGTTCGTCACTCGGACGGGCGGTGCCGATCCGCATTTCGCGGAACAGCTGGCGGGAATCGCAGGAGATGACGGGAGAATGGCAGTCCAGCGCCAGATCGATGCTGTAATCTGTCTTGCCGACCGCCGTGGGACCGAGTACGATGAGAAGCTCGGACATCGGGCCTATTCTTCTTGACCGAAGTCCTCGTCTACCAGCAACTCGCCGTCTTCATCGCCTTCGTTTTCCTCCTCGTCGTCATCGTCATCAAAATCGATATCGTCGTCTTCGGCGCCAGGGCGGGAAGGTTTGGTGGGAACATACGGTTCCGGATCCACGTAACGGGTGAACTGGTCGGGGTTGTCCCCCTTGCCGTCGAGCTGCAGGGGATATACCTCGCGCGGGCTGTAAGGTTCTTCTCCCAGCAGGGTAATGACCAGATAGCGGCGGCTGTGCATCTCGAAGATGTAGCGGATTTCCGGCGCCTCGCGCCCGGCCAGGTCGGCGAAGGTGACGCGGTCCATCGAGCCGTCGCCCATGTCAAAGAGACAATAGCGCCCCTGGCGGACACCGGCCGCATCCCGGCTTTCGAAATAGACCATCTGGTCCGGATCGAATCCGTACTGGTTGGCTAGAAAGGCGTGGAAAGCAAAGAGATTCATCTCTGCCCTGACGGCATATTCGCGGAAGAAGATTTTGCTCTCGGGGAGCGTGACGCGTACGCGATACAACATAAGGCAACTCTATATTCCAATTGCAAATCTATAAAAAATGCCGTACTTTTACAACACCAATGCAAGAAGAAAACCGCACCCCTACCGACCGCTATCGCAGTATCGAGGCTCCTACGACCGGGTCTTACAAGGACAACGGCAGCAAGTTCCTCGCCTTCGCCTATCCGGTGGAGACTGAAGACCAGGCCAAAGAACGGATTGCCGCGCTGCGCAAGGAATACTTCGACGCGCGGCACCACTGCTACGCCTACCGGATCGGGCTGGACGGTGCCACCTGGCGGGCCAACGATGACGGGGAACCCTCTTCGACTGCAGGCCGGCCCATTCTGGGACAGTTGCTCTCTGCGGAACTCAGCGACATACTCGTGGTAGTGGTCCGCTACTTCGGCGGCGTGAAACTGGGTGTGCCGGGGCTGATCAAGGCCTACAAGACCGCCACGGCGGAGGCGCTCGCCGCCGCCAGGGTCGTGGAAAAGACCGCCTGCGCCACCTGCCGGATCCGCTTCGACTACACCCGGATGAACGACGTGATGAAAATCATCAAGGATTGGAATCTCCAGATTCTTTCACAGCAGTTTGAGAATAACTGCGAAATCACTGTCAGCGTGGGACTTGCAAAGGTCGATACTTTTTGCGAAACGCTCCGCTGGGCCAACGTCGAAATTATTTGACAACTGGCGGAATTCTTCTTACCTTTGCCCTATTATCCGACACAATTGTTCAACATTTTTAAACGTTCATTCTATATGAAAAAAGTCTACAACTTCAATGCCGGCCCGTGCGTTCTGCCGCAGGCTGCCATCGACGGTTCCATCGAGGCCCTCAAGGACTTCGCAGGTACCGGTATGTCAGTGATCTGTGTGTCCCACCGTTCCAAAGAATGGGATGCAGTTATGGCTGAAACCCGTGCCCTCTGGCGCGAACTTCTCAATATCCCCGAGAACTATGAGATCCTCTTCCTCGGCGGCGGTGCTTCCCTCCAGTTCCTGATGGTTCCCATGAACCTGCTCGAGAGCAAGGCCGCTTATCTTGAGACCGGTGTCTGGGCAAAGAAGGCGCTCAAAGAGGCGAAAGGCCTTGGCAATGCAGTTTGCGTGGCTTCTTCCGCCGACAAGGTTTACAACTACATCCCGAAGGGCTACGAAATCCCGAAGGATGCAGACTACTTCCACATCACGACCAATAATACCATCTACGGTACCGAGATCAAGTATGATATGGACTGCCCGGTGAACCTGGTCGCAGATATGTCGTCCGACATCATGAGCCGTCCCGTCGACGTGAGCAAATATGCGCTCATCTACGGTGGTGCCCAGAAGAACGTGGGCCCTGCAGGCGTCACCTTCGTGATCATCCGCAAGGACATCCTCGGCAAGGTTACCCGCTACATCCCTACGATGCTCAATTACCAGACCCACATCGACGGCGAATCGATGTTCAACACCCCGCCGGTATTCTCCATCTATGCCATGAAAGAGACCCTCAAGTGGCTCAAGGGCATCGGTGGCGTCGAGGCTATCCACAAACTCAATGTGGAGAAGGCAAAGATGCTCTACGATGAAATCGACCGCAACTCCATGTTCGTCGGTACCGCTGAGAAGGAAGACCGTTCGATCATGAACGTCTGCTTCGTGATGGCTCCCGGCAAAGAGGCGCTCCAGGATGAATTCATGGAGTTTGCAAAAGCCCGCGGCATGGTGGGTATCAAGGGTCACCGCAGTGTCGGCGGCTTCCGCGCATCCCTCTACAACGCTTGCCCGAAAGAGGCAGTCGAGGCGCTCATCGCTACCATGCAGGAATTCGAGAAACTTCACAAATAACCGGCAGATATCATGAAAGTTCTCGTAGCAACTGAAAAGCCTTTTGCAAAGGCAGCTGTCGATGGCATCCGCGCCATCGTTGAGAAGGCAGGTCACCAGCTCGCTCTCCTCGAGAAATACACCGACGTCGAGCAGTTCTACGCAGCAGTCGCTGACGCAGACGCCCTGATCGTCCGCTCCGACAAGGTCACCGCTGAGGTCGTCAAGCACGCTCCCAAGCTGAAGATCGTGGTCCGCGCAGGTGCCGGTTACGACAACCTCGACCTCGCTGCCTGCACGGCTGCGAACGTAGTGGCCATGAACACCCCGGGCCAGAACTCCAACGCTGTTGCAGAGCTCGCTATCGGCCTGATGATCTACATGAGCCGCAACCAGTTCACTCCGGGTACCGGCCGTGAACTCAAGGGCAAGACCGTGGGTATCCACGCATACGGCAATGTCGGCCGCCTCGTGGCTATGATCGCCAAGAACGGTTTCGGCATGAACGTCATCGCCTTTGACCCGTTTGTTCCCGCTGAAAAGATGGCTGCTGACGGCGTAAAGGCTGTCGCTACCATCGACGAACTCTACGCAGGTTCCGACTTCCTCTCCCTCCACATCCCTGCAACCGCAGAGACCAAGGGTTCGATCGGCCGCAAGCTCGTCTCCAAGATGCCGAAGGGTGCCTGCCTCGTGAACACCGCCCGCAAGGAGGTGATCAACGAAGCTGAACTGCTCGAGGTGCTCGCAGAGCGTGAAGACCTCAAGTATGTCACCGACATCGCAGCAGAGCGCATGCCGGAGTTCAAGGAGAAGTTTGGAGGCCGCGTCTTCGCTACCCCCAAGAAGCAGGGTGCAGAGACCGCAGAGGCCAACATCAACGCCGGCCTGGCTGCAGCAAACCAGATCTGCGACTTCTTCGCAACGGGCAACCGCAAATTCCAGGTCAACAAATAATCGGGCTCCGATATGGTAAAAGTCAAACCCTTTGCAGCCATCCGTCCTCCCAAGGCGATCTCCAAGGAGGTTTCTGCACGTCCCTACGACGTGATGAACTCCGTGGAAGCGCGCGCGGAAGCCGGCGAGAAATCGCTGCTCCATATCACCAAACCGGAAATCGATTTTGAACCGATTGCCGGCGAGCACGAACAGCGCACCTACGACAAAGCCGTAGCCAACTACAAACTCTGGAAAGAGCGCGGCTGGCTCAAGCGCGACGCCAAGGAGTGCTACTACGTCTACGCCCAGACGATGGAAGGTCGTACCCAGTACGGTATCATCCTCTGCGCCAACACCGACGACTACGCTACGGGCGCCATCAAGAAGCACGAACTCACCCGCAAGGAGAAGGAAGACGACCGCATGATCCACGTCCGCATCCAGAATGCGAACATCGAACCGGTCTTCTTCGCTTACCCGGACAATGCGGAGATCGATGCCATCATGTTTCGTTACATCTCCCACGTTCCGGAGTACGACTTCGTCGCCGACGAAGACGGTTTCGGCCACAAGCTGTGGGTGATTGACGACGATCGGGACATCGCCCGCATTACCGAGATCTTTGCAGGCATTCCTGCTTTCTATGTAGCTGACGGTCACCACCGTACCGCTGCTGCGGCACGCGTGGGCGCCGAGAAGCGCAGCCAGAATCCGAACCACACCGGCAAGGAGGAGTACAACTACTTCATGGCTGTCTGCTTCCCGGACAACCAGCTCAAGATCATCGACTACAACCGCGTGGTGAAAGACCTCAACGGTCTGAGCGGCAAGCAGTTCTTCGAGGCGCTCCAGAAGGATTTCATCGTGGAGTGCAAGTGCGACTGCACGAAGGACGGCGGCAAGTGCGACTGCGAGTTCCCTTGCCACTGCGAATGTTCCGAACCGTACAAACCGGCCGGACTGCACAACTTCTCGATGTACTTCGAGGGTGTGTGGTATTCGCTGACCGCAAAACCCGGTACGTATAACGACAACGACCCGATCGGCGTGCTCGACGTGACGATCCTTTCGAACCTCGTGTTCGACAAGAT
>DBXZ01000024.1:0-790 GCA_002309795.1 Bacteroidales bacterium UBA1199
TCGGTCTGGATGAACGACTCCACGCGGAACTGTCCGTCGTAGTTGGGCAGCGAACGGCCCTTGGCGCTCACGATCCCGGCCGTGATGGTCGACCGCAGGTCGTACGGCGAACCGATCGCCAGCACCCAGTCGCCCAGCCGCAGCTGGTCGGAGTCGCCCATCTCGATACAGGGCAGGTTCTCCGCCTCGATCTTCAGCAGGGCGATATCCGTTGCCGGGTCGGTTCCCACGAGGGTGGCGGGATAGACCTTATCGTTTTCGAGCGTGACTTCGATCGCGTCCGCTCCGCTGATGACGTGGTTGTTGGTGACGATATAACCGTCCGGGCGGATGATCACGCCCGATCCGAGTCCCACCTGTTCCTGCGGGGTCTCCGGGAAGCCGAACAGCATGTCGAAGAGCGAGGAGGGACGGGTCGCCTTGGCCCGCTTGACCACCTTGACGTAAACCACAGTCTGCACGGCGTTCTCGGCCGCGTCGGAGAAGGATGCCAGATTGGCAGCCGCTACCACGCGCTGCGGTTCCGCGGCGCGCACAATCCGTTCGCCACGCTCCGTGGTGGCGCTGGCCAGACGGCGCGAAACCACTGTTTCAGAGACCAGATAGGCCGCTCCGGCGGAGAGCAGGACCGAGAGGAGGACAATAAGGGTACTTTTTCTGTTCATAGCTGAAAATCGTTGAAAAAATCTTGGTAGGAAAACTCAAAATATATGCCAAAATGAACTATATTTGTAGGCTATTAGATTTAGAGAAACAAAAGTAAACGGCATATGAAATTCACAGTATCAAG
>DBXZ01000024.1:847-2058 GCA_002309795.1 Bacteroidales bacterium UBA1199
TTCGAGTTGAAAGACAATACCCTGACGGTCACCGCCTCCGACGGCGAAACCACCCTCAAGAGCAATATCGCCATCGCGCAGGTCGACGAAGAAGGCCGCACCGCGGTTCCCGCCAAGCTGCTCACCGACTCCCTCAAGGAGTTCCCCGACCAGCCGCTGACCTTCGCCCTCTCCGGTGACAACACCATGGAAATCACCTGGAGCTCCGGCGCTTCCAAACTCCCTTGCTTCGACGCTGCGGATTTCCCCAAGCTCCCTGAACTGGGCGACGTCTCCGAGAGCCTGACCATCGCTTCCGAAACACTCCTCTCCGGTATCAACAATACCATCTACGCCACGGCTGAAGAGGAGCTCCGTCCGGTGATGAACGGTATCTTCTTCGATATCGACGCACCCAGGACCACCCTCGTGGCCTCCGATGCCCACAAGCTCATCTGCTTCGAGTTCACCGGCGCACAGGTGTCGCAGAAGTCTTCTTTCATCCTCCACAAGAAACCGGCTGCCGTCCTGCGCAGCATCCTGGCCAAGGTGGACGGCGACATCGCCATCAAGTTCGACAATAAAAACGCCTATTTCAACTTCGACAACAATATCCTGGTCTGCCGCCTGATCGAAGGCACCTACCCGGCATACCGCACCGTCATCCCCAAGAACAACACCAACAAGATGGTGATCGGCCGCAGCGAACTGCTGAACGTGGTCAAGCGTATCGCCGTCTGCTCGAACCAGATTTCCAGCCAGATCAAGCTGAAACTCTCTTTCAACCAGGTGCTCGTTTCCGCCCAGGACCTGACCTTCTCCATGTCGGCCTACGAAACCCTCCCTTGCCAGTATGACGGCGAAGAGATGGAGATCGGCTTCAAGTCCAACTTCCTGCTCGAGATCCTCTCCAACCTTCCCTACCAGAATATCTGTATGGAACTGGCCGATCCCTGCCGCGCAGCCCTGATCGTCTCCGCCGACGAAGTCAACCCGGACGAGAACGTGAGCGCGCTCCTGATGCCGGTGATGATCAACGCCTAATCCGCTCGCGCCATGCAGCTGAACCTGAAGCGCCCGCTCGTCTTCTTCGATCTCGAGAGCACGGGCCTGAACATTGCGACCGACCGGATCGTGGAAATCTCCATCGTGAAGGTTTCGCCCGGCGCGGCCGGCGCCCCCAACGACGTCGAGATCAAGACCCGCCGCATCAATCCCGGCATCCCCATTCC
>DBXZ01000024.1:2186-2617 GCA_002309795.1 Bacteroidales bacterium UBA1199
CGCGCCGGCGTAGGCTATGATTTCCGCAAGCGCAACCTGGTGGATGTCCAGAATATCTTCCACAAGAAGGAGCAGCGCACGCTCAAGGCCGCCTACAAGTTTTACTGCGGCCAGAATCTGGACAACGCCCACTCCGCGGAAGCCGATACGATGGCCACCTATCAGGTGCTCGAGGCCCAGCTGGACCGCTATGCTGCAGACGAAGAAGACCCGCTTCAGAACGACGTGGAGTTCCTCTCGAAGTATTCCGCCAACAGCCGTTTCGTGGATTATGCCGGCCGCATGGTTCTCAACGAGAACGACGAACCGGTCTTCAACTTCGGCAAGCACAAGGGCCGTCCGGTGAAGGAGGTTCTCACCCGCGAACCCAGTTATTATAACTGGATGATGGAGGGCGATTTCACGCTCGATACCAAGCAGCAGCTTTCGCA
>DBXZ01000017.1 GCA_002309795.1 Bacteroidales bacterium UBA1199
CGCCCGTTTTCAATCAGAAATCCGCTCTTCACGTAGAAGGTGAAATCCCCGGCGCCGATCTCCACTTCGCCGTTGGTGAAGGAGTCCACGAAGATGCCGCGTTTCACGCTGTGGATGATCTCCTCCTGCGTGCCGCTGCCGCTCTCCATATAGGTGGCCCGCATGCGCGGGATGGGGTTGAAGCGGAAGGATTCGCGGCGGCCGTTGCCCGTGGGGGCCACGCCGTAGTGCGCGGCGCTGATCCGGTCGTGCAGGTAGGAGGTCAGGACGCCCTCGCGCACCATGTAGGTCTTCTGGCCGGGCGTGCCCTCGTCGTCGATATTGACGGCCCCGCGGTTGCCCGGGAGGGTGGCGTCGTCCACCACGTTGATCTGCCGGGAGCAGATCCGCTTGCCCATCTTGTCGGAGAAAATGGAGACCCCCTTGCGGTTGAAATCGGCCTCGAAGGCGTGCCCGATGGCCTCGTGGAGCAGGATGCCGGAGCTGCCGGCCGCCATCACCACGGGCATCCGGCCGCCCTTGGGCCGCCTGGCTTCGAAGAGAT
Organism: Bacteroidales bacterium UBA1199; assembly: GCA_002309795.1. The sequence continues at coordinate 545 of DBXZ01000017.1, forward strand.
GGGGCAGGTGGGCGGCCACTTCGGCCACCATTTCGTCCAGCAGGGCCTCCGACAGCATTTCGCTGCCGCGGCGGAAACTGCGTGATACGGTGATATTTTCGCTGCGGCCGCCGCGCTCCAGAATGCAGCTGGCCACGAGCGAAGTGATGGGACGCTCGTCGCAGAACAGGTCTCCGAGCGAATTGGCAAAAAGGATGTCGGAGTGGTCGTAGGCCAGGTTGGCGATTACCTTGGTGATTTCACCGCTCAGGGCCGCGAGCCGCTCGCCAAAGTGCTGCAGGAAGGCCTTGCGGCGCAGCAGGTCGAAGTCGCTCCAGTCGCCGACGATCGGATAGCGGTCGGGCCGCCTGATGCGTTTGAGCGGGGCGGGAACGGGGCCGGCACCCGGGCAGTCGGCAATTCCGGCGGCGGTGCGGGCGGCACGCTCCATCTCTGCGGGAAGCGTACTCTCCGCGTAGGCGTAGCCCGTGTGGGCGTCCTTCACGACGCGGATGCCCACGCCGTAGTCGGCCGTGCTCTCCACGGCGTTTACCTCGCCGTCGCGCAGCGTCAGTTCGTCGGAAGTGGTGGATTCAAAAAAGATGTCGGCATAATCTCCACCGCGGGAGAGTGCCGACTTTAGAAGTCCGGAAATAGCCTCTTCAGTGACCTGGAAAAGGGTGAAATACCTCTCCAAAACCTTAGAGCTCCACTGCTTTAACGGTTACAACCTGGTTGGCCTCCGCAAAGGCCAGCTCGGAATTGGATTTTTTCTTTTCCGCAACCAGTCGTTCGAAGGAACGGTCCATCCCTTTGATGATCTCGTCCCGCAATTCTCTAGTCTCTTGTTCGCTCATATTCCAATATCGAGTTATAAATAGGTTTCGAATGAATCTTGGTCGATATGTTCACGCCGCCTTCGGCGACGATACGGCCCGCCTGGCCGGAGTTGTCGATAATGACCCAGTAGTCACAGATCGGCATATAGAGCTTGAACAGGTTGTCGATTCCGGAGGCGTAGCGACGCCGGATGGTGGCCTCGGGGATGTCGTGTCCGCCCGATTCAACCCGCAACCGGACCCGTTCAATGGCAAGTTCCGGAATACTCAGCCACAGGAACACCAGCGAGACCATATACCCGCGGCGCTGGGCGTCCACCACGATCCGTGCCAGGGATTTGGTGGAGAGGGTGGTTTCGATTCCGAAATCTTCCCGTCTTTCAAGCAACTCGTCCATCCGTTCCGCCATCAGCTTGCTGGCCTTGATGGCCGCCAGCGACGGATTGAATGGGGAGAGGCCCTTTGCAATCTCGTCGGAATTGATGAACTCCTTGCAGTCCAGCAATTCCGGCAGCAGGGTGTAGGATGCCGTCGTTTTCCCGGCGCCGTTGCAGCCCGCTATGATGAACATCTTTGGCATTTCGAGCCTCCCTTTCTCTGCAAAAATACAAATTTCTCTTCTGCCTGAAACGAAAAACGGAACGATTTATCAACAGGTTATTTAACTCTCCAGGGCTGGTCGTCGTAGAGCGCGTATTTCTTGGATTTGCGGAGCCATTTCTGCTCCTCCACCTTGATGTATTCGCTGGTGACGTCCCAGTCCACCTTGCCCTCCAGGTAGCACATCAGGGCCTCGTCGTCCAACAGGCGTTCCATGCCGTTGAATTCGAATTCCGGGCACTCTTCGCGCACGAAGCGGATAAGGCGCAGGGCGTGGTTCAGGGCGTGGTAGTTCACCCCCGGGATGAACATCAGCTGGAAACCGAAGCAGGCCCGGCCGGCGTGGATGCCGTAGGCCGGCACGAACCGGGTCCAGCGGATGCGGATGTCCGGGTTGGCAATGGGGTTGGCCGGGTCGTTCCAGCCGCGGTAGCCGTGGCGTTCGTTGTAGTCGTAGAGCGGCTCCATGAAGGGGGCGCCGAACTGTTCGAAGGGGCGGGTGGTGCCGTGTCCGTAGCTGACGTTGGTGCCCATCCAGAGGCACTGGCCGCTGTAGAAGTGCGAGGTGAAGAGTCCCGCGAAGTCGGTGAAGGGCGGGATGGTCCAGGGCATCAGTTCCCTGTTGACCGACTCCGCCGCCGCGGAGATGATGTGCATCGGGAACTTGGCGTTAGCTTCTTCGTAGAACAGGTAGGCCAGTTCGCCGAAGGTCAGGCCGTGACGCTGCGGCAGCCCGATGCTGCCCATCGTGCCCTCGATCTGGCGGCCCGACGGGTTGATCCGATCCAGCAGATAGACAGCCGTCTGCGCGTCTTTCTCCTTGAGCATCCGGATCAGGTTCCAGAGCAGCAGGGTGAAGGTGCTGTAGCGCGACCCCACATCCTGCAGTTCGATGATCAGCGCGTCGATATCCTGCAGGTCTTCCCAGAGAATCTCGCTGCCCACCTCGATGGCTTCCAGGCGGTCGCTGACCGGGCCGTAGAAGGAGTGTTCGGGCATGAACACCTTGACCAGGTTGCCCTGGCGTTCAAGCGTTTCAAAGAGATACTCCCCGGTGTCGGGGTGCCAGGCCACCTGGTTGCACAGCAGTGCGAGCCGGCCGCCGCTCAGCGTGCGGTCGCTCTGTTCCAGGAGCGGGGTGGTGCGGAACGAAAACATCAGCCTAACTGTGCCTGAATGATGTCGATTACCTCTTTTGCCAGGGCGTCCGCGCTGTGTTCGTCACGCGCCTCGGCGTAGATGCGGATGATGGGTTCGGTGTTGGATTTGCGCAGCACGAACCACTTCTTGTCTGCCTCGAAGTCCACGCGCAGGCCGTCGGAGGTGTTGATCTGCTCCTTGGCGTAGTGCTTTTGGACAGCGGCCAGCAGGCCGTCGATCACGGCCGGGTCGGCAATCTGGATCTTGTTCTTGGAGATGTAATAGTCCGGGTAGGTTGCCCTCAGTGCGGTGGCGCTCAGCTGTTTGTGGGCCATCAGGCTCAGGAAGAGCGCGGTGCCGATCAGTGCGTCGCGGCCGTAGTGGAAGTCCGGCACGATCACGCCGCCGTTGCCCTCGCCGCCGATCACGGCGCCGCTCTCCTGCATCAGCGTGGAGACGTTCTTTTCGCCCACTTTGGAGAAGCGGTAGACGCCGCCGTGCGCTTCGGTCACGTCTTTCAGCGCGCGCGACGATGAGAGGTTGGAGACGGTGTCGCCCGGTTTGTGCTCCAATACGTAGTCGGAGACGGCCACGAGCGTGTATTCTTCGCCGAAGGGCGCGCCGTTCTCGCAGATGAAGGCCAGGCGGTCCACGTCGGGATCGACGCTGACGCCCAGGTGCGCACCGGTCTGGATTACCTTATAGGAAAGGTCGGTCAGATTGGCCGGAAGCGGTTCGGGGTTGTGCGCGAAGTCGCCGTTGGGCTCGCCGTTGATCACGACGCACTCCACGCCCAGCGCGCGGAAGAGGGCGGGCATGGCAATCGCGCCCACCGAGTTGATGGCGTCCAGCACCACCTTGAACCCGGCGTTGCGGATAGCCGGTACGTCTACGAGCGGATAGTTCAGCACCGCCTTGACGTGTGCGTCGGTGAAGTCTTTGTGCGTCAGGCTTCCCAGTTCGGTCACGCCGGCGAATTCGAACTTGCCTTTGCCGGCCAGGCGGACCACTTCGCGGCCGTCGGCGTCGCTCAGGAATTCGCCCTTTTCATCGAGCAGCTTGAGCGCGTTCCACTCCTTGGGGTTGTGCGAGGCGGTCAGGATGATGCCGCCGTCCGCACCGGCGAAGACGACCGCCATTTCGGTCGTGGGGGTCGAGGCAAAACCGGCCTTGACCACATCCACGCCGCAGGCGACCAGGGTCCCGCAGACCAGCTGCTC
>DBXZ01000012.1:0-20413 GCA_002309795.1 Bacteroidales bacterium UBA1199
AAGATTTCTTTCCATACGACGTAGGTTGTATTAGTTCTGTTTTTCTTTCTCAGCCAGGACGGTCATCATGCGGGCGATGTCTGCCTTTGCCTTCTTGATCTTGGAGGTATCCTCAAGCGGAGAGATGACGTGATTCATCTTCATCCGGTTCAGGTTCTGCTTCTCAGTTTCGATGCGCTCGCGCAGGTCTGCAACGGCCATCTCACGAATTTCTTGGGTCTTCATAGCCTTCTTCTCGTTTGATTATTCAACATAATCCCTGCGGATCACAAACTTGGTGCTGACAGGCAGCTTCTGTGCGCCCAGGCGGAGAGCTTCCTTCGCGATAGCCAAGGGAACACCTTCGCACTCGATCAGCATGCGGCCGGGAGTAACAGGAGCGACGAAACCCTCAGGGTTACCTTTACCTTTACCCATACGGACCTCGGCCGGTTTCTTGGTGTAGGGCTTGTCCGGGAAGATGCGGATCCAGATCTGACCTTCACGCTTCATATAACGGACGACTGCCTGGCGGGCAGCTTCAATCTGCTGTCCGGTGAGCCAGCAACTCTCGAGCGTCTTGATACCAAAGGACCCGAAGGCCAGCTGGTTTCCACGCTGAGCGATACCTTTCATACGGCCTTTCTGCTGCCTTCTGAATTTGGTTTTCTTAGGTTGTAACATTTCTCTATAACTTAAAAATAACTTCTAACTAATTGTCCCATAGCCGATTGCGCACAATCCGGGCATAGGATATGGGATGCAAAGATACACATTTATTCTGAAACGCAAACATTTTTTCACAATTTTCGACAAAAAAAATAGCCACCTAACGTGACTATTTTCAATCCCTTACCGAAGTCAAAAAACTCCGGGTTATGTACGTTTTCGACTAATTTCCGACCGAAGAACCCCGACCGCAAAAAACAAAAAAAGGGGCCACCCTCTCGGGCAGCCCCCAGTCGGGCATCGGACATCATCAAACTATTGAGCCGTTCAGATCACTCTGCGTCGCCGCATATGAGCCTTCACGAACTCTTTTCGACCGTTTCGCAGTCGCCAGTGGGCGCGGACGAGAACGGGTCTGACACGTGTACCCGGTACACAAATGTCAACGCTGATAGTTCCTATAAATACGTTCATTTTTAATTTGTTAGGCTGATTAGGAATAAGAGGGTTGCCAATAGTACCTGCCCGACTCGTAGAAAAAGAAAGGAGAACGTCTCGCCTTTCTTCGGTTTCGACGCTCTCCTTCACAAAATCGGTCAGGTATGACCGTCGCCTAACAAATGTTCAATGAACATCAACACTGCAAAGGTAACAAGAATTGCTTCTCTTGCTACCACTGATTACCAAAAATGAGAAATAATAATTCTTCAGTCTTCCTGCCGCCGCCCCAGAGTAGCCTTGGCATTTATTCGGCGGCAGTAAGCTGGGTGCCGGAGAGGCGGGAGGCCACGGCCTCGACCTCTTCCCAGACGCGGAGGAGGTTGCCGCCCCAGAAGAGGGTGAGGTCACGATCGGACCAGCCGCGGCGCATCAGCTCGCGGGTGATGTTTTTCACCTCCAGGGCGGAGTTGATGCCCTCCAGTCCGCCGCCGCCGTCGAAGTCGGAGCCGAAGCCCACGTGCTCGATGCCGGCAATATCGCGAATGTGTTCTACATGATCGCAGAACAGCTTGACATCCAGCGGAGTGCCGTCTCCCTTATCCACAAATCCGTAGAAGATGGTCACCTGGACGACGCCGCCCCTGGCCGCAATCTTGCGAATCAGGTCGTCCGGGAGATTGCGCGGATGGTTGCACAGTGCGCGGGCGCTCGAATGCGAAGCGATAATGGGCGCAGCGCTGGCTTCCAGGACGTCCTCCACGGTTTCGTCGGCCGTGTGGGAGATGTCGATAATCATGCCCAGCCGGTTCATCTCGGCAACCACCTGATAACCGAAGGGAGACAGTCCGCCCCACTCGAGTTTGGACGAGAAGCCGCGCGAGGGATCGTCACGGCGGACCGCCGCGTCGCAGATATCGTTGTTGTTATTGTGCGACAGCGTGATATAGCGGGCTCCGAGGTTGTAGAAACGTTCCACGTTCGACAGGTCGCGCCCCACCATATAACCGTTCTCGAGCGCCTGGATGACGCAGGCCTTCCCCTCTTTCTTGATACGGCGGACGTCGGCCGGCGTCAGGGCACGCTCGGCACCCGGCGCACTGTCCACGTAGTGGGCAAAGGAACGCAGGCGGTCTTCGGTCCAGTCGGCAACGGCCGCCAGGGAGGCGTCGTCGCGCGGTCCCTGTCCCCTGTAGACGGCGAAAAAGACTGCGTCCAGGCCGCCCTCAAGCATCTTGTCGAAGTTGACCTGAAGGTCGTCATACTTTCCGTCAAGCATTTCCAGGGCCGTATCGGTATGAGTGTCGACGGTGATGATTTTTCGGTGGAGGCTGTCCACCCTGCGGGCCAGCGCTTTCTCCGAATTGCAGCTGGCGGGAAGCAGCAGGGCAGCAGCCAGGAAAACGGTGGCGCTGAAAGCCGTGAAGATATTTTTCATATTATTTCTTTGCAGTCTTTAATTGTGAGCCCGGAATCCACCAGCCCAGTTTTTTGGCGAGCAGGAGGATCAGGAGCGACAGGACAAGATAGCCCACGCAGAGCCAGAGGAGCCAGCCCCCCTTGAAGGCGACTGGAACCGACCAGATCAGCAGGATCTCGACCGGGGCGCAGGGCAGGTAAGCCAGAGGGAAGTTGTCGAGCGCGTGGCTTTCGTTCTTCGGATCCACGATACGCAGCAAAGCTATACCGATGGCCATCGTGCCGGTCCACCATCCCCAGGTGAAGATGGCCTTCTCAAACCAGTCTTTCCGGTAGATATGGCGGGCGAAATAGAAGCACAGGAAGAGGGTGACGGCAACGCCGATAGCCAGCAGCACGACGAGCGGCAGGGCGTTGGCCGTGACCACCTTCAGGTTGATGGAGCCCACGCCGCAGGTGACCAGCAGGTCGGTGGCGGTACCGCTGATGTTGCCGATCGTGCGCGGCTCCACGTAACGGCTTGCCTTGGTGGCGTCGAGCACGAGTTTCAGGAGGATACCCATCACGTAGGCGGTCTGGAAGACGGGGACGCCGCTGATGTTCAGCTTGCCCTTGAGCAGGCCGTCGCTCAGCAGATAGCCGCAGAACGCCGCGAAAAACACGATGCCCAGGTGCATGGCAAAGTGGTCGATGGAGATGGGAGAGACGGTCGCCTTGCCCAGAGGGGAACGCTTCTCTTCAGGGAGCAGGCCGGTACGGAGCTCGTTCGGGAGATCCGTGAAGTCGGTCACGTAACTGGTAATGTGTTTCTTGGTGGCCAGCTTGATGAACGTCACGCCCAGGACCACGCCCAGGATCACGCCCACCGTAGCGGTGGTCATGCCCAGGCTCTGGGCTATGTTCTCCGGAAAGCCCTCACCGAACTCGGGGGCCATGGCAGCGGCCGTACCGTGTCCGCCGTAGAAGCCCACCGGGCACATGATTCCGAAGGGCTCGGGCACCTTGAAGAGCGGCGAGAGAATGAGGATGCCGATCAGGCCGAGGGCCGCCCACTGGAAGAACATACCGAACTGGATATTGGCCCACATCGGGCCCACTTTGGAGCCGATCTCCCTCATCCTGATGGGCGGCGAGGCGAGCGGCAGGGAGGCGAAGACCACCGCGATCAGGATAGCGGAATAGGTACCGAGATTGTTTGACAGCGGCAGCCAGCCCAGGCCGTTGGGACCGAAAGCCAGCGCCAGGATACCGGCCACCAGGGACGGCGGAATAAAGAGGCTTTGGATGAATCTGAGTTTTGCCCGACAGAGCTTTCCAATCAGCAATAAGGCGAAGATGATGCCCGCGTCACGGAAAAGGGACCAGGGGGTGAATGTCGCCAGATCAAACATACGGTATGGTTATTGTTGGTCGCAAATATACGTAAAAAAACTTATTTTTGCCGTCACATTATGACGCGCGGAAGATTGCATATCACCCTCTTGCTGCTCCTGTTCCTGACGGGAGGCACGCTCTGCGCCCAGCAACCGGACGGCTATGTGATGCAGTACGTCATCCAGGGCCGGGACACCGTTTTTATTGACGACATTCCGCCGGCCGTCATCTCCCCGCGCGCGACGATGACCAAGCGCCAGTGGCGCAAATACTACAAGCGGGTGCACAACTTCAGCAAGGCTTACCCCTACGCCAAGTTCATCGCACGGACCATCAACGAAACGGACGAACTATTCGAGCGCGAGCACTACAGCAAGCGCAAGCAGGACCGCTATCTGGACAGGCTCAAACGGGACCTGCTCAAGGACTTCGACCCGATTTTCCGCAAGCTGACGCTGAGTCAGGGCAAGATGATCATCCGGCTGATCGACCGCGAGACGGGACTCACCCCCTACGTGGTGCTCAAGGGCTATCTGGACGCCCCGTCGGCCGCTTTCTGGCAGGGATTCGCCAAGATTTGCGGCGGCGACCTGAAGACGCCGTACGACCGCTTCGGGGAGGACAAAGACCTCGAAGAACTGGTGCAGATTTGGGAACGGGGAGAGTTTGACGAACTCTACTTCTCCATCTTCGGCAAACCGAAACCGGAGATATACATCCCGAAGAGATTCAGGAAGGACGAGGATTCGCCCCAGTCTCCCAGGAGATAGAGTTTCTTTCCATCCGACAGATCGGCCTCGAGCGCAGCGTGCAGATGCCCGAAGATGCAGGCATCCACCTTCTTGCGCCGCGCCATCTTGTCCGCGAACTTCCAGATGGGCTCTTCCTCTCCGCGGAAGCGGTAACCGTCCGGATGACGATGGCGGCTGCTGGACGACCAGCGGCGCGCCAGGCGGAAGACGAACCATGGATGGATGGATTTGAGCACCATAATCCAGAAACGCGAGTGGAAAAGATGGGTCAGCAGCCGCTGGCGGAAGGATCTGCGCCCCACACAGTCGCCGTGGCCGATACAGAGATGCAGGCCGCCCACGTCCATGATCTTGTAGGGCGCCTTGACAATCTGCGCGCCCAGCTCCTTTTCCAGATAGTCGGTCACCCACCAGTCGTGGTTGCCGCAGAAGAACCAGAGCTTTACGCCGGAATCGGCAAGGCGGGCCAATTCGCCCAGCACGCGCACATAGCCGCGCGGAACCACATCGCGGTACTCCGCCCAGAAATCGAAGATATCACCCAGCAGGAAGAGCCCCCGGGTATCGGAAGGCAGGGTACGCAGGAACTCCAGGAACCGTTTCTCACGGTCGCCGGAGGTGTCGCGGACCTCGCCGAGGTGCACGTCGGAAACAAAGAAGTATCGCCCGAAGAGCTCGTTCATCGTTTATGCCAGCAGACTGTAAATCAGGCAGAAGAGGGCAGCCGCCACGCAGTAGAGGGCGAACCATTTGAGCTTCGCCTTCTTGACCAGCGCAATCATCACCTTGCAGGCAAAAAGGCCCGAGATGAAAGCCGCCAGGAAGCCGACAATCAGCGGCAGGGCGCCCACCGTGGAGGCAGCTGCATCGCCGCCCACCAGGTCGAGGAACGCTTCGCCGAGAATCGGGATCAGGACCATCAGGAAGGAGAACTGCGCCACCTCGGACTTCTTGACGCCGCAGAGCAGACCCGTGGCGATGGTGGAGCCGCTGCGGGAGAGACCCGGAATGACGGCAACCGCCTGGGCCAGACCCATCCAGAGTGCGGATTTCCACGTGACGGGGCCGCCTTCTTCCGCCTTGCGGCGGCCGAGCGTTTCGCTCAGGAAAAGCAGCAGGGCCGTCACCAGCAGGGCGCAACCCACCACGAGAAGGCCTTCGCCAAAGAGGGCCTCGACGTAGTCCTTGAAAAACATGCCCACCACGAAGACGGGTATCATGGAGATGAGAATCAGCAGGATATAGCGCGTTTCCGCATTCAGTTTGAACTTGAAGAGACCCTGCAGCAACTGCCAGATCTCTTTGCGGAAGACCACGATGGTGGCCAGCACCGTAGCGGCGTGGACGATGATCTCGAAACGGAGGTCGGCGGTCTCGATTCCGAAAAGGGCTTTGCCGATAGCCAGATGACCGCTGCTGCTGACCGGAAGAAACTCCGTCAGACCCTGGACCAGCCCCAGGACGAGCGCTTCGAACCAACTCATTTCTTTTCCTCCCCGTTACGGTCGCCGCACGGCTTCATAATGGATACGATGATGATGACGATTCCCATCAGGACCAGCAGCGGAGAGGCCACCAGACGGCGGAAATCGAACATGGCTTCATTGAAGACGTCGGGGTCGGACGAGCCGCCGCCCATCATCAGGATATAGCCCGAGACCATCACGATCAGTCCGACGAGAATCAGCCGGACGCTCTTGGCAGGAAGGGAGAATTTGCTCATTATTTTTCTAATAATAAAGGTCGTCTTTGGAAGTATAGGCCAGGCGGTTCACCACGAAGGCCGCGGAGAGGGCGCAGATCAGCATGCCCGCCAGCACCAGGCCCGCCAGCGTGAGCCAGACGACGGTGCCGTTGAAGAGGGAGTAGATCAGTTCGCTCGAGCGCTTGACGTAGAGCAGCAGGAGGCCCAGGATGCCGGCGGCAATCAGGCCGGAGACCGCACCCTGCACCAGCGCCTGGCGGATGAACGGACGGCTGATGAAGGCGTTGCGCGCCCCAACCAGATGCATCGTGTGGATGGTAAAGCGGCGGGCGTAGATGTTCAGCCGCACCGTGTTGTTGATCAGCGCAAACGAGATGACCAGCAGCAGGGCGATCACCGCCGTGAGGACCAGCGTGATGCGGCCCAGGTTGGCGTTGAGCGCCTCGATCAGCGACTCCTGGTAGACCACTTCGCGGATGCGCGGATCAGCCTCGAAAGCCGCGCGCAACCGGGAGAGCGAGTCGCGCGAGACGGCCTCGCCGGCCAGATGCAGGTCGATCGAGGCCGGTACCGGATTGGTCTCGAACACCTCCAGGAAATCCGCGCCGAGCATCGCCTTCAGTTCATCGGCACCCCGCTCGCGGGAGATATACTCCGCGCTCTTGACATCCTCGCGCGCAGAGAGTTCCGCCACCAGGGCCTGTGCGGCCGCATCGTCGGTCTCCATGGGAAGGATGAGCGAAACGGTGACGTTCTCCTTGAAATAACGCGAGACGCTGCCCGCGCTGGCCCAAAAGATGGCAGCAGCCCCCATCAACGTGAGCACCAATGATATACTGATGACAGACGTGACATAGGAGCGGATCAGCCGCCTGCGGACCAAATTACTCTCTTTGCGTGCCATTCGGGTGGATTTCAGGCAAAGGTAAACAAATTATTTCTTATCTTTGTGCTGAATTTGCCTTAAAACGACCCGTTATGGAAGGAATACAGCGCGTACTCTTCGTAAACTCTGAAATCTACCCGTATCTGCCCGAATCGGATATCGCAAATGTCGGACGTTTTCTGCCTCAGGGCGTGCAGGAGAGCGGTAAGGAGATCCGTTCCTTCATGCCCCGGTACGGTTGCATCAACGAACGCCGCAACCAGCTGCACGAAGTCATCCGGCTCTCCGGCATGAACCTGGTGATCGGCGACCTCGACTATTCGCTGATTATCAAGGTGGCGTCGATTTCCGCAGCGCGGATGCAGGTCTATTTCATTGACAACGAAGACTACTTCCAGCGCAAGGCCGTCTACCGGGACGCGAACGGCAAATTCTTCGAAGACAATGGCGAACGCGCCATCTTCTTCGCACGCGGAGCGATGGAAACGGTCAAGAAGCTGCGTTGGAAACCCGACATCATCCACTGCCAGGGCTGGATCTCGCACATTCTTCCCCTCTATCTCAAGAAGGCCTACAAAGACGACCCGATCTTCGAAGAGGCCAAGGTTGTGCTCTCGCTCTACAACGAATTCCTGGACGAAAAGGTCTCCGCCGACCTGGCCGACAAGATCCTGATGCCCGGCATCAAGAAGACCGACCTGGCCGCCTTCAAGCAGCCGGACGGCATGAATCTTGCAAAACTGGCTATTCAGTATGCCGACGGTATCATTTCGGGCGTACCCGAACTGCATCCGGAGCTTGCAGCGGCGGTGGCAGCGCGCAAACTGCCTGTGCTTCCCTACTGCAAGATCAGCACGGAAGACACCCGGTACATCCAGGCCTACAACAAGTTTTACGACGACATCTTTTCTGCAAATGGCAAGAGCAAGTAGAATCTTCTCTGCAGCGGCCCTGATCGCACTCGCAATTTCCGCCGCCTCCTGCGTCATGATCGACCCGACGCTGGGGGCTTCCTATATTCCCGCCAACCAGGATATTTCCATCCACACGGCAGATATCGACCTGCCCGTGGGCCAGAAATACGCCGACAGCCTCCAGACCACCGTCAACAGCCAGGTGGCGGTCGGATCGATCACGACGGCCGCATACGGCACGGTGACCGTGGGTTCCGCGCTCACCCTCTCCCCGGCCACCGATTCGATTGTCTGGGGAACCGATCCGGTCTTCAAGAGCATGTATATCTCCTTGACGGCCAGCAGCAACCAGGTGCTCGACAAGAGCCAGGCCGGCATTCCGCAGAACATCTACGTTCACCAGCTCAACAAGGAACTGGATTCGACCTGCGTCTACAGCAACTCCATCACGCTGGCCGACTGTAAACCGGAACTGGCCGTCATGGGTTCGATGGTCTACACGGGCGGCGACACGCTGGTGCTGCACTTCACGGAAGATTTTGCCAAGCCGCTGTTCGACCTGGACCGGGAGACGATGGACAGCACGGCGCTCTTCACCTCCAAATTCTACGGCATCTATCTGCACACCGATCCGGTGGAACCGGGAACGGAGGGCGGACGCCTCAATATCTTCGACGTCGGCGAGTCGTATGTGATCCTGACCTACAGCTCCGTCAACGACGCCGGACGCCGGCGCGACACGACTGCCTTTTTCAATCTGGGCACCTACAACGCCGTGATGAGTATCGACAAGGAGAAGGCCTTCCCGGAAACGGACGACGCATCGGCGATGATCCGCTACGAAGGCCTGACCGGCCTCAAGCCGCATATCGACGCCAAGGTCCTCCGCCAGAGGCTGGACGACTGGATGGGCGCCAACGGCATCGACCCCGACGCGCTGATGGTCTGCCGCGCCACGCTGGAATTCCCGTTTGAATACAGCGGTTCCTCGGCCCAGTACAACCTCTGGCCCGCCAACCTGTATCCCTGCAGGCGGTTGCGCGGATCGGTCTACACCGTCTACTCCCCGATTTCGGAACGCTACACGTCGTCGTATGACCACGGGGAGATCAACCGGTCGCACTTCTACTTCCGCTCCGACGTGGCTCCCTACCTGCAGTCGCTGATCCGCGAAGAGAAAGACAAAGTGGATGAAAACTACGACATCTGGATGATTCCGACCATCGAGTACACCACCAGTTCCTCCTCGTCCAGCACCAGCGACTACTACAACTACGCCAATTACTACGCATCCATGTACGGCTACGGTTATGGCGGTTACGGCTACGGAGGGTACGGCGGATACGGCGGTTATTACGATCCCTACGGATACGGTTATGGCTACGGCTATCCCTACGGATACGGTTACGGCTCCTCTTCGAGCGGAACCACCTATTATTACGTAGATTCCAAGAACTACTGGATGTGCGAAATCAACGGCACCGCAGCCGCACGCCATCCGATTCTGCACCTCACCTACACGGTGCTGAAGTAAAAGAAAGGCGGCCCGGAGCCGCCTTTTTTATTTCGTCATTTTCTTGTCTCTGTGGAAGTCGCCGGTTTCGGAGACCACGGCGCGTTTGTAGGCCTCGCTCACGCCGGGCACGTCAGGCGATTTGGGCACGAAGTGATCCTTGCCCTGATAGGCATGCGGGAAGACCACGAACGATCCGTCCGGGTTCTGCTTCTTGATGTTTCCGTCCACATATTTGACCAGCAGGTATTTGTCCAGCTTGTCCCACTTCTCGAAGAGGGCGTCCTGCTGCGCCACGGAGAACCGGGTCATATACTTGACGGCCTTCTTCTCCGACTTCTTGAGCAGGGCGAGCGCTTCGGCGTCGGCGGCAGCCACCGCCTCCACCATCTCGGCCTCGTGGGCGCGGATCACCTCACGCACCTCGTTGCCCACGTTGCGGTAGTTCAGATAGGCGAACTGCGCAATCCGGTTGCACATCCACCACATGGATGTGGGGGAATACTCCACGTGCGAGCCGTTGCCGAAGGCATAGTGGTTGGAGATGGCCCTGGCGCTGGCATAGACCGGCGTGAGAGGTGCAGTACCGGGGTCGTCCACGGCAAACCAGATGACGCCGCCCACTTCGCGGGGCAGCCAGCCGCGGCACTGACTGATGAACCAGAAACCGGCCTGCTGCATGGCAATCGCGCGCTCGTTGCGGTACTTCACGCCGTCTACCGTCCAGTCGTTGTCGCGGAAGCGGTACGGAGTCTCCTGCGGACCGGCTGCGATGCCTTTGCGCATATCGAACGGAGTGCCTTCGTAGTGGTCGCGCATCATCTCGGCCAGCATCTGCACGGAAATCTTCTCCTTGGCCTTGACGTAGAGCGGCAGGCGGTGGGTGGGATCTTCACCGGTCACGAAATCGAGATACTGGTTCATATCCTGGTCGCCATAGCGGTTGAAGAAGCTCCACACACGGAGTTCGCAGGCACGCAGCAGCGAATAGCTGGTGAGCGGACAGTAAACGTCGGCAAAGCTGAACGACTCGTCCGGACCGTCGTACCAGCCCAGTTCGCGGGCCTGGTCGATCACGTCCTTGGAATAGAGGCAATTCTCCGGATCGTTCAGCGGGAAGGTGGTGATGCGGGCGCAGTTGGCGTGCGCGGAGATGCAGCCGTCGGGAATCCGGACGGCCACATAGACGATACCGCGGTTGGTATTGACGCCGTTTGCATCGTATTTGGGCTTGCGGGGCATCACCTCGAAGATCCAGGCCTCGTTCGGATCCGCCACGCTGAACGATTCGCCCGTGGAGTCGTAGCCGTACTGATCCGTAAGGGAAGCGAACATCAGGATAGCCTCGCGGGCCGTCTTGCTGCGCTGCAGGCAGATGTTCATGATGGAGCCGTAGTCCAGGATGGCTGTGGTATCCTGCAGCTCCTCGCAGCGGCCGTTGTAGGTGGTCTCGCCGATCGTCACCTGGTACTCGTTCATGTTGCTCATTACATTATAGGTGTAAGGAGCTTCGGGGATGGCGCCGCAGTAGCGGAACGGACCGCGGGAATCGCTGCCCCACTGGTAGATGGCGCGCATCTCGCCCGGTTTGTGGCGGCCGGCGAGTTTGTAGTCGAGCACGCCGTAACGGTTGTGCGAGTCAGCCACGTCGGAAACCAGGACGGAGCCGTCCGTGGTGGCGCCTTTGGTGACGATAAGGTTCGTGCAGGCGAACCCCGCCGTCACATTCAGGAGCAGGGCCGCCGAAACGATGAATCTCTTCATAGAATTCTAAATTGCTTTCAGTACGAGGCAGGCGTTCTGGCCGCCGAATCCGAAACTGTTGTTGAGAGCGACCCGGACCGTGCGGTGCTGGAGTCCTCCGAGCGACAGGTTCATCTTGTAATCGATCTCGGGATCTTCCTCCTTGAAGTTGATGGTCGGAGGAATCACGCCGTCGCGGATTGCATGGATGCAGGCGAGGGTTTCGATCGCGCCGGCCGCACCGAGCAGGTGACCGGTCATCGACTTTGTGGAGCTGACCACGGTCTTGTAGGCCGCATCGCCGAATACCTGCTTGATGGCGCCCAGCTCGGCGATATCGCCCAGGTGGGTGGAGGTACCGTGTGCGTTGATGTAGTCCACGTCGGCAGGCGTCAGGCCCGCGTCTTCGATGGCCAGTTCCATTGCCTTGGCAGCCCCCTTCCCTTCCGGATCCGGAGCGGTGATGTGGTGGGCGTCGTCGGTAAAGCCGAAACCTGCGAGCTCGGCGTAGATGGTTGCGCCGCGCTTTTTGGCGTGCTCATACTCTTCGAGTACCACCACGCCGGCACCTTCGCCCATCACGAAACCGTCGCGCGTAGCGTCGAACGGACGCGAAGCGGTCTTGTATTCGTCGTTGCGCGAAGAGAGCGCCATGGCGGAGTTGAATCCGCCTACGCCCGGAATCGTGATCGGAGCTTCCGAACCGCCGGCCAGGATGATATCCGCCTTACCGGTCTGGATGTACGACATCGCTACGCCGATGGCGTGGGTGGCGGTGGCGCAGGCCGATGAAACGGAGTGGTTCGGGCCGCGGAAACCATAACGGATGGCAATATTGCCCGAGGCAATATTGGTGATGAGTTTGGGGATGAAGATGGGGCTGAAACGGGGCATCGACTCCGGCTTGTATTCAAGCATCTCGGCGGTAATCGTTTCGACGCCGCCGATACCGGAACCGACGATCACGCCCAACCGGTAAGGATCTTCCTCCTCAATATTGATCTTTGCGTCTTTGACAGCCTGGTCGGCCGCAATGACGGCGAACTGTGCAAAATGGTCGTTCTTGCGGGCTTCCTTGCGATCGAAGCCAAAGTCTTCGGGATTGTATCCCTCAATCTGGCAGGCAAATTTCGTCTTAAAAAGGGAGACATCGAAGCGGTCTATCAGACCTGCTCCGCTGACTCCCTCATCAAGGTGCTTGAAATAAGTTTCAATATCGCTGCCGAGAGGGTTGATGGTCCCGAGACCGGTGACAACAACTCTTTTCATGGTATATGAAACTTATAAGCCAGGCAAGGCTTATTTGTTGTTGACTGCCTTCTCGATGTTGTCGATAGCGTCTTTGACCGTGGAGATCTTCTCTGCCACTTCTTCCGGAATCTGGATGTCGAAAACCTTCTCGAACTCCATGATGAGTTCGACGGTATCCAGAGAATCTGCACCGAGGTCGTTGGTGAAGCTTGCAGAATCAACGACTTCGCTTTCGTCCACACCAAGTTTGTCAACGATGATGGCCTTAACCTTTGCAGTAATGTCTTCCATAAGTGAATCTATTTAGTAAAGTTTTCGTTCAAAAAATGTCGCCCGATTTTTCCGGGTTTAAGTTGCAAAGTTATAACATTTTTTTGAATTGTCCAACGTTTGAAGGGAACGGATTCCTCTTCCCGTATACGTTTATTCTTTTCCAAAAATCGGTTTGAAATATTTAACGAATCGACTGGGAAAAGAGTGTTTCACCCCGGAGGCACATCTTTAATTCGAGAATCGATTAATAGCCAAAAACCGTGATATAAGTTGCTACAGCGGCCGTTTTACCCCGCTACTTTTGCGGCAAAACAACGCCTATGAAACGCAACGCCACAACCTTTGTCATTCTGCTGGCCGCCCTGCTGGCGACCGCCTGTCACAACCCGATCAACCCCGGTTCGGGAGAGATTTCCGCCCCGCTTTATATCACGGTCGACGTGGAGTGCGAAGCGGGTACTACGCGCGGCTATATCGCCGCCAGTGAGACCGCCGTATCGAACCTGAACATTTTTCTCTATGACGAAGCCGCCGGACTGCTTCACAGCACCGGTTACTTCACTACTTTTGGAACCATCCGGTTCGACAATCTGGTCGAAGGCCGGCGATACCGAATTCTCGCACTGGCCAATACGGGCCGGAAAACCGCCTCGAACCGCCTGGCGCAGGCCCTTGAGATGCGCATCGATACCGATGATGCGGCTTCGATTACCAACGGGGGCATCCCCATGGCCTGCGACGAGGGCATTACTTTCGGCGGCGACGGGGACGGCTATTCCCTGAGCCTGCACCTCAAACGGCTGCTGGCCCGTTATGCGCTCCGGCTGGACCTGAGCCGGATGGCGGGAGAACTGGAACTCCAAAGCGCCGAACTGCACAATGCGGCGGGGAGTGTGGCTCCCTGGCAGGAGGAATCGCGGGCGGAGACGGGCCATCTCTGCGACGGCGACCATCTGACCCGAACGGATCTGGACAATCTGGCCGGGGGCACCGCCGTGCGCCTGCTCATTCCCGAGAACATGCAGGGCGACCTGCTGGCAGACAACAACGACCCGTGGCAGAAAACACCCGATCAGCTCGGGGCCGCCGGCGATTGCTGTACCTATCTTGAAGTCAACGCTTTATACCGGTTTGAGGGAATAACCGTCAACGACCTTCGCTACCGGTTCTATCTGGGCGAAGACAATATCCGAAACTTCGATATCCGTCGCAATACCTCTTATGTGGTCACCCTGTCACTGTCCGACACGAACGCCGTGATTGCCTCCTCCTGGAAGGTGTCGCGGGGCGAAGTGGAAGACAACCGGGTGCTGGCATTCGACCGGAAAAGTGACACCCTTCTCCAACACTCCTCCCTCGTCCGCAACCTGCTGCGGCAACCTGCTCCTTTCGGATACCGGCTGGTGGCGGGCGAGGGTTTCTCGGAGGCGGGACTCTCGTTCACGGACGATGGCTCCGGCGCCTGCCGGATTCATAGCGGAGGAATCGACGGCCACTCCAGGACCGGCCGGCTCTGGGCAGTCAGCTGGGACGGCGCGCAGCGCGACAGCTGCGACATCACCATCATGAACTGGGATACCCTGCTGACCGTGCACACCGACCGGCCTGTGATGTGGGCGGGCGACACGGCCCTCCTGACCGCCACGATGTTCTTTGAGAACGACGGTTCCACACGCGACGTGACCCGCCATGCGACGTGGAGCGTCAGCGGCAGTTCGGCCGCCTGGATAGCCGGCAGCGCGATCGGGCAGGATACCATCAAGGTCTATGGAGAATCGCTCGGCTCCGTCTCCGTAAACGCCTCGTACCTGAGGCGAAGCAGCTCGGTCCGGGAACTGGTCTCCACCCATGTCAGCGTCGGCTGCAACTGGCCGGATACCCTTACTGTCCACGTGGGAGATACCCTTAAACCGGAGTGTTACGCCGTATTTGCCAGCGGAGATACCATCTACTCCAACAAGGAGTTCTCATGGCAGGAAAAGAACCTGCGCCTGCTGGTTCCATTCGCTCCTGTCCCCTACGGCTGGTCAACAGCCGGCGAATCCGGAAGAGGAACCATCACCTTCACGCTCAGGCGGGATAATTCTTTCAAAATCGTCAAGAACGTAGTCATTTTACCCTGATCCCATGAAAAAACGATTTCTTTCCGCACTCCTGCTCCTGGCAGCTGCCCACACCATGAACGCCCAGCAGTTGAGCGTAGCGACCAATGCGGTGGAATACCTCAACCTGGGTGCGATGAACGGCGAGGTGTCCGTATCGCTGGGCCGTCACCTGACGCTGGCAGCCGGAGCCGCCTACAACCCCTGGAACTTCGGTTCCGAAGAGAACGGCTACCTGCAGAACCGGCAGCGCAATTTCTCGCTGGGAATGCGCTACTGGCCCTGGCACGCCTATTCCGGCTGGTGGGTCGCTCTCAAGGGGCAGTATCAAGAGTATAATCGCGGCGGATTCTTCGGGAGCCAAAAGTCGGAAGAGGGCGATGCCTGGGGAAGCGGACTGTCGTTCGGTTACGCCCTGATGCTCTCACGCCACTTCAACCTGGACTTCGGCGTGGGCGCCTGGGCTGGCAGAACCGCCTATACCACCTATGCCTGCCCACGGTGCGGACGGGTTCTGGACAGCGGAAACAAGGCCTTCCTGAAGCCCGACGAGATGCGCGCCGCCATCGTATACGTCTTCTAATTCAATATCTTTTCAATGAAACGCCTGATACTCCCTCTCCTCGCCGCAGGATTGATGATGGCTGCATTCAGCTGCTCCACCCAGCAGAAGCTGCAACATGTCCGGAAAGCCGGACTGAAGGCGTCGCTGGCGGTCAGTCCACGGCCCGACCGGTCGCCCTACGCGATCGACACCACTTCGCACAGCGGTGACACCCTGATCGTCAAGAACGCGGAGGGCAAGGACATCTTTATCATGAAGGCCATTCGCGACGAGGAGACGGGAGAAATGGTGGCCACGGACGTCCTCAACGCCGCCGTGGTCTCGGCCACCTTCCGCAACGTGGCGGAACGGGGCGGGCGGATCGTAATCGATTTCCGCATCACCGTGCCCGCCGTGATGACCGACAGCCGCTGGCAGATGCGGCTCCAGCCCGTGGCGCTGCTGCCCGGCGAACGCCTCCCGCTCGACGAGGTGGTGGTGACCGGCGAGAGTTTCCGCAAAGAACAGCTGCGCGGTTACCGGCAATACGAACGGTATCTGGGCACGCTGGTCAGCGATCCGCAGCAGTTTATCCGCCAGGGGCAGCTCTCGCTCTTTGAAGAGCGCTACGGTGATGAAGATAATGATTTAACACTCAATGAAATACGAGAGCACTACACCGACCGCCTCCGTCGGAAACGGAACGACCGCCGCGTGGCCAACCGGGAGAAAGTGTTTGCCCGCTACGTCAAAACCCCGCTCAACGAAGAGGGCGAACGGATCGACACGCTCTTCAACGGTGCATCCGAACTCTTTACCTATGATTACTCGCAGGAGATCCTGGCCCGGCCGGGACTTCGCAAGCTGTATGTGGTGGTTTCGGGCGGCATCTACGACGGCGAGCGGAAGTGCTACACCATCCCGGAGGGGGACTCCATTGCCTTCTACGTCAGTTCGCTCGGCACCCTGGTGGACAGCGAAGAGCGCTACCTGACACGGGTGATCTCGCGGCGCGTGGAGACGGAGGCCTCCTGCCGGGTGGCCTTCCCGGGCGGAAGCAGCGACCTGCAGCGGAATCTGGATCGGAACGGCGCGGAACTCGACAGTATCCGCGACAGGGTGGTCCGGCTGCTGGCAGAAGAGGACTTCGTGGTAGATTCCGTCATCACGGTCGCAACCGCGTCGCCCGAGGGAAGCTGGCCGCTCAACGAACGGCTCTCCCGCGCCCGCGGCCTCCGGGTGAACGACTATCTCCGCACTGCGCTGGCCGGACACGCCGATTCTGCCCAATTCATCTCGCGCAGCTGTGCGGAGGACTGGCCGAAACTGGCCCAACTCGTGGCAACCGATTCCATCCTTACAGCGCGCGACAAGCGACTCTTTGCCAAGCGGATGGAGATTGCGGATCCGGACCGGCGCGAAGCCGCCATGCAGCGCGATCCCTCCTACCGTTACCTACGCAACACGCTCTATCCCCAGCTGCGCGCCGTACGGTTCGATTTCCATCTGCACCGCCGGGGCATGCAGCAGGATACGCTGCTGACCTCGGTCGTGGACAGCAACTATATGGCCGGCGTGCAGGCCATCCGCGACGGAGCGTACCAGCAGGCCGCGGAACGGCTCGGACGCTACCGGGACTACAACACCGCGGTGGCCTACTGCTCGCTGGGCAAAAACCATACGGCCAAAGCCATCCTGGAACAGCTGGAACAGACGCCCAAGGTGGAATACATGCTGGCCATTATCAACTCCCGACTGGGCCATGACAAGGCTGCCATCCAGCATTACGTACTCGCCTGCGAGAAGAATCCCGCCTACCTGCACCGGGGCAACCTGGATCCGGAAATCGCTTCGCTGATCCGCAAATATCAACTTGACAATCTGTTTTAACAACCCTTATATCCTATTCATTATCAACCCAACAAAACTTGTTCATCTATGAAGAAAAGACTTCTTTTCGGATGGGCTGCCGCAGTGGCAGTCCTCCTCACCGGCGCCTGCAACCGGATGCCGGAACCCGCCACGGACCCCGAAACCGGATTCATGATTGTCAAACCGGTCGTGCTGGGCGAGAATGTATCCACCCGAACCTCCGGAACCGATGTGGTTGGCAAAGAGGCTACCATCACCAGTGCCCAGCTGCTGATCTTCGATTCGGCCGGACATCTCGAACACTATGCCATCATCCCGGGCGGCAGTACCGGCGTTCCCGTCCAGCTGCGCGTCGGATCGATGAAGGCCTGGATCGTGGCGAACGGTCCCAATCTCTCCGCCATCAAGACGGAAAGCGCACTGACCGCCACGGTGCTCGAACTGTCAACCTACAACGATCCCTCGACGGATTTCGTGATGGCAGGCAGCAACACCTGTACCGTGACCGCTTCCAACACGGCGGACTGCACGGTTGAAATCAGCCGACTGGTGGCGCGCGTCACGCTCAAGAACCTGACCAACAACCTGCCGGCCGCTTACGGGGCCATCTCGGTCAACTACGTGATGCTGGAGAATGTCGTGAACCAGTGCCGGATTGACGGACAGACAACCGGTCTTTCCTGGTACAACCCGATGGGCCGCCCGACCGAAAGTCCGCTGGTAGCCGCACACATTGTCAATCCGCCGACCTACCAGGCCGATTCTCCCCAGCTAACGTTCCAGACGCTCGGCTCGAATTCGTCGCTGGCCAAAGGAAGCAGTTTCACCACGCCGCTGCGCTTCTATGCCTATCCGAACAGCACGGCAACGGACCAGACCGGGTTCTCCACCACCTTCAGCGCACGTTACACAAGACTGGTCATCAAGGCGACAATTGACGGCGGGACCTATTACTATCCTATCTCCATTCCGGCACTGGCGCGCAACAAATGCTATGATGTCAGCGTAACCCTTGTAGGACTTGGCTCGAGCGATCCTGACGTTCCCGTGGCCAAGGGTTCCTTCAACGCCTCATTCACCGTCAAATCCTGGGTTTCCGGGTCTGAAATCATCGAATCCATCTAATCCTTATCTGTTACAACCGTCATGAAAAAACCGTTTTTGCCGCTGGCTCTCTTCCTGATGCTGCAGGCCTGCTCCGTCAAGGAGGATCGCGGGCCATGCCCCTGCCTGATGAGCATCATCACCGCAGAGGCCTTTGCACCGGTTGCCGAAGACCCTGATACCGAATGGAAACTGACCTTGACCGGATTTGCCGAAGAGGGGAAGATCGTAGAAGAATGTTTCAGCCCGGAGAGAGTGCAAGATACGCTGGAATTACCGGTCAAGAAGGGAGAGCTGGTCGTAACGGCCTGGCTGACCGAAACCGACACCCCGGTTTCGGACGGACGCTGGATCATTCCGGCCGGGGAACAGGCACATGCCTTCTTCGCCTGCCGGGATACAGTGGACGCCAGCGGTGAAACGGTTTGTTGCCGGCTGCAGCCGCACAAACACTATTCGACAATCACGCTGATGGACGCAGGCGGTACCGGGGAACCTTTCAGCGGGCGGACCCTGATAGTTCGAGGGCGCTCCTGCGGGCTGGACCTGGCCACGATGCAACCCGTCGAGGGTACTTTTGAATGTCTGGCAGCAGCCTCCGAGACGCTTTCAGGACGGGGATTCCAAGTACGGATTCCCCGTCAGGAAGCGCCATCGCTGGAGCTGGAATTGATTCCGGAAGAGGCTGGAATCGCCACCTCCCGGCTTACCCTGGGCGAAGTGCTCTTCGCACAGCCCTTTACACCGGCGGATGAGGATCTGCCCGACTATATCGTCTGGCTTTCCACAACCGGTCCCTCCGCCACCGTATCGTCCGTCATCACCGTCAGGCCTTGGAAATGATTTAATTTGCTACCTTTGTGCTTTCGTACTGAAAACTATGCTTAAGAACGAATCCACACTGGTCAACGCAGCGGATATCGTGGCCCGGGCCACCGGCGGCAAAAAGTTGCCCAAACCGCTTTTCAAGCTCGCCAAAAAGATACTGCACGAAGACGATTTCAACGAGTACTTCGTCACCGACAAACTGGGTTATGAATTTGCCGAAGGCTTCATGGAGCATATCGGCGCAACGTGCGAAGTGATCGGCGCGGAGAACATTCCCGCGGAAGGACGCTTCACCTTCGCCTTCAACCATCCTTACGGCATGCTGGACGCCATCCAGTCCCTGGCCTACCTGGGACGGAAATATGACGGCAACATCGTGCTGCCGGCCAACGACCTGACAACCATCTTCAAGCAGGTGCAGGAGTATTTCGTGCCGGTCAACCGGATCGGCGCCCAGGCCCGCGATCTGAGCCGCCTGATGGAAGAAGCGTTCGAGGGGCCGCGCCAGATGCTGATTTTCCCGGCGGCCACCTGCTCGCGCCGGATCAACGGCGTGATTCAGGATTATCCCTGGACCAAGACCTTCATCACCAAGTCGCGCAGTTCGCAGCGCGACATCATCCCGGTCTGGTTCTCCGGCCGGAACTCCAGGCGGTTCTACCGGATTGACTGGTGGTGCACCAAACTGCACATCAAGTTCAACGTGGCCATGTTCACGCTGGCCAGCGAGCTGTTCAAACAGCGCGGTAATCATTTCAAAATGGTGTTCGGCAAGCCGATTCCCTGGCAGACCTTTACCAAAGACCGCAAGGATGCGGAATGGGCAGCCTGGGTGCGGGATAAGGTCTACGAGCTGAAACAGGAAGATTAATCCCGGCGGGATTTATCTATAAAAAATTTGGAGATTCAAAAAATCGCCGTATCTTTGCAATCCCAATCGCGGAGTTGCCGAGCAAGGCGAGCGAAAAGAAAGCTTGCTTTTC
Organism: Bacteroidales bacterium UBA1199; assembly: GCA_002309795.1. Next base: position 20,350 of record DBXZ01000012.1, read on the forward strand.
CGAGCCGCAGCCGGCAAACCTGCGAAAAATTGGAAATTTTTCGCGGAAATAGCTCAGTTGGTAG
>DBXZ01000012.1:20426-25904 GCA_002309795.1 Bacteroidales bacterium UBA1199
GAGTCTCGTTTTCCGCTCCAAAAAAAACGCCAGCCTTTCGGTTGGCGTTTTTTTTATCGAATTTGATTGACTTCCATGGAGAGGGTCACGCCGAAGCGGGCAGCTACGTCGGCCACCACGGCGGTGGCCAGGGCCAGGATATCGTTACCCGTGGCGCCGCCCTGGTTGACCAGGACCAGCGGCTGTTTTTCATAGACGCCGGCGGGACCCAGCGAGCGCCCTTTCCAGCCGGACTGGTCTATCAGCCAGGCGGCGGAAAGCTTGACAAACCCCTCACCTGCTTCATAGTGCGGCATCGCGGGATAGCGTTCGGCCAGCGAACGGTACTGCGTCTCCGGCACCACCGGGTTCATGAAGAAGCTGCCGGCATTGCCCAGCACGGCGGGATTGGGAAGCTTTTCGCCCCGCATCGCCACCACTTCGCGACGGATGTCCGCGGCGTCGAAGGCCGGACGCAGCCCGTTGCCGGTACGGCCCGCAAACCGGTCGGAGAGCGCCTTATATGAAAAATTCGGCGTAAAGGCGGTCTGCAGCCGGTAGGTTACGTAGGTGATGATATATTTCTTGTTTTCCGGCCGCTTGAAGATGCTGTCGCGGTAGGCATAACCGCACTCCTCCACCGTAAAGACGCGCTTCTCGCAGGTCTCCGCGTTGATGGCCTCCACCTTCACGACCATATCTTTGATTTCCGCACCGTAAGCGCCGATATTCTGCACGGCCGATGCCCCCACGTCGCCCGGAATGCCCGAGAGATTCTCCGCACCATACCAGCCGCTGGAGAGCGCCAGCGCCACGAAGGCATCCCAGTTGTGGCCCGAACCCACGCGGACGCAGACCGTAGCCTCGTCCGACACGGCACGGGAATGCGAGACGGGTCGCGGCCGCACGGTGACCGAATCGATCGCACTATGCAGCACCGTGCCGTGGAAGTCTCCGCAGAAGAGCAGGTTGGAGCCGCCGCCGATGTTCAGAATCCGCTCGCCGCGGAACATCCGAAGCGCCTCGACGAGCTCCGATTCGCTGTGATACTCCACGAACCGGTCCGCCCGCACATCCATCCCGAAGGTGTTGTGCGCAAGCAGCGGAAAGCCGGTTTCAATACGCAGGGCCATGGGCAGAAGGGCTAATCCACGCGGGTGATGTGTGCGCCGAGCGCGCGGAGGCGGTTTTCGATATCCTCGTAGCCGCGGTCGATCTGCTGCACGTTGTTGATGCGGCTGGTGCCGACTGCGCCAAGGGCGGCAATCAGCAGCGCGATACCGGCACGGATATCGGGAGAGGTCATGGTGCGGCCACGCAGGTCGCGTGCATGGTTGTGACCCACCACCACGGCCCGGTGCGGGTCGCAGAGGATGATCTGGGCGCCCATGTCAATCAGGTTGTCCACGAAGAACAGGCGGCTCTCGAACATCTTCTGGTGAATCAGCACGGAACCCTTGGACTGGGTGGCGACCACCAGCATCACGCTGATCAGGTCCGGCGTCAGGCCCGGCCAGGGAGCGTCGGCCACCGTCATGATGGAGCCGTCCAGATAGGTGTCGATGCAGTACTCTTCCTGGGCCGGGACAAAGATATCGTCGCCCCGCTGCTCCAGTTTGATGCCGAGCCGGCGGAAGCTTTCCGGAATGATTCCGAGGTTGTCCCAGGATACGTCTTTGATGGTGATGGCGCTGCGGGTCATGGCGGCCATGCCTATGAAAGAACCGATCTCGATCATATCCGGCAGGATGGTATGTTCGGTGCCGTGAAGTTCCTCAACGCCCTCGATGGTCAGCAGGTTGGATGCAATGCCGCTGATGCGCGCGCCCATCGAATTGAGCATCTTGCAGAGCTGTTGCAGGTAGGGCTCGCAGGCCGAATTGTAGATGACGGTGGTGCCTTGGGCCAGCACGGCGGCCATCACGATGTTGGCCGTACCGGTGACCGAAGCTTCGTCGAGCAGCATCTTGCAGCCTTTCAGCCGCTTGGCCTGCAGTTCATAGGTGGCGTTCTCCTTGCGGTAGACGAACTCCGCGCCCAGCTGTTTCATCCCCTCGAAGTGGGTGTCGAGCCGGCGCCGGCCAATCTTGTCGCCGCCCGGCTTGGAGGTCTGCGCCCAGCCGAACCGGGTGAGCAGCGGACCCACGAGCATGATGGAACCGCGCAGGGATTCGTTGCGGCGGAGGTAATCGGCACCGTGCAGATAGTCGAAGTCCACCTCGTCGGCCTGGAAGGAGTATTCCCCCTTGCCCAGGTGCGTCACCTTGACGCCCATCTCGCCGAGCATCGCAATCAGGTTGTTGACATCCACGATGTCCGGAATGTTGCGGACCGTCACCTTTTCGCGGGTCAGCAGGGTGGCGCAAAGAATCTGCAGCGCCTCATTTTTGGCGCCTTGCGGACGGATTTCACCCGAGAGTGTGTGTCCGCCTTCTATGATAAACGAAGCCATTTCGCTGTGCTGTGTTTCAAATAACGTAACCTTTATTTCAGATCCGAGCGGAGTTTGTCGGCATAGCGGTCAATCTTCCGCATCTGCTGCGGGATGTTGATGCGCTGCGGGCAAGCCTCTACGCAATGGCCGCAGCCGATGCACTGCTCTGCCTGGCGCAGGCGCGGCACACTCCGGTCGTAACCCACCAGGAAGGCGCGGCGCGCGCGGCGGTAAGCCTTATCGCCCTTGTCTTCGTTGATGTTGCCCTCGTTGACGCACTTGTTGTAGTGCGCAAAGATGCCGGGGATATCCAGGCCGTACGGGCACGGCATGCAGTACTGGCAGGCGGTGCAGTTGATGAGCGGATATTTGCGGAACTCGTCGGCCAGGCCGTAAAGCGTCTGGATATCTTCTTCCGTGAGCGGCTTCAACGGGCTGAACGACTTGAGGTTGTCCTGCAGGTGTTCCATGTAGGTCATACCGCTGAGCACCGTGAGAATCTGCGGGAAGGTGCCGCAGTAACGGAAGGCCCAGGAGGCAATGGAACGCTCCGGTTCCAGGGCCTGCAGTTTTGCGTTCAAATGGTCGTTGAGCGAAGCGAGCTGGCCGCCGAGCAGCGGTTCCATGATCACCACGGGAATGTTGCGCCTGGCCAGTTCGGTGTACATATACTCCGCGCTGCAGTCGGAAGTGCGCTGCGCCTCTTTCCAGTCGGCATAGTTCATCTGGATCTGCACGAAGTCCCAATGGTACTTGTCGTGCAGCGCGAGCACGTAGTCAAAGGTCTCGCGGTCGCAGTGCACCGAATAGCCCAGGTTGCGGATGCGGCCCGCCTTGCGCTCCTTGAGCAGGTAGTCCAGCACGCCGTTCTTGATGAAGCGGGTTTCAAAGCGCTGCGGTCCGGTTTCGCCGTCACGCGGCGTGCCGATGTTGTGCAGCAGGTAGTAGTCGATATAATCCACCTGCAGGCGCTTCATCGAGGCGTGGTACATCTCCAGGGCCGCAGCCTTGGTGAAGGGCGGACGGGCGTTGGAGAGTTTGGTGGCCACATAGTAGGAGCTGCGCGGATGACGCTTGAGGGCAATACCGGTCGCGGTCTCCGAACGGCCCCGCTGGTACGCCGGGGCGGTATCGAAATAGTTGACGCCGTGTTCCAGTGCATAATCGACCAGGCGGTTGATGGTTTCCTGGTCCAGTTCCGGCTCCTTGCCTTCCGCTGCGGGCAGCGTGGGCCAGCGCATGCAGCCGTATCCGAGGAGGGAGACGCGGTCGCCTCGCGGACCTTCGCGGTAGGTCATTTCTCCTGCTTCCGGTGCCTGCGGAGCGATTGCGGCGCGGGCCGATGCGGGGATGGCGGTAGCGGCCGTGACGACAGTGGCGCCTACACCCAGGCGCTGAAGGAATTCACGACGGTTGATGGTATTCTCGTTCTGTTTCATGGCTGTTCCTCCTTAGATTTCCGAATGGACTTCGTGACCGACTACATAGATGGCGCTGAGCGGGCGGGCCGGGCAGTGATATTCGCACGAGCCGCAGCCTATGCAGCGTTCCGAATCGACGGCAGGCACCTTGAGGTTGCTGCCGAATCCGGCGGGCACCATGCGGATGGCACCGGCCGGGCAGTGGCGCGCGCAGTTGCCGCACGAATCGCCGTTGGTGGTCACCACGCAGTTTTCGCGGAGCCAGACGGCGTGGCCGATGCGGATGGAACTCTTCTGCGCCTTGGTCACCGGGGTGATGGCGCCGGCCGGGCAGACCTCCGAACAAGTGGTGCAGGTCGGGCGGCAGAATCCTTTGATATACGAGATCTCCGGCTGCATCAGGGTATTCAGGTCCGTGGAAGGCCGCAGGATGTGCGACGGGCACTTGGTCACGCAGAGCTGGCAGGCCACGCATTTGTCGGAGAAGTTCTTGAGGCTCAGCGAGCCGGCGGGCTTAATGGGGGTTTCGCGATCCGGCATGACCTTCTCTTCCAGGGCGGCCATGGCCACTTCCGCCTTGCGCTTTTTGGCCTCTACCGTGGTGGCGGCGGCCAGCATGACGCCGGCCGTCAGGAAGCCGCGTCGCGATTTGTCCACCTTCTCTTCCGCGGGTTTTTCCGCGGGCTGGGCAGCGGCTATTTTGGATTTGCAGCCCCAGCCGACGAATTTGTATTCAATGGCGTGCTGGTTGCAGTTCTCCAGGCAGTCCATGCAGACCACGCAGCGCGAATAGTCGATTTTGTGTTCCTTGGCGTTGATGCAGCCCGCCTTGCATTTGCGCGAGCAGATCGTGCAGCCGTTGCATTTATCCGTGTTGATCACCGGCTTGTAGAGCGACCAGTGCGAAATCAGGCCGAGCAGCGTACCCACCGGGCAGACGGTGTTGCACCAGGTACGGCCGCCGCGCCAGGCCAGGATGAAGATCAGCACGAAGAGGGCTGCCGCCGCGATAAAGGTAGGCAGGCTCTTGATGTAGACTTCGGTCGGATAGAACGCGTAGCTGTTCCAATGCTCGGCGAGCAGGGCCAGCAGGTTGTTCACGCCGCCGTAGATGGGGCCGAAGAGTTCGGTGGTCACGCGACCGAAGGTGCTGTAGGGCTCGATGAAGGCGGCAATGGAGGCCAGGCCGAAAGCCATCAGTGCGATAAAGATGAACATCAGACTGTAGCGCAGAGCGTTGTGCGCCTTGCGGTAGTGATAGCGGGCCTTTTTCTGCTTGCGGGAGAACCAGCCGATGATGTCCTGTGCGATGCCCAGCGGGCAGATGACGGAACAATAGACGCGGCCGAAGATCAGGGTCAGCAGCACCAGGGCTACGATTACGCCCACGTTCACGGCCAGGATGGCGGGTACGAGCTGGATCTTGGCCAGCGCCCCGAACCAGGCGTGCAGGGTTCCCGTAAAATCGAGAAACAGCAGGGTCAGCAGCGTAAAGATAACAGCTGCCAATATTACGCGGATTTTCTTCAACATAGGATTTCCAGTATCATGAAGACATTTCTACAAAGATAATTTATTTGCTCTAATCTCCATTATTTTTCTACCTTTGACCCTACATAACGCCTTGGTGGTGGAATGGTAGAC
>DBXZ01000012.1:25918-38080 GCA_002309795.1 Bacteroidales bacterium UBA1199
CCGTGCGGGTTCGAGTCCCGCCCGGGGCACAAAAAATACCGACGCTTCCGCGCCGGTATTTTTGTGCCATGGCACCCATGTTTACTGGGGCACGGCCCCAGACCCTCAGCCTGCGGCTGCTCTTTTTTTGTGCCTGATGCTATTTCGTACACCACAAGGGCCTCTCATGTACCAAATGGCAATGATAGGGTGTTTGGTACACCAGCGAGCCTTCTGGTGTACCAAATGACACAATTCGCTTTATCCACCAAATCTGGTCACCCTTTGGTCACAATAGGACAACAGGAGAGCGATAAATCCGATTTTATTCTTTGGGTATAACAATGCGGCCGGCGGCGGTCATCAACCCCTGTTCATCGAGTTGGCGGCAGCGTTGTTTATTGAGTTCCGTCCAGTGGCTGCCTTTGCGACGGGGAGAGATACGCTGCGCAAGTCTTCCGTCAGGAAGTTTCTTATTGGTAGAGTCGATCCATCCAAAGCAGAGCGACTCCTCCACAATATCCAGGTACGGAAGCGCCGCCCATGCCGGTTTTTTGCTCCGGTACGCCACCACCCAGCAATGCCTTGCCGAGGAGTGGTTCTCTTTCAGCCATTCCCGGAGTTGGGAGCGGTCGGAGAATTCGTATAAAGGTTGGACATCCATGGGTTAATGTTAGGAAAAGTCTCACTTGCAGGACTGAATCCAGGCTACTGCATCTTCCAGGGGCGTCGCCGTTTCGACGTCAGGGGCGATGGGATCGTCACAGAAGACCTCGCCGGTTCGGGCTACGTCACATCCGGTGGTAACCACGAGAAGAAAGCCGTCGGCCATCGGGAAAGACTGGTTGGCGCTCGCATAGCCGGCCGTTGGGATGCCGAACGTCCGGACATTCTCCAGACCGCGGAAGCACAGAAGCGCAGCCTCTCCGGAACTGCCTGTCCAGTCGTTGATCAGAACGGCAACGGGCGTATTGTCCGGAAATCTGGAAATCTTTTCAGGATTCAGCCCCGAGGACCTGACCACGAAATACCAAGGAATAGGAGAAGAACGTTTGCGAGTCTTGAACCTCAGGAGCGTATCATCCGGGAGCAGCGGGGCTACGGCCGATATCATCGGATACATATTCCCTCCGGAGTTGTCGCGAAGGTCTACGACAACGCCCACAGCGTCAAGATGGTTCTGAAGAAAGTCCAGGACCGTGTGCGTGTAGGCGGCATTGCTCACTTTCACCCCGCGATGGGCTGGAAGCTTCACGTAGGCAATTCCCGCCTCAAGCATATAAGCTTCAGGGACCTGTTCTTCGTAGGATACGGTATCGGTAACCGGAGCGAGCAGTGTCGAATGTTTACCCCCGGCAATGGCCAGCGCTTTCTTCACAAGTGAATGTGCATCCTCGAGATTATTGACGGTTTTTGCTTCTGAAAGAAAAGCTCCGCGCGCAACACGCCAATCGGCGGAATCGGCGTACAGGGCATACTTGTCAATTATCCGGATACTGCTTTTGACATATACGCAAGGCGTGCTTTGATCAACAAAAAAACTGCAGGCGGTGAACCCGAACGGAATGGTTAAAAGAAGGATCAGGAAGAATGTCTTTCGCATACTCAAATATCAAATTCTCCCCGAAGGTAATCATTTTCGGCCGAATTTTGGTCGCTGCGTGTCTACCAACCATCACGGGCGGTTGCTGCTCGGTTATTGTGTGCATAGTGGTCCAAAGGGAGGACCACTATTTACACTTTAGGGGATAAAACGCACATAGTGGTCCAGCAATTGGACCACTATGCACGCCAGAGGGGTAATGATGCCTTTTAGTTCAGGCGGACCATGGTGGTGACCACGAGGCCTGCGTTGTTGGCGCTGCCGACCGTGGCTTTGACCTTGCCGCGGTCTGCACCCGTGACGGAGGCGCAGAGGCTCAGCTCCGTACCATCCGAGAGGGAGGCGATGAACTGAAGCATCATCGAGGCAGCCTCGAAGCGAATCAGACGCAGGGAATTCGGAACCATCCGACCCTGATATTCAGCGACTTCAGTCCAGTCCAGCTGAACCTCCTCTGCGGCATCCTTGGAGAGGTCGCATTCGTAGTAGCTGGCGGTTCCGTTGGCCACGTAGGCTACGCCGTTCACGTATTCATCTTCGCGGGAAGGATAGTGCGCAGGCAGGGAACGGGAAGTTACCACACCTGTCGTGGGATTCAGGGTATTGACCTTGGCGCCGTCATTGTCGTTGCCAGACCACCAGGTCAGGGTTTCTCCGGTGGAGATGATTGCCTGTCCATCACCGCTGAAGATCTGCGGCTCAGCGGTGCAGATCTTGGATCCGCGTGCGATGGAATTGGCGGTAATATCCAGGTTATAGACTTCCGTCACGTCACGCGTCTGCTCGTAGCTGTCCTTACCGTCGTTCACGATGACAGTGATATTGGTATTGACACCCAGGTAAAGCGTTCCGCCAATAGACATGAGGAACATATCCTTGTCGCCCCCTTCCTGCATCAGTACCGGCGGCATAAAGGTCGGCGGTACAAGGATTCCGAGCGCACCGGCACCGCTGGAATAGGAGAGTGCTGCACCCAGGCAGTTCGCTGCCGGGTAGAGATTCCAGCAGCTGATATTGTTGCCCAGCAGGTTCACGGCATCCAGCGTGTTGCCATTATCCTTCAGACAGAAAAGTTTGCCGGCATTCTCCCCGTATCCGCCCCAGCCGTCGACCCTTACGAAAAGGTCCTTTCCGAACTGATGGAACCAGCCGTTCAGGAAGGTGGGTTGCTTGAAGCCGTCGTCCATCCCGAACGGAGCGCCGGCGTCGAGGGTCCATTCGAACAACGCGCCGTCGCTCTTGCGGATCAGGTAGTGCGCCCCATGCCCTTCGTGGTATTTGTCGCTGAAATCATTGATAATGGCGGACAGGGCGTGACGCGCGTCGCCGTCCTGAGGATAATTTGCCCATCCACCCTTGACATCGTAATGACAGTTGGCCAGCCACAGCCAGCCTTCGCCAACGGGAAATACGAATCCGGGGGATATTATGAGGTTGGCCTGGATGGTCTCGGCCACTTCTCCATCTACCCCCTCGACATCTACCTGGTAGGTCACCTCGACCATAGAGCCGTCGGCCGATACGGTATAGAGGGCCTTGGGGCCGATTTTGATGTCGCCCTCGGCGCGGGTGGCAGTCTGGCCGGAAGCCAGTGCCAGCATATTGGCATTCGCGATATTCGCTTTGCGGAAGTTTACTTTGGCGTTGTCACCGTCTTTGCCGCAGGAGGAAAGCAGAGTGAAAGCCATCAGTAAAGTGGCTATAAAGCACACCGATTTGACGATCTTTTTCATATGCGTAACGTGTTTTCTGCAAAGCTACGGCTTACCCCTTTTATCTTTGTGGCGGAATCCACCACAACGGGCTGAATTTCAAGGTTATTTCGGGAGGATTTGATACCTTTGCGGAAGGATGCGACGGTTCGCTGCCATATTGCTTTTACTTCTTTCCGTGGTGCCGGATGCCCGCTCGGAGCCGGGCGTGACGGGGCGATTTGTGAACTACGGTGCAGCCGACGGACTTCCTTCCAACACGGTTTATGCCATCACCCAGGATACAGAGGGCTATCTGTGGGTGGGAACGCGCGGCGGCCTGAGCCGGTTCGACGGAATCCGCTTCCAGACGGTGCTTCCCGACAGGCGCGTCAACGCCCTTGCGGTGGATCCCGGCAACCGGATTTGGGCCGGAACCACGGACGGTCTTTTTGTCATTGACGGGGACGGCCGGACCTCAAGCCAACCGGGGTGCAACATCCGCGCGCTCCTTGCAGATTCCGACGGTCACCTCTGGGCCACCGTGGGGGACACGCTCCTGATGAAACTCAGCTATTCGGCATCGGAAGGCATCCGGGAGGAGGCCCGCACCTTTTATCATAAACGCTTTAGCGAGGGAGACTATCCCTACTACCATATCTACGAAAACCATCAGGGAGTCCTGTGGCTGGGCGGGCGCATCGTGCGCGCCCAGTATGTGCGGGACCGGAATCATCCGCAATCGCAACTTGCCTATTCAGACACTTTCTGCGCAGGCAGCTATGCCGAAGTTGACGGCACCCTTTACGCCTTCGACGACCATACTTCCCGACTCTTCACCTTCGGCGAGACGTCTGCCGACTGGATGGGCAGGCTCCCCGTTGCGCACGCGCGCCTGCTGACAGATCATAAAGGTCAACTGTGGGCCGCCGGATCTTATGGCCTTGCGCGCGTGGATATTTCGCACCCCGAAGAGTCCTTCGTCTATAAGCACAACCCCGATGACCCGGCATCAATTGCCTCCTCCGAACTTTTCTGCATCTTTGAAGACCGGCAGAACAATCTCTGGGTGGGAGGCGACAACGGATTGTCGGTGCTTTGCCCGGCCCTTCAACTGGTTCAGCAGCCGGATATTCCTTCCAGACAGGTTACGGCTCTCCTGCAAACCACGGACGGCCTCATCTGGGTGGGCACGGCCGACAGCGGCGCCTACATCACGGATGGCTCCGGCAAGCTCGCTCATATAGATTTCCGGCCTGCCGGGCGGCCCAACGAAGGTCACGTCTCCTGCCTGTACCAAGACAGCGAGGGCTCGGTCTACATCGGACTATACGCCGGCTGCGGCTTCAATATCTGGCGCGACGGCCACGTGCGCAGGGGTGCGGTGCGCGGCCCCATCCCCGGGCAGCAGCAGATTGTGGCGTGGGGAGACCGCATCACCTCCAACTGGATTACGGATTTCCTGGAGGACCGGGACGGCCGCTTCTGGGTAGTGACCTGGGAAGGCGTGGGCATGAACGAGTGGGACCGCAAAACCGGTCGTACTGCACCGCCGGAGTGGCTCAGTCCCTTCTTCTACCCTACCCCGGAGGTCGACTCCAACATCTACCTGAGCTCCCGGCTCGGCAGTCGTCTGATTGAAGATGCGAACGGCAACCTGGTCTATGGCACCACCGAAGCCGGACTCAACATCATAGACCGGAAAACCCGATTGGTTACCAAGTACCTGCCCGACCCTACCGACAGCTTGTCGATTCCGGATAATTGCGTCACCGACCTCTGCCTGGCACCTTCCGGCACGCTGTGGGTGGCCACGCCCCGCGGACTTTGGAGTCCATCCGGCAAACGTTACCTCAACGGAAAGCTGATCCAGTCCGTGCAGGCCGATTCCAAAGGCCGAATCTGGGCCGGAACGGAAGAGGGGCTCTATTTCATTGATACGGATGGCAGCATCGGCGTTGCGCGAAAGGGATTGGGATTTCCGTCGGACATCTATAACGAGCGGACCGCCGGCCTGCTCGCTGACGGCAGGCTGGCCTTCGGCGGACCGGAGGGGGCCGTGCTCTTCCACCCGGACAGTCTGCTCGCCATCCGCTCTTCCGGCAATCTGGCTTTGGCTTCGCTGGTGCGGCACCGTTTCCGTCTAAACAAGGGAGAATGGGTCTACGACCGCTTTACCGGACTGCCGGAGCATGTCGTGCCGGGGCGGTATCTGCTGGAAGAGCAGAGTACGGACGCCTTCGGCCGATGGGAAAGAGGCGAGTCGCACATCAGCGAAATCCGGGTTCCGCTGCCCCTGCTGCTTCGCTGGCCGTTCCTGATGCTTTATCTGCTATTGATTCTGGGGGCCGTCTGGCTGGTCATCCGCCTCCGCGAGCGGCGAATCCTGATTCAGGAACTGGACACGCGAAACCGCTTCTTCTCCATCATTTCGCACGATTTACGAAACCCTGTCACCGGGAACCGCCTGCTGTCCCGGCAACTGCTGGACCATAGCGATACCCTCTCTCCCGCACAGCTGAAAGAGGGGCTTCAGGCACTGTCGGATTCCACGGAAGAGACCTCCTCGCTGCTGGAGAACCTCCTGCTCTGGTCACTGGACCAGAAGGGCATGCTGGAACCGGTGATGCGTGAGGAGGAACTGGCGCCGCTGGTGGCCGAGGCTGTGGGCAGCATCCACCACAATGAAATCATCGCAACCGACATTCCGGAAGGATTGACGGTGCGCACCGACCGAAACATGCTCCTGACCTGCCTGCGCAACCTGCTGGAGAATGCCGTAAAGGTCTCTCCGAAAGGGGAAAAGGTAAAATTGAGCGCATGCGGCAGGCAGATTGTCATCTCCGACCGCGGGCCGGGCATCCAGGAGAACTGTACGGCCTGGGGACACGGTCTGGGGCTGGTCATTACCAGGGATTTACTGAAAAAGATGGGTGCCTCCATGACACCTCGCAACCGTCCGGAAGGCGGGCTTGAAATCACGCTGAACTTATGATAAACGTACTGCTTATTGAGGATTCCTCCGTATTTGTAATGGGACTCAAGCTGGCCCTTTCAGCCAACTCTGCCATAGAGTCGGTGGAGGCAGTGGCCAGCCCCGGTGCCGCCGTGGCCTTTCTGAACGCACACCCGGATATTCATGTAGCCGTGGTGGACATCTCGCTGGAATCTGAAACCGACGGCCTTACGCTGCTGGGTATTCTCCGGGAGGCCTTTCCTGCCGTGCGCACACTGGTGCTCTCCCATTACAAAAAACCGGCCTATATCCTGAACGCCATCGCCTCCGGCGCATGCGCCTACCTGGCCAAAGACTCCACGCCGGAGTCCATCGTAAATGCGATTCTGGAGGTAGCCTCCGGCAAGTACCTGTTTTTCGGCGAGACGATTGATTCCGCCTACATCACCCGTCTGTTCGGCGGCAAAGAGAATCTCTCCGCCCGGAAACCGCAGGGATTGACCGTCCGGGAGTTGGAGGTGCTGCAGCTCACCACCTCCGGTTACAGCAACGGCCAGATTGCCTCCGCCATGGGGATTGCCCTGAACACGGTGGACAGCTACAAAGAGCGCATCAAAGGAAAATTCGGCCTGGACAGTATCGTGGAATGCGTGGCCCACGCCGTCGCGGACGAGTTGGTCAGCACCAAATAACGCCGGACATCATTTGTTCTGCTTCCACGATGGAGGGCGTGTTCCGTATTATCCAGTCCGTCCCTTCCAAAAAAGCGATTGATTACATTAAATCTCCCGAGGAACTCCCGCTTGATTGAGCCTACTTCAGCTGGCGGCGGACGTTGTAGTAGCTCTGGCGGGAACCGAATCCGGAGGCGGCGATCAGATCGCCCACCGAGATATCCGGCTGCTCCACTTTGAGCTGGGCGGCGTGGGCCAGGCGGCAGCGGTTCACATAGACGAAGAATCCGCCGAGGCAGTCACTCATCACAGCCGACACATAGGTACGGTTGACACCGATCATTTTTGAAAGGCTGGCCAGCGTGAGGTGGCTGTCCAGGTATGCTTTGTCCTCTTCCACGCACTTGCGAATGGCCTTAACGATTGCCTTTTGGCGCGCGGGTGAGAGAAGCGTCACCTCCGGCGCCTGTTCTTCCTCAAGCGGGTTGGAGGTCAGCACGGGCTTCGGCATGGGTTTCTGCTGTGCTTCCAGCTGTTCCACGGTCAGGTTGCGGTGCGGGGCGAGGATGCCGATCAGGAAGACGATGCTCAACGCGGAGAGCAGCAGCAAACCGATGGAAATCGTGAAAGTCGATCCGATCAGGGTGCTGGCCCAGCTCACCAGAAGGTGGATGATCGGCACCCAGATGGCACCCTTCGCCAGTTTGACGGGGAAGTCTTCCGGGTTGGAGTAGTTCTCCTGTGCGGTGCTGCGCAGTGCTCGTGCAACCATCCGAAGTGCCAGGATATAACTGATTGTATAGAAAAACGCCAGCGTACCGGCCACGGAGAAGTAGATTCGTCCGAAGAAACCGGAAAGATGTTCACCCGGCAAAACCGCCATCAGGTGGGCGAACAGCAGCATCAGAATAAACGTGACGACCAGGACGGAGACCGGTTTGCGCCACCAGCTGACCTTCAAAACCTGACCGAAATAGCTGAACAGCATCAGTGCACAGAGTGCCGGGGAGCCCAGAATCAGCATCATTCGCACCAGCAGGATGTAGTCCGGATTGTTGGGAGAGAAAACGGCCGGCAGAAGGAACAGATTGCAGAGGTAGCAGAAAACGATAGACCTCCAGCCCGGGTAATAGTAGTTCGCATGGCGCGCATAGGGTTCGCACTTGTGTCCCCAACGCACCAAGGCCACAAACACGCTGACGGCCAGATAGAAAGTCAGCGCAAAGCTGAAAAACAGGTCTTGAAATGAAAACATACCCGAAATCCGTTACCGGGACACAAATTTCGGGTATTCTGCGGAAAAATCCAAATGGCCAGATTAGATGATGCCGGATTCCAGGGCCTGGCGCACCATTTGGGCGGTGTTTTCTGCGTTGAATTTGGCCAGCAGGCGCTTGCGGTACCATTTGATGGTTTCCGGACTCAGCGAGAGTTTCTGCGCGATCTGCTGCGAAGTGAGCCCCTGGGAGAGCAGGCGGAGAATGTCCTGTTCGCGGGTGGTAATCTCTTTGGAGAAGTCTGTTTGACTGTAATTCATATTGCTCCGCAAAGTTCGTGCTACTGCGCTTGAAAATCACCACCCTTTCGGGTAGAAATACGCTTGTAATGCTTCCATGCCAGCGTTGAGTAGCAGTAGCGGCGGGTATGGCGGGTTGGTATCAGCTTGTAATGGAATGTCTTTTCAGCGGCGGCAATCCGCAGCCGGTCCAGGTCGCCGTATCCCGCTGCAGGCCAGGGGCATCCCCGGTTGTAGGCAGCGGCAGCCAGGCGCACCTGTTCTTCGACGGGAAGGGTCTCCAGCCCGTCCTGAATCCGGTTCCCGTTCTTGTCGAAGGAGCCGTAAGCCTGATAGAGCAGGCGCATGAAAACGCCCACGTAAATCACCTGCCACTCCTCTTTCATCAGGCGCGAGATGCGGATCCGGCGGGCGGTGGCGTTGTCGGCCGTATCGAACCAGAGTTCATACTTCCGAGCCAGTCCGCTGCGCATCCAGGCCTTCTCCAGGTTCTCAATGAACGAAGGTTTCATCTGGAAGAGGCCGATCGAATAGTCCGGGCCGCCGCCCGTCGTGATATAGGTGCCGTAGACCGCGGCGGTTTCGGCCAGGTCCTGCAGGCGCGTATAGCGCTCCATCTCCGGCCAGATGACGGACTCCGCAATGAGCGGATCCACGTCGAACTCGCGCCAGGTATCATGCCAGACAGCGCCCCCGGTCGAGGGCGCTGTCAGCAGGATTATCAGCGATATTACAGCTTGTAGGTGCAAAGGATGAGCTGGTATTTGCCGTCCTCGGTGGTGGTGGCATAGATCCACTGGATCTTGTCGGGATAGGCCTTCCAGGCGTGCGGCTGGAAAATCTCATCGCCTTCAGGGAGCGCAATATAACCGCCTTCCCCATTGAAGGTTACGGTACGCTTGCCGTCGCGGGAAGTCCAGGAATTGCCGGCTGCCGCAGCGCCCCGCTTCATCTCGTTCAGCTCTTTGAGCCGTTCGTCGGAGAGTTTGGTCCAGACGCCGCCGTTGAACTGGAAGACGCCCTCATCGCTGGAAGCAAAGACATACTTGCCGGCGGCAATCTCGTCGAAGTGCGCCGCACCGAATACGGAGAACTCCGGGAACCATGCGTGGCCGTAGGAGCCGGGCACCTTGGAGAGCGGGAGCTCGCGCACGACCTCCTCGTTGTACATGGGCGGATAGTCGCACGGAAATTCACTGTAGGCCTCCTCCAGAATATTGCCCGCCGTTATCACGGCATTGAGCGGCATGCGCCAGAGAGCGCATTCGGGGATGATCTCATCGGCAACGGCCTTTCGGTTGATCTTAATCAGTTCGGAGAGGTTCTCTTTCATCTTGTCGAAACGCTTCTGGACATCGGCGGCCCAGACTTTGGCTGCACGCACGCGGTAGCTCTTGATCAGCTCCTGAGCCTGGATGTAGAGCGGATTATAAACGGCCGGATCGTCGGTTGCGTAGATCTGCTCCTTGAGGGCGAGCAGCTTCTTGCGGTCTGCGTTGGAGAACTTGACGCGCGAGTCTTCTTCGGTGACTTCCAAAAGCTTCTGGGTGTCGGAGAAGTACTTGGTCATCTTCTGTTCCATTTCCATGATGGGTTTCGCATTGTCCATGGCCTTCATCAGGTTGCCCATGCCGCCGCCCATATTGCTCATGCTGCTGGCGCTCATAGAGGCCTCCATGGTCTCTTTGCGCATTCGTTTTTCAAAAGCATCTGCGGCCTTCTTGAAGGAAGGATCCTTGGCAGCCTGGGCCTTCTGGTATGCCTTCACCCTTGCGTTGAGCGCCGTCATTTCGGGGCATTCCTTTTGCGACCTGGAGTTCATCTGCGCGCGGGAAGCGGACTTCAGGTCGGCCGCAGTTACGCCCATATACTTTTGGATATCAGCGTTATTGCGATCGTAGACGACATCCAGGGCGGAAGTTGCCCGCTGGCCCATCATAGCGGCAGCTTCGTCTTCAGACATCCCTTCATACTTGGAAGCCATCTTCTCGATGTCATCCACGTTGAAGTCGCCCAGCAGGGCCTTGGTCATCTTCTCCTGCAGACGGTCCTTCTCTGCCTGGGGCAGGTTCTCGTCCTGAAGCATTTGGATTTCCGCCTCGGTCAGGCCGAAGAGGTCGCTGAGCATCTTGTTGCTCTTCTTGCGCCACATCAGGGTCTCCTCGTCCTCGCAGGTGGTGTCTTCGTTGAGTTCCTCCGCACGGAGGGTTACCGCTTTGATGGCCTTGTAGTAGGCAATCTGCTTCTCCTCGGTGGGATTGGCCAGTTCAGCGGGATCCGGCACGGGCGGGAGTTCGTTCATCAGCGGAATGGGGAACTTGGCGGTGGAAGGGGTCACGGGGCCGTCCCAACCGAAGGTGCTGGCCTTCTTGGGCGGAAGCGCCTGTTCGCCGGTGACTGCGGTGACGTTGCCCGGATCTGATTCGTCCGAAGTTGCGGAAACGGCCTGTTTGGCCTCTTCCGGCAGCACGCCCTTGAGCGATTCGCCCAGCTTGCCGCCGAGGTTCTGGGTCTTCTCTTTCAGTTTGCCCAGGAAGCCCTGAGCCTGGACCGGTGCCGCCGCCAGCGACAGCATCGCAATGAGAATCAATACTCTTTTCATATCGTTACTTCTTTACAAATTCAACACGACGGTTCTTTGCACGACCTTCGTCGGTCTTGTTGTCGGCAATCGGGCTGTGCGAACCCTTACCTACCGCGGTGAGGCGCGCGGAAGCGATGCCCTGGTCCACCAGCGCAGCCACGATGGCCTCCGCACGCTGCTGGCTGAGCGGGTCGTTCACCTTGTCGGAGCCGGAGGCGTCGCAGTGTCCCTGAACCTCGAATTCCAGTCCCGGATTCTCCTGCATCAACTTGGCAACACGATTGATTTCGACCATCGATTCGGGTTTGAGATCGGCCTTGCCCAACTCGAAGGTGATGGCGTAGGTCACAATCTTGCCGTCAGTCATCAGGCGGTCATAGAGCGGCACGGCACCCTGGGCCAGGCGGACATTGCTCAGCGAGTTGTATTTATACTGTCCGCCGTTACTGAACCGCAGACTGGTGGGCTTCTTCATACTGGGAATGTTGATCACGCGCGAGCCGTTGATATAGCCCTTGAATGCACGCTTGTTGAAGGAGTAGGCAAAGTGGTTCCATTCACCCAGTTTCAACAGGGATTTGAGCGTGCCGTCTTCACCCACGTGAATCCCTTTCTCGCCACGGACAGGATTACCGCTGGGGTTATACATCTCCCAGTCCAGCACGCTGCCGCCGTCGCCGGAGCGGAACCAGTATCTGATACTACCGACCACTTCTTCTTTCGGCGCGAGAAACTCTACATAGAAAGTATGTTCGCCCACCTCGTTGTCGCCCAGTTCGTCGGCATCGTTTACAAAGAGGTCGAACTCAAGCGTGAAGACATCGGGAAGATAGTCATCCTCTTTCATCAGGGGCTTGATAGATGCAGCCCCGTCATCCGTAAAACCGATGCACTTGCGGCCTGCGATGGTAACGGTCTCCGCATAACCGGAGAGAAGGTCCCATCGGAGGGGGAATTCACCAATCTTCTCGTGCTCGAAGTTGTCTTCGAAGAAGATCTCGTCGCCCGGCACGAAGTCGCTCTTGGCATAGGCGGTTTCAATCTGCTTCCTGGGTTTGGCCGGAGCGGCCTTGGGTTCCGGAGCGGGCTTCTTCACCTCGGCAGCGCCGCCGGGCTTCTTGGCCCCGCATTCGTCGCAGAACTTGCCGGTGTTGCCCTC
>DBXZ01000012.1:38175-59448 GCA_002309795.1 Bacteroidales bacterium UBA1199
CCGCACTCTTCGCAGGTCCAGGTGGCAGTTTTGACTTCCGTAGATTCTTCCTTGGCGGCCTTGCCCTTCTTTCCTTTCTTGCCGTCAATGACCTTGTCGACTTCCGACTCCACTTGCTTTTCTACCTTTTTGCCGATTGAATTTCCAACGGCATTTTTGGCGCGCTGGCCGAGACTCTTGAGCAGGCTCTGACCCTGGGCAACGCCGCCCAAACACATCAGTGCGCACAAGAGGATAGCGATTTTTTTCATAGTTATGTGTGTTAATTGCTGTCTGATGATGAACTGATGACAAATTTCGCCTCTTTTGCACACTTGCGCACCACCCTTAAGGGTGGAAATAGGGCTGTCGGGGGTGGTTTTCATCCGCGCTCCGCTCGAGTTATGGAGCGTTTTTGATATCTTCGCTTTATGAAACGATTCTTCCTTTTGCCGGTTTTGGCGCTGCTTTTTCTGGCGACGACGCCGGTCCGCGCCTACAACGATTACCGCGGACACAATCTGGACTCCCTGGAGCGGGCCGTGGCACGCTGGACGCCCGACGCCGTGGACCGTGCTTCGGAAGCGGAACTGAATGATCTGAACCGCGCCTATCGCGACCTGATGCAGGGCTACCGGAACTTCAACGGCGAAAAGAGCATGTTCTATGCCCGCAAAGCGCTGGAAATCAGCCAGCGAAAGGATTGGCCGATGGCGAATGTCGACGCCCTGCGCGAGATAGGCCTGCAGTTCTACGGTCGCGAACAGCACGACAGCGCGCTGGTCTATTTCACCCGGTCGCTGGCCGAAGTGGACCGGATGGCGGCCGGAGCCACCTCTTTTACGAATCCTGACGGTTATTCGGAAAGAGAGTGTGACGATATGTATTCGATGCTCTACGGCACCGTAGGCAACCTGTACAACGTGATGGGTGACATCCCCAAGGCCATGGAGTACTACGAAAAGGCGGGCGCGCTCTTCGACAAATACGGCTGGAACGAGAGCAATGCCATCCTATATTATAATATCGGTGAAACCTGGGTGGACGAAGGCGATCTGAAAGCTGCAGAAAAGGCTTACCTGCGATCGATGGACTATGCGCTCTCTTCGGGCGACTCGCTGATGATTGCCGGTGCGCAAAAGGGTTTGGGCCGGCTCTATACGGCCAAGGGCCAGACCCGGAAGGCGCTGCGCTACCTGCGGGAGGCCGACGAATACTACGTCAACCACAACCGAGAAGAGATTGAAACCCGCAAGGATATCTATGAGTGCATTTCCGATTCGCTGGCTCAGCAGCGGAAGATGCTTGTTTGGCTGCTCGTTGGTCTGGTAGCGCTGATACTGCTCTTTGGTGCGCTGATGTTCGTCTTGCGCCGGCTCCGTCGCAGCCGCCGTCAGCAGGCAGAAACTTCCGTCGTGATGGAAGAGACACTGTCCGATCTGCATGCGGCCGCACATCCTGCCGAATCTGCCACGCCCATCTCGGAGCGCGAACGCGAGATCCTGGCCCTCCTGGCCAAGGGCTACACCACCGCCCAGATTGCCGACGGTCTCTGCCTGAGTCCGGAGACCATCAAGTGGTACCGCAAAAAGCTCCTCGTCAAGTTCGACGTGGCCAACACCGCCGAACTCGTCACCGCCGCCCGGGAGTATCTGGAGTAGGACTTTACCTCAAAACCTCTGCGTGGGTGCCCGTCCGTGTCAAAATCAGGACGAGTTCCTGATCATCCTGCGCCCAAAGCAACAGCCAGTCTGGCTGGATATGACACTCCCAGATGCCACTCAACCGACCAGAAAGCTTATGGGGATGGTATTCCTGAGGAAGACGGCCATCTTCTGCCAGTAGATTAATGACCTTCTCAAGCAAGCTCATATTACGGCCTTGCTTGATGCAAAGTTTGATATCTCTTCGGAACTGCCCGGTTGTCGAACACTTATACCTCGCCATCACTTCCCTCCTCCTCAATGCTCTTCATCAAGTCTTTAAAGCTGGAAAATTCGGAGACTTGGCCGTTGTGAAGTTCGTCAAGGGCAACCTCCAGACCCGATTCCGGATAGTTCAACATAAACTCCCAACCCATCTTTCGTGCCATGGCCTTGGCAAGCGGAATATCTTCCGAAGGAATCCAGAACTGAGTGATGTCCCGGCTGCCGTAACTGACAGCGGGTTCGCTCAAAGCCAACGCTCGTTTTGCAGAAGTCGCATATCCGTCCACGAGAGGCTCCATCACAGCAGCGGGATTCTCCACCGCCTTTTCCAGTGCCCGCCTGATGAATGCATTGATGGTAATCCCGGCTTCTGCAGCATAGTCTGCTATAGAATTGTGCGTCGCGGGAGAAATACGAATATTCAGATTGCCTGAATAGCTTTTTCTGGGAGGAATGCCCTGCTTCTTACAAAAAGCGATGTGATCTTCCACCGCGTTGTGGAAGGCTTCCGTGATTTCCTGAATGCTGGCCCCCTCGAAATTGACCAGCCCGTCGATGCCTTCGATTTTCCCGAAGAACACGCCGTCAGCCTCACTGAAGTTGACGGACCCGATAAATCCTTTATACTTTAGCGTATTCATGCTGCAAATGTAACTAAAATTTAGTTACATTCCAAAAACCCCGCCACACGCAGAGAACAGTGCTTTCCCACCATTTAGGGTGGCGCGTTCCACCCCTAAGGGTGGTGTTCGAGCGTTTTGAATCCACGAAATTTGCAGGGCTGTAACGTACAGAATCATGTTTTTGGATTTAGACTAGTAAACAATACCAAACATTTCCATGGAAAAACACGAAAAGGAGATCTATCTCGCTCCAGAATCCAAAGAGATCAAAATCGCAACCTCCCGTTGCATCGCACTGTCGGGTGGCATTGATCCATCCGGTGAAAATCCTGAAGTTCCTTGGGTCATCTAATTATGAGAAGTGTCATGAAAAGAGTTTATCTGCTTTTAGCATTATTGATTATTCTTCCGACCGCTTGCGAAAGAATTGATCCCCAAAACGACAAGACCAAGGATGCTCCTGTTTTTTACGCTTCGGTTGATGACACCAAAGCTGGTTTCAATTACAATTCCGGAGCAAAGACCTATTCCCATTATTGGGATTTAAATGATGAAGTAGCAATATTCCCCAAAGGAAGTAAATATGATCGTTATCATATAACAAACGCCGCCGGGGGTGTTTTGGAGATGGTGTCTGCGCATGAAGGTACTCACACATACACCTCTGGTATTTTTGCCTTCAATGTCGGAGTGTATCCTTATTCTGCCGTTTACAGGGAAGGAGGAGAATCCTCAGGGACGACGAGAGTCTATGTTAATTTTCCGACAGATTCTCCATACTTTGACGCTTCTTCTCCAATTTATGGCTATGAAAACCTTATGATAGCTTATAGCGAAGACGAACATTTGACGTTCAAGAGCATGGTCGGTTGGTTGAAGGTTTCGCTCAAAGGAGATTTTGCTATCAAGAACATTCACATTGAGGGCAACAACAATGAGACGGTTTCTTATGGTGGCATGCAGTATAGTTATAACGACTCTTACCACAGACTTTCGTATTTAGGCGCAGGCAGCCTTAACAAATATAGAAATCTTCGTTTCCAAGACCCGTATCCGACTCTGTCGACCAGTTCTTACACCGACTTCTATATAGCTCTTCCTTCGGGTACGCTAAGTAAGGGTTATACGCTTGTGATAACGAAGGAAGACGACAGCACTGTAACGCTAGTCAATAATGCAAGCACCACCATTAACGAAAATAAGGTAACCCCGACAACGCCAATCTCCATTGATGATTATCTGGCGCTAACCACTTCAACAGGATTTGGTGCTGAATCTGCAAACTGCTATATTGTATCTGCGGCCGGAGATTATCACTTCCGTCCAGTTAAAGGCAATAGCAATACTTCTGTTGGATCTGTGGCCAGCGTCTCTGTCCTTTGGGAAACCGATAATAGTTATACTCCGGTCAATGTTGGCGATATCATTGAGTCTGTGAGTTACTCTCCATTTGGATATATAATATTCTCCACCCCAGCCGTGTTCAAGGAAGGAAATGCTTTGATTGCCGCTAAAGATGAAGGAGGCAACATCCTTTGGAGCTGGCACATCTGGTGCACAGACACTCCATTGGAGGTTACCTTGAGTTATGGTGGAGCGACAACGACCTTCATGGACCGTAATCTGGGAGCTCTTTCTGCAACTAAAGGCGATGGGTTGATTACTAATGGCCTCTATTATTATTGGGGGAGGAAAGACCCGTTCTATATCAGCAATGCCATAACTAACACACAGAGCAGAGACATGAGGGTTTGTGGCACCGCCGCCCTGCCTTCGGCAAGCGACAATACCGATGACGCAAAAGCCACCGTGGAATATGTCACCGCTCATCCGACAGAACTAGTCGCCTATGGAAGCTCGTGGAGCAATGCATGGTATAAGGATGCGCCGGCAACACCTTTCTGGTCCAATACCAAGACCATTTATGATCCTTGTCCTCCTGGATATGTTACCTATAACGTAAATTCTCAGGATGATGTGAATGCAAGTATTTTTAAAAAATTAAAAGATGCAGGAGATAAATGGAGTTATGGTGGTAGCGGCAACTTCCATTACATGACACTTACAGATGGCACAAATGAAGTATGGCTCCCTGCTGCAGGAAGGGTTTCTGTGGGTAATGATGGACAACCTAATGTTACATCATACTACTCGACCCCTAATGCAAATTATAAGGGATATTATCTGATGGGCAGCAGAAGCCCCTACACAGGATGCTACGGATTTGACTTCGGAACAAGTACAGATCATACTACAAATACATATTACTATGTTCCTGTGGGTACTTTTACGCCAAATATGATGTACAGCGTCCGTTGCCAGAAACAGAACTAGTCCTTAACGAACATAATTTTGGTTTGCATAGTGGTCCAGGATTTGGGCCACTATGTTTTTTGTGGGGTGGTACTGGTATCCGAAAATGGGACACCAGTATCACTTTAGGGGAGGAATGGTCGCGGAGAATGGCCGGGCTTTCGCCAAAGTGACGCACACGCACCCACGCTCTAGGGCACTGCAAGGCATATTACTGTGCGCAAGAGGCCGAGATCGGGGTATGACGCATACTCACCCTCGATACAAGCCCTTTCACGGTATATCGACGTGCGTCACTTTGGCGACAGTTCAAAGGAATGCGGTAGAAGAGAAAGGAAGGTGGATAAGTGGCGGGAGGGTGCCAAAGGGGGAGCGGTGGCGGGGGAAAAGCCCGGGGAAGAGGTGGCGGGGTGAAATCCGCCGGGATTCCGGCGCGCGGCACGCGCGTCGGCTTGTTGGGGCGGGGCCCTTCTGCCACCTACTTGCGAATGCCAGCCTCAACACGCTGAGCGAACTAGTGTTCCTTTTACATAAACTTGGAACGGATATTGGCGTGGCATCTAAGTGATTGAGCATTAGCCTAATAATGAAAATCGGTCAGCAGATTTCACTGACCGATAATTACGTTCTGGCTGAATTGCAGAGAGTTAGCCGCCACGGCAAAAATAGCGCAAGGCTAGAGGTGGAGTTCGTAGCGGGCGATGTCGATTTCGCGGGGATCGCCGATGTGCTTGCCTTCGTCGTCGGAGATCTTGATGCACTTCTCCCAGGGATCCTTGGCGGACATCCGGCAGCGGCTGAGCTTCATCACGATATTGGCTGCCTTGTAGCCGGGGATACCCGGATCGCAGGTGATATTGGTGCCGATGCCGGCGCTGATCTGGATGCGGCCACTGAAATGGTCCACGATAGCCTTGTAACGCGGGAAATCCAGGGCATTGGAGAAGACCAGCAACTTGGTGCGCGGGTCGATTCCGAACTCCTGCAGACGCGCGATGATCATCTCGCCGACTTCGATATCGTCGCCCGAATCAATCCGATAACCCTGCAGCAGAAGCGCCTGCTGGCGGGTGAGGGTACGGAGGAACGAACGGGTGCCGAAGAGGTCCGTCAACGCGGTTCCGAGCGAGCCTTGATAGACCTTCATCCAGTTTTCCAGCATCAGGTAATTCGCACGCTTGTTGCCGAAGAGGGCGGCGTGGGTCTGGATATACTCGTGGGGGAAGGTGCCGACCGGAACCATGTTGTACTTCATGGCGAGGAACATATTGGAGGTGCCGGCGCAATAGTCGGGACAGCGCTCCTTGAGCCGGGCCACGATGGCGTCGTGCGAAGCGGCGCTGTAGCGGCGGCGGGTGCCGAATTCTGAAAACTTCAGGTGATGGGCGTTGGCATAATCGATCTTCTCATCGAGCCGGCGCAGCATGGTTGAGAGGTCGGCGTGGAAACCGCGGTGACGGTTGCGGAGCTCACTGACCGTGGCCAGAACCGGAATCTCATACCAGGTGACCTTGTAGAGGAAATCGGTCACCTCGATGTGGAGATGGCCCTGCGCATCGAGTTCCACCTGCAGTTTCTCCGGCTCGAACCGGAAACTGCGCAGCCACTCCCAGAAAGGACGCGGGATATAGGGAATCGTATGAACCGCCCATTCGAACTCCGATTCGGTGAGCTGCAGGTCGGCCAGAGCGGCCAGCTCCGCCTTCAGTTCGCACAGGAAAGATTCGTCATAGACCTCCCCGGCGCGGTCGTGGAAGGTAAAAGAGCCTTCCGCCAGCGGGAACAGGCAAAGGTCCGCATAACTTGTCGAGGCCTTGTAAAGATCGGTATCAAGAATGCTGTATATCATGGTGTCAACGTTTCAGCCACTTTTCAGGGTCCTGCTTGGTGGTTCCGTCCCAGATCTGGAAATGGATGGTGGAGACGTTTCCGTCGGTCAGCAGCCAGCCGATAGATTCGCCGGTGCGGACCTTCTGGCGCGGCTTGACATTGACGCCGGCCAGCTTGCAGTAGAAGGTGTAATACTTGCCGTGCTGGATGAGCACACACTGGTTGTAGCCCGGAATCACCACAATCTGCTTGACCACGCCGTCGAAGACGCTGTGGACCTCGGCGCCGGCGTTGGTGGAGATGGTGATGCCGTTGTTCTCCGGCAGGCGGATATTCTTGTAGACCGGATGGTAGTGCACACCGAACCGGTCGGTGATGACGCCCTCGTTGACCGGCCAGCCCAGCTTGCCGCGATTCTGTGCGAATTCGCCCGAGAGGGTCGGGTCGACCATATCCTTGGACTTCTTGTCGGCCGCGACGGTGGAGGCCACCATCCTGGAAATCTGGCGGTTCAGGTTCTCCACCTCTTTGCGCTTGACGGCCAGTTCCTTGCGATACTTTTTCTGGTCTTTTGCAATCCGGTTGATGAGCGACCGGGACTGCTGCTGGTCGGACACCAGCTGTTTGTATTCTTTCTCGCGCTGTCCGCGGAGCGCCACCAGCTGGCGGCGGGATTCCTGCAGGGAGGCCTGCTCCTGTTCGAGACGGAGGCGGGTGTCGCGGATCCGGTCGGCCTGCACGCCGACGGCGTCGGAGAGATTCTTGAAATAGGTAAGCCGGCGATACCCCTGCCCCACACTCTCACTGCCCAGCACGTACATAAACCAGACTTTGGTGTCACGGTTCTTGTAGGCGTTGTAGATCAGGCGGTCGTAGTATCCGCCCAGCGTGTCGAGCTCGGCCTGCGTGCGGGCGATGTCCGCCTTCTTTTCCGCAATCTGCGCATCCAGGTCGTGGATCTGGACATCGATGCGGCTCAGCAGCGACTTGCGCGCCGAAACCTTCTTCTGGACCAGCGTCAGGTGCTCCGTAGTGGAACGGTGTTTTTCGCCCAAGTTCTTGAGCTGCTTGTCCAGGAAACGGATCTCCTGCTCGATCTTCTGCTTCCGTTCCTGCTTGGCGCTGAGATCCTGCGCGCGGAGCGGAGCCGTGCTCAGGCTGCAGAGCAGCAGAATCGGGAGAAGAACGCGGAGGAGTTTCATCGGGTCTGGTTGTTCTTGCGTTCGCGTATCTTGTCGTCGAGTTTCAGTTCGCCGTCGGTATCAAGCGATTTGGCCTGGTTCCAGTAGATGTAGGCCAGATCGTATTCTTTCAGGGTATAGAGCACTTCGGCATAGTGATCCAGGACGGCAGGCTGTTCCTTGCCGCCGTAAAGCATCGCATGCTTGAAGAGCGCCTTGGCCTCCAGGTCCTGGCCCAGCAGGTGCAGGATCCAGGCATAGGTGTCCAGATAGGTGGGGTTGTCCGGTTCGGCCTCGATGGTCTTGCGGCTCATCTCCTTGGCTTTCTTGAGCTTCTTGCCTTCGAGACTCAGGAAGTAGGCGTAATTGTTGAGCGCGACCAGATGGTCCGGTGCACGCTTCAGCGCCTTTTCGTAGTTGGCGTAGGCCTTCTTAAGGTTGCCTGTTTCGTGATAGAGGTCGCCCAGCGAGGTGCAGGCCATCACCACGGTAGCGCTGTCTTTGGGCGCATCGGCGAGCATCTGCTCATAGTCGGCGATGGCCGATTCGTAGTTCTTCAGCTGGCGGAAGGCCGACGCCCGGAGAATCAGGATGTCATGGCCCTTGGGGAAGCGCTGGAGCTGCACGGTGGCCGCGTTGATGAGGCCGTCCCAGGATCCGTAGTAGTACAGCATCAGCAGATACTGGAAGCCCTGGGGATAGCTTTCCGGCCATCGTTCCGTCATCTGGCGCATCAGTTCGATGCCCAGGGGCTGACGGTCCGTGCGGTAGTAGTACATGGCCACCGCCGCGTTCACCGTGGTGTCTTCCGGCGCGGAGAGACGGGCGTCGAGCATCATCGAGTCGACATCCGCCTGGAAGGCCTGGATGAACTGAGGGACGTCCATCATGTGGTTGAGATAGTCCGCCTTGGCCAGCGGGGCGATGCTTTCGTCGCGCAGGAAGATGCGGATGTCGTCGAAGTAGTTGTCGTACATCCGGAGGCTCTGGTAACTGTGGGCGCGACCGTAATAGGCGGGCGCGTAGGCCTCGTCCATTTCAATGGCCTGAGAGTAGAGATCCACGGCCAGGCTGTCGCGGAACGAGCGTTGATAGTAGTCGCCGAGCATCGTGGCCAGACGCGGCGTACGGCAGTCCTGATAATAGGATTCGAGATACTCCAATGCCGCCATTTCACCGGCTGCGCCGGAGGTCTGCTTGCGGATGAGGTCCATCTTGGAGATGGCGATCATCTCGTTCTTGCCGGCCACGGATTCGATCTTGTCGATTACCTCCAGCGCCTTTTTGGTGTCGTTCTGGCTGACGTAGGCGCTGGCCGCGTCGAAGTAAAGGTCGCTCTTTTTGGGATGCTCCGCCATCAGTTCTTCCAGCAGCGGCGAGGCGAGTTCGGGACGGCTGGTCTCCGTGTAGAACAGCGCCAGCGAATACTTATACCAATAGTTGTCCGGGCTGAGTTCCAGCGCCTTGCGGAAACACTGCTCCACGCGTTCCAAATCCGGTTTTGTGGTAGAGAGGATCGTGGTGCCCAGGTAGAAGTGGGCGGCGTCGTTGGCAGGATTGTCTGCGATTTCTTTCTCGAACAGGGGAATTGCCTTGTCCGGCTTGCCGGCGTGGTAGAGCCGGAGCGCGTCGAAGTAACGGGCGCTCTGGGCCTGCAGGGTGGTGCCCATCAGCAGGGCGGCCAGCAGGATGCAGGCGGTTCGCAGCAAGGTATGAAGTTTCATTTTCATTGCATTCATTTTGAGTCCGGCACTCATTCTGCAACTATCGTGCTAAAACAGCAGCCGGCGCGTACGGGCGTCGTCCGTCAGAATCTGCACTTTGAGCGTCTCTTCCGGCAGCAGTTCTTCAATCATCTCCGGCCATTCGATCAGGCAGAGACGGCCGCTGTCAAAGTATTCGAACAGGCCAATATCCATCGCTTCCGAAAGCCGGTTGATGCGGTAGAAATCAAAGTGATAGACCGGGTCGCCACCGCCGTCGCGATATTCGTTGACAATCGTGAAAGTCGGGCTGTTGACATCGTCACGGACGCCCATTGCGCGACAGAGGGCGGTGATGAAGGTGGTCTTTCCGGCACCCATCGAGCCGTAAAAGGCAACGACCGTGGCCGCGCCCTTCTTCTCCAGAAAAACCTTCGCAGCCCGCGGCAAATCTTCGATCCCGTTGATGATGATCTCTGTCATACTGCAAAGATACGAAATACCCTTGAATTGTTGCAGGGAGCATTGTTCTTCCGGATTATTTACTATCTTTGTGGTGTTGTGTAGGAGTGTTGCTCCTGCTGGGGACTGACAGAGTGCTGCTTTGT
The DNA here is from genome assembly GCA_002309795.1 of Bacteroidales bacterium UBA1199. The sequence goes on from DBXZ01000012.1 coordinate 48,341, forward strand.
TCTTCAGTCCGCGTGGCTCCGGCGGCTTCGGCAGGCCGCTTAACCGAAGTGGGACGGTTATATACAACATTGTTATTTACACCGTAGGATGTCCTAAAGACACCTGCGGTGTTTATGTTCCAGAATATGCCATCTGCCGACAATTCTACAATAAGTGTATTATTCTTCGTATCAACGAGTTGTACCATATAGGTCTGCGCACCGTTCCGCCTTTTCCCTTTTCGGATTGTTTCATAGTTCTTAGCCACGCCTTCTATGAAATCTATCACGGAACGGTAACCGGCTTTCCGTATCTGATCGCCGTGTCGCGCTTCGATGTGTATCAGTCCATATCCGTCGTTAGTTCCCTGATTCGTTATTATACCTTCACTCAGTAGAATCGGAGCAGCCTTCAATCCGGTATCCGGCGTTATTTCACCAAACACTAATTGACCGCGGGAAGTCAAGACGAACCGCCTTCCATTTTGATCAACCTTTGTGGATAGTATATATGTCTCAGTCATTCGTTTTGAGAAAAGGGCTATCTGTAAAGGTCGGTGAGGCGGTCGAGGGAGCGGAAGCCGATGGCTTCGGCCAGGTGGGGCAGGCGGATTTCGGGCGAGGCGGCCAGGTCGGCGATGGTGCGGGCCAATTTGAGGATGCGGCTGTAGGCGCGGGCGGAGAGGTTCAGCTTGCTGATGGCATTCTTGAGGAACTCCGTCTCGCGGGCGCCCAGCGCGCAGTAGCGCCGCAGCAGGGCCGCATTCATCTGCGAATTGGTGAAGATGCCGTCGGCGCGGAAGCGCGCAACCTGGATTTCACGGGCGCGCACCACCCGTTCCGCAATGGCCGCACTGGGCTCGGCGTCAGCGCCTTTCAGCAGGTCTTCAGCCGGCACGCTGTCGCACCGGATATGCATGTCCAGGCGGTCCATCAAGGGTCCGCTGATGCGGGCCATGTAGGTGGCGATCTGCTGGGGCGTGCAGTGGCAGCGGCCGGTGCCGTCGCCGTAATAGCCGCAGGGACAGGGATTCATGGAGGCAATCAGCATGAACGAGGCGGGATAGGTGACCTTGTAGCGGGCGCGGGAGATGGTGACGCGGCCGTCTTCGAGCGGCTGGCGCAACGCATCCAGGCTGGAACGCGGGAACTGGGCGAGTTCGTCACAATAGAGCACCCCGTTGTGCGACAGGGAGATCTCCCCGGGCCGGGCCTGGGCGCCGCCGCCGATCAGCGAGACCAGGCTTGCGCTGTGGTGCGGCGTGCGGAAAGGACGTTCGCGCATCAGTCCGCTGCGGCCGATACTGCACCCGCAGACCGAATAGATCTTGCTCGTTTCGACCGATTCGGCCGGCGTCATCGTGGGCAGGATGGAGGGCAGGCAGGAGGCCATCATGGTCTTGCCGCTGCCCGGGCTGCCGATCAGGACCAGGTTATGACCGCCGGCGGCGGCAATCTCCAGCCCGCGTTTGGCGGCCGGCTGGCCCCGCACCTCCCGGAAATCCGAGCGGTGCTGAACCTCCTGTAGCGGCAGTAACTCCCGCCGGAACAGGAACTCATGCACGTCGCGGTCGCCCGCAAGGATATCGATCACCTGCGCGAGCGACTCCACGCCGTAGACCTCCAACCCCTCGAGCTCCACCGCCTCCATGGCCGAGTCGCGGGGAAAGATGCAGCCCCGGAATCCCTCTTCGCGGGCATGGACGGCAACGGGAAGCGCCCCGGGAACCGGTCGAAGGCGGCCGTCGAGCGCCAGCTCGCCCAGCAGCAGATACTCCCCGCCGCGCGGGGCGCTGATCTGCTCCGAAACGGCCAGCAGGCCCACGGCGATGGCCAGATCGAACGACGAACCCTCCTTGCGGATGTCGGCCGGGGCCAGGTTGATCAGGATACGCTTGCCGGGAATCCGGTAGCCGTAGCCTGTCAGGGCGGTGACGACCCGCAGGAGACTTTCGCGGACCGCGTTGTCGGGCAGACCCACGATCCGCAGGCCGATTCCGGTTGAACAATCCACCTCGACGGTGACCGTGACGGCGTCGATCCCGACGCAGCTGGCGCAATAACATTTGAAGAGCATAGGCAGGCGTTTTTCAGCCGAAGGTACCCCTGCCCCATAGAAAAAACAAGCCCCGGAGAGGTCCGGGGCCAAGATTAACCGATTTTTAAAAAACTAGAAAAGTCCGTTCAGCTGAGCCTCAATCAGATCGCACACCTTGGCGAAATCGTCCGGATTCTCCTGGAAGCGCAGGTTGTCTACGTCGATGATCAGGAGCTTGCCGTCCGTGTAGCCGTCAATCCACTTGTCGTAGCGCTCGTTGAGACCCTTGAGGTAGTCCAGGCGGATGCTGCTCTCGTATTCGCGGCCGCGTTTCTGGATGTTGGCCACGAGGTTCGGGATGGAGGAACGCAGGTAGATCAGCAGGTCCGGCGCCTGGACCAGCGAGACCATCAGCGAGAAGAGCGACTGATAGTTCTCGAAGTCGCGGCTGGACATCAGCCCCATGTCATGCAGGTTGGGCGCGAAGATGCGGGCGTCTTCGTAGATACTGCGGTCCTGCACGATGATCTTGTCGCTCTTGCGGATTTCTACCACGTCCAGGAAGCGCTTGTTCAGGAAGTAAATCTGGATATTGAACGACCAGCGCTCCATATCGTTGTAGAAGTCGGCAAGATAGGGGTTGTAATCGACCGATTCGAATTTAGGGGTCCATTTGAAGTGCTCCACGAGCATCTTGGTCAGCGTGGTTTTTCCACTGCCGATATTGCCGGCTATCGCGATGTGCATAACGGGTAGTTTTAGTTTTATCGTAACAAAAATACAAAAAGTGTTTGTACTTTTGTAAAAATGTTGGCCGGTTCGGCGCCTAATATCGTTCGATGAAGATTAAAACTCTATATTTCAATCCGTTACGAGAGTGTTGCTACATTCTCTGGAGTGAACCTTCACGAGACTGCGTCATTATGGACCCGGGCTGTTACGACCGGGGAGAATTCAGCCGGCTGGAGCGCTTCATCGACGAAGAGAAGCTCCGTCCCGTCCGCATCCTGCTCACCCACGGGCACTTCGACCATATCTTCGGTCTGGCCTACGCCCGCGAGCGCTGGGATGTGCCGGTCATGATGCATTCGGAAGACCTTTTCCAGGTGCAGACCGCTGGCATGTTCGCCGACGCGCTGGAGCTGGACTTCACCCCCTACACGGGCGGATTCGACACGATTGACGAGGGCGACACGGTCCGTTTCGGCGACAGCTCGCTCAGCGTGCTTCACACCCCGGGCCACACCGACGGCTGCGTCTGCTTCTACAACGCGGAAGAAAAACTGCTCTTCAGCGGCGATACCCTCTTCCAGGGCAGCGTGGGCCGCACCGACCATCCGAAAGGAAATTTTCAAACCCTGCTGAAGAGCGTCGACCGCCTGGCCCAGCTGCCGGACGACACCGCCGTCTATCCGGGACACGGCTATCCCACCACGATCGGCGAAGAGCACCGGTATAACCCCTTCTTCCCGGAAAACCGCCAGCGCAGATGAACGGACAGGACCAGATCGTCATCCGCGGCGCGCGGAGCCACAACCTGAAAAACATCGACCTCGAGATTCCCCGGGGCAAGCTGGTGGTCGTGACCGGCCTCTCCGGCAGCGGCAAATCTTCGCTGGCCTTCGACACCCTCTATGCGGAGGGACAGCGCCGCTATATGGAGACCCTTTCCGCCTACGCGCGGCAGTTCATGGGCATCCTGGAGCGGCCGCAGGTAGACGACATCAAGGGACTGAGCCCCATCATCGCGATCGAGCAGAAGACGATCGGCCGCAATCCCCGTTCCACAGTGGGCACCATCACCGAGATTTACGACTTCTTCCGACTGCTCTACGCCCGCGCGGCGAACGCCTATTCGCCCGAGACGGGCAAGGAGATGATCCGCTACAACGACGAGCAGATCGTGGACCTGATCATCGAGCGTTACGGCGGAAAGCGCCTGCTGCTGATGGCACCGCTCGTCAAGGGGCGCAAAGGCCACTACAAGGAGCTCTTCGAACAGCTCGTCCGCAAAGGTTACAACCAGGTCCGCGTGGACGGCGAGATCCGCTATCTGGGCGATGTGGGAACGGTGGACCGCTACAAGATCCACTTCATCGAACTGGTCGTGGACAAGCTCGTGCCCGCGAAAGACGACCGCCGGCGCATCCGCGAATCGGTGGTCACCGCCCTGGGACAGGGCAAGGGATCGCTGATGGTGTTGGAGGCGGAGAGCGGCGAGGTGCACCACTACAGCCGCAACTTCGTCTGCGCGGATACCGGTTTTTCGCTGGACAGCCCGGCACCGCACACCTTCTCGTTCAATTCGCCGCAGGGCGCCTGCCCGCACTGCCACGGACTGGGTACGGTGGCCAGCGTGGACATGAGCCGCATCATCCCAGATCCGCATCTTTCAATTGCGGAGGGCGGCATCCCCTTCATCAAGAAGGTACGCGAAACACAGGTCTTCCAGTTCCTGGAGGCGATTGCCGCCAAGCACGGGTTCTCGCTCCACGATCCGATTGAAACCATCCCTGAAACGGCCCTGACGCAGATTCTCTACGGTTCCGACGAACTGCTGCGGATCGGGAGCGGCGCCGAGACGCAGATGGAAAGTTTCGGCGGAATTATCCAGATGATCCAGCTGACCGGCGAGGAGAGCGAACGTTCGCGCGACAAGAAAGAACTCTATATCGAGGAGACCGTCTGCCCCGAATGCGGCGGTACCCGGCTGCGCAAAGAGGCGCTTTATTTCAAACTGGCCGGCAAGAACATCGCGGAGGTTTCCGCGCTGACCATGGACCGGCTCTACGACTGGGTCTGCGCGCTGCCCGACCTTCTCTCCGAGCGGCAGCGGCTGATTGCAGCCGATATCCTCAAGGAACTCAAAGACCGCATCAAATTCCTGATCGACGTGGGATTGGAATACTTGAGCCTGGATCGCAGCACCCGCACGCTCAGCGGCGGAGAGAGCCAGCGCATCCGGCTCGCCACCCAGATCGGCTCCAAACTGGTGGGGGTGCTCTACATCCTGGACGAACCGAGCATCGGCCTGCACCAGCGGGACGAGAACAAACTGATCGCGTCGTTGAAAAACCTGCGCGACGAGGGAAACTCCGTGATGGTGGTGGAACACGACCGCGACATGATGATGGCGGCCGACTGGCTGGTGGACCTGGGTCCCGGTGCTGGCGAAAAGGGCGGCGAACTGCTCTACAACGGCACGCCGGCCGATATGGCCAAATCCCGGAAGCCGAGCCTGACGATTGACTACCTGCTGGACCGCAAACAGATTCCCGTTCCTGCACTGCGGCGGCCGGGCAACGGACTCTTCCTCACGCTGGAAGGGGCGCGCGGCAACAACCTGCAGAACGTCCGCCTCAACCTGCCGTTGGGCAAGCTGATCGGCATCAGCGGCGTGAGCGGCAGCGGCAAGAGTTCGCTCATCACCGAGACGCTGCTGCCCGCACTCGAAGAGCATTTCTACCGTTCCAAGGTCCGCCCGCTTCCCTACGACCGGATAGAAGGGTTGCAGAACATAGACAAGGTGATCGTGATTGACCAGAGCCCGATCGGCAAGACGCCGCGCAGCAATCCGGCCACCTATACCAACGCCTTCGCGGACATCCGCAACCTCTTTGCGGAGACACCGGACGCCAAGGTGCGCGGGTTCGGGCCGGGCCGCTTCTCCTTCAACATCAAGGGCGGGCGGTGCGAAGCCTGCAAGGGCGCCGGCATCCAGACCATCGAGATGCACTTCCTGCCGCCGGCCTACGTGACCTGCAAGGAGTGCGGCGGAAAGCGCTACAAACCCGACACGCTGGCCGTCAAATACAAGGGCAAAAGCATCAGCGACGTGCTGGATATGAGCATCACGCAGGCGCTGGAGTTCTTCAAGGCCGTGCCGTGGATCGCCGCCAAACTGCAGACCATGGCCGATGTGGGTCTGGGCTACCTGACGCTGGGCCAGCAGTCCACCTCGCTCAGCGGCGGGGAGAGCCAGCGGCTCAAGCTTTCGGCCGAATTGGCGCGCAAGGAGACGGGCAACACCCTCTACATCCTGGACGAACCCACCACCGGACTGCACTTTGAGGACATCAAGGTGCTGCTCGAGGTGCTGGGCCGGCTGGTGGAGCGCGGCAACACGGTCGTAATCATCGAACACAATCCGGACATCCTCAAATCGGTGGACCACCTGATAGACCTGGGTCCGGAAGGGGGCGCCGGCGGCGGTACGATTGTTGCGGAAGGAACGCCGGAGCAGGTGGCTGCCTGCCCCGAATCATACACTGGAAAATATTTGAAAACGATACTGAACTTATGGTAAGAGACGAAAAAATCTGGCAAAGGGCCATCAACGAAAATACGGTAGGCGCATTGAACGACGCACTGATCGCCGGTTTCGGCCCGCGCCTTATCCAGCTGGCCGAAGTGATGCACTCGCGGCAGTTCACCCTGATCGCCGACGAGATTGCTCGGCGGGTGGACGCCAAGCTCTGCCTGATCGCAGGCCCGTCGAGCAGCGGAAAAACCACCACCTCCAAGCGGCTGGCGCTGCACCTTTCGTCGATCGGCATCACCCCTATCGTGATTGCCATGGACAACTATTTCAAGAACCGCAAGGACACCCCGCGCGACGAAAACGGCGAGTACGATTTCGAGTGCCTTGAGGCGCTGGACGTCCCCTTCCTCAACCAGCAGCTGCGAGAGCTGTTCGCCGGCGAAGAGGTAGAGGTCCCCAGCTACGACTTCGTCCTGGGCGAGCGCGTGTTCCGCGGCAAGAAGGTGCAGATGACCCCGGGCAGCATCATTATCATGGAGGGTATCCACGGCCTGAATCCCGACCTTACGCCGGAGATTGCAGCGGAGAACAAGTTCAGCATCTACGCCTCCGTGCTCCGGTCACTGACCATCCGCAAGCCCAACGATTCGGTCTACGACACCCGTCTGCTGCGCCGCATGGTGCGCGACAACCAGTTCCGCGGCAACGGTCCGGTGGACACGATTCTCCGCTGGCCCAGCGTCCGTGCCGGCGAAGAGAAGAACATCGTGCCCTACAAAGAGCTGGCCGACATCAAGTTCGATTCGTCGCTCATCTACGAGCTGCCGCTCTTCAAGAGCTATGCGGAGAACCTGCTACGCAGCGTTTCGCGCCGTTCGCCGGCCTACCCCGAAGCGCAGCGCCTGCTCGACTTCATCCTGACCAAAGTGGCCGCCCTCACACCAAAAGAGGCCGGCGGAATTCCGCCGACCTCCGTTATGCGTGAATTTATCGGGGGTTCCAGTTTCCGGTATTAACGGACAATCTGGAAACTCTTGATACCCGCAGAAGACATCAGGGAGACCGTATAGGTGCCGGAAGGCATCTTCGCCAGATCCATCACGACAGTGCTGCCGTTGATAGTCACGTAGCCGGACGTAGAAGCGCCGGACTGCGACGAAACGGTAATCGTAACACCGTCTTTGGTGGTGATGGTCAGCGTCTGGGCTGCCTTGTCGTAGGTCATCACGGACGAACCCTCGGCCGAGATGGCCCGGTCAAGTTCGATCACGTCAACAAAACCTACCGTACTGTCGCTGTAGACCGGCGTCCACTCACCGCCGTCGGCACGGAAGAAGGCACGGATTAAATCTCCGGCTTCCACGGGATCGGTGATCCGGCAGGTGATGCTCGGGAACCAGGTCAGGTAGCCGGGGCCGAGCGAAGAGACGCTGTAGGTCTGGGTGCTGATGATCCGTTTGAGCTGACCGGTCTTGCTGCAGTGGCCGATACCGATTTCAGCCGTGTGCGAAGCGTATCCGTTATTGTGGATGGCACCGAGGCGGAGCGTGAAGTCGGCGTTCGGCGTGATGGCTGCCGAGAGCAGTTCCATGCCGTTGTACGTGATGCCGTCCCTTTCGTACTTATAGTAGCAATACAAGGGAACGGGCGAACCGTTTTCGTCGGGACGGAAACCGAAGGTCGCGCAGTGGGTGCTCGTATAATTGCCCAGTGCATAGATGGAGAAGAAGCCGTTGCTGCTTCCGCCCCAGCCCCAGTTGATGTGGATGCGGTCTTCGTCGTCATAACCGTCCGCCACGAAAGCGTGACCGCCCGTGCTGGAGCGGCCGGTATGGCTCAACGGCCGGATGTCCAGTTCCGCCTTCAGCTTGGCAATCCATTCATTGTTGGAAAAATAGTAGCGGGACATGAAGACCATGTTCTTGTCGTAGCCGTAATAATCGATCATCGATCCGATCACGTTCCGGGTGACACCGCCGGTACCGTCTACGGCGTAACTGAGGTTACCGATCTGACCGATATCGGCCAGCAGACGGGCACATGCATTCGCCTGCTCGTCGGTATATCCGTTCTTGTAGCTCAACAACATGTTGTCCCAGTCGTAGTCGTAATCCGCCTTGCGGAAAGGGATGGTATAGCCGTTGCCCTTGCGCTCGGGGAAATCCTTCAGTGCACGGGCGGGATACTTGTAGTAACGCATCAGGATACCGATGGAGGTAGCCACACAACCGGTAATGGACAGACCGGGGTTATCGCCCGTGATTACCGGGCAGTAGCGGTTGAACGGATCTCCCTGGTTCCAGAGTGCGGTCTCGTGCAGGACCACGGTGTTGGCGCGCTTGATGCCGCCGGCACGCGTGGTGGATTCGTAACGGCTCCACTGTTCGGCAATCGCGCCGGTGGCCTTGGCGTGCTCGGCGCGAAGGTCGTTGATGGAACCCGTCATTTCACTGATCCAGGCGCGGAGGTTGGCCGGCATGGTGGCGTCGTCCTGGAAGGAGCCGGTGTAGGAATAACCGAGGATCGGCGTGAAGGAGTCGTCGCCCGAAATGAGGACGAAACCGCCGCCGGGACGGTTGAATACGTAGATGGCGGGGTCGCCGGCAGCGCGGGTTTCTCCCATCAGGTCGCCGTGCACGTCATAGGTGTACGAGAGCGTGAGGGAGCCTGCGCGGGTGGCATTGTCGGCCGCCATGAACTTTTCAGCCAGGGAACGGGCGCGCTGGAGCGATACCGTATCTGCCAGCAGTTCAAACGGCAGAATCAACAGGATAAGCAGAAGTGCTGTCTTTTTCATAGTATCGTTCCTTTAGAGTGAATTAATGTAGATGGTGGAAACGCCTGCAAGGCCTTTGAAGACAATCTGGTCTGCACCCGGCAGCGCGAAGAATGCGACAACCTTTTCGGACGGATTGGCGTAGGTATGGGTCAGCATCGGAGCGTAGTTGTCCGATGCACCGTCGCCCCAGTAGACCTTCCATCCGCTGTTCGTACCCGTGGCCGTAGGCGCCAGGACGGCCATCGCAGATTCGTATTCGATGGCGATACCGCGGAGCGTAGTCTCGGGGTTGAACGTCTGCATGGAATAGGTGATGTCTGTCGTGGGGGTCCGGCTTGCCGAACGGAGGATGGTGTTCTTGCCGGCGGTACCCGCAAGCTGCATCGTTCCGTAGAGGTCGTCGTTCACATAGAGGTCGAAACCTTTGGCAAGAACGCCTGCCGGCAGCGTGAAGCAGAACGAAGTGGCTTCCGTACCCAGCTGTGCCGGAGGATTGCAGACCAATTTAACCTGCTTCTGTTCGTCAGATGCGGGCGCCTTCATCTTGAGGGCGGGATTCTCGCCTTCTTTGTAGGCCATCTCCACCGTGCCTTCACCCCAGAGGGCTTCCTGTGCCTTGGTTACGATGGTGAGGGACGAGATGGAAACGGGCTGTTCGCACTTGATCTTGACGAGCAGCAGGCCGCAGAGGTTCTTGAAGCCGACTTCCTCTTTGCTGGAGCCGACCGCAACGGCGGCAAGTGCCTCCGTCGAGAAGCTCTCGGGCACATACTTCTGGGTGGCGGGCAGGTTGAGCGTCACCACCGTTCCGTCGTGGCTTTTGACGATACCGGCCGGATAGATGAAGTAGGATTTGGTCCTGTTGTAAGAACCGGTTCCGGTGGCCGTAAACTGTGCGGAAGGGGTGCCGGCGGCACCCGTCAGGGTAAAATCGGTTCCCTGGCCGTCTTTGGCCTTGAGTTCCGAGGACTTGAAAACTTTGATCTTGTCGCCGGCGGACCAGAGGACATTGATCCAGTTGTCCGTCGTGGCTTTGGTGATTTCTGCCGTCCTGCCGGGGGTCATCTTCTCCGTGTGGGCCGTGTAGACACAGTCCGCGCCGCCGTCCGGATTGCAGGCCAGGGGCAGCAGGAGCACTGAGGCAAGAGCAACAGCAATGGTTAGCTTTTTCATATCGGTGAAAATAGGTGATTTACTTGAGAACGCCCAGTTCCTTGCCAATCTTGGTGAAGGCGGCGATGCATTTGTCGAGGTGCTCCACTTCGTGACCTGCGGAGACCTGGACGCGGATGCGTGCCTGGCCCTTCGGGACCACCGGATAGTAGAAGCCCGTAACGTAGATGCCCTCTTCCTGGAGCCGTGCGGCGAAATCCTGGGAGAGTTTGGCGTCGTAGAGCATCACGGCGCAGATAGCGCTCTGGGTGGGTTTGATGTCGAATCCGGCTGCCTTCATGCGGGCCACGAAGTAGTCGGTGTTGCTGTGGAGCTTGTCCTGCAGCGTGTTGGTCTCGCTCATCATGTCGAACATGCGGATGCCGGCAGCTGCCACCATCGGCGGAAGGGAGTTCGAGAAGAGGTACGGACGGGAACGCTGGCGCAGCATGGCGATGATCTCCTTGCGGCCGGTGGTGAAACCGCCGATCGCACCGCCGAATGCCTTGCCCAGGGTGCCGGTCAGGATCTCGATCTTGCCGCGGAGGTTATAGAGTTCGGTGACGCCGCGGCCGGTCTTGCCGACCACGCCCGCGGAGTGCGATTCGTCTACCATGACCATTGCATCGTACTTGTTTGCGAGCTCGTAGATCTTGTCGAGCGGNNAGCGGGCAGACGTTGCCGTCCATGGAGAAGACGCCGTCGGTCACGATCAGGCGGTGACGCTGTGCCTGGGCCGTCTTGAGGCAGTTCTCCAGTTCCGCCATGTCGCCGTTGGCGTAGCGGTAACGCTGTGCCTTGCAGAGACGCACGCCGTCAATGATGGAGGCGTGGTTCAGGGCGTCGGAGATGATGGCGTCCTGTTCGCTGAGCAGCGGTTCGAACACGCCGCCGTTGGC
>DBXZ01000053.1:0-9336 GCA_002309795.1 Bacteroidales bacterium UBA1199
TCGAGGCTCGGGAAGAATTTGACCTCCGTGCCGGGCGCCCAGGGTTTACCGGTTTTAGCCGGATCGGTCGGGTTTTCCGGTTCCTTGCCGGCCATCATCTCCGGAATGCTGATCACATAGTTGCGGCGGCCCGGAAGCGGCTTGCTGCCGAGCGACACCCAGGTCATGTAGCCCATGATCACGGTGTGGCCCAGGGTGGTGCGTTTGAAATACTGAAAATCTTCCCGGATGTGCCAGGGAATGCCGCCCTTGCGCCCGATGGCGTTGTTTTCGGCAGCGGCGAGTATCATGTTGAGTGGTTTCATACGGCAACGGGGGCTTTGATGGCGGGCCAGGGATCGTAACCCTCCAGGGTAAAGTCTTCGTATTGGAATTCAAACAGGTCTTTGCGGTCCGGGTTGAGGCGCATCGTGGGAAGTTTGCGCGGCTCGCGGGAGAGTTGGAGCGCGACCTGGTCGAAATGATTCTTATAGATATGGACGTCGCCGAAGGTGTGCACAAAGTCGCCCGGCTCATAGCCGCAGACCTGCGCCATCATCAGCGTCAGGAGCGCGTAGGAAGCGATATTGAATGGCACGCCCAGGAAGACGTCGGCGCTGCGCTGGTAGAGCTGGCAGGAGAGACGGCCGTCCGCCACGTAGAACTGGAAGAGCGTATGGCAAGGCGGCAGGGCCATCTGATCTACCTCGGCCGGGTTCCAGGCGCAGACAATGTGGCGCCGGCTGTCGGGGTTTTTCCTGAGCTGCTCCACTACGTTTTTCAGCTGGTCCACGTGGCCGCCGTCCGGCGTGGGGAAGCTGCGCCACTGGTGACCGTAGACCGGACCCAGGTCGCCGTTTTCGTCGGCCCACTCGTCCCAGATGGAGACGCCGTGGTCTTTCAGGTATTTGATGTTGGTATCGCCGGCAATGAACCAGAGGAGCTCGTAGATGATGGATTTCAGGTGGACCTTTTTGGTGGTCAGCAACGGGAACCCGTCGGCCAGGTTGAACCGCATCTGGTAGCCGAATACGCTTTGCGTTCCCGTCCCGGTCCGGTCTTCCTTAAAGGTTCCGTTCTCGCGGATATATTTGAGCAGATCGAGGTATTGTTTCATTGAAATACAATAGATTACCGGTGTTTAGCCATAAATTCGGAAATCGACTTCGCAAAGGCGGCCGCGGCGCGGAGACGTTCCGATTGGGTGTCGCGATAGGAGTAGCGGAACTCGCACTGGATGGCGTCGATGGTTCCGCCGTTGTAGGAGCCGTAGATACGGGTCGTATAGCCCCCGTAAAAATACGGACTGTTGCCGGGCGAAGTGTATCCCGGGCGCGGCACGCACTCCAGCCCGTTTGCGTGGAGGTATCCTCCGAAGGAATAGGTACCCCGGAGGACCTGCGAGAAGGAGAAGCCGCTTTTGTTGGTGCGGGCCAGGTGGGGAATGCTGGAAGTGGCGGCATAGTTGCCCGAATCGAGTGTGGCGTCGGATTTATCCAGCACCGAAGAGGTCAGCAGGTATCCCAGTTCTATGTGCTGGGAATGGCTCTGACCGTGGATATCCAGCAGAAGGCCCGATCCGTACAACGAGGTGACCTCGGTCCGCGCCTGCGCCACATAGTTGTGATAAGCGTCGTAGACCTTGCCGAGGTTGTCGTCGCCGCGGGGAATGGCCCACTCCCGCTTCCGGTTGAAATCCACATGGTTGCGCTTGATCTTTGCCATCACCAGATAGGGATGGTGGCCGGTCTGCGCGTAATAGGCCTTATCGATTTCGTCGGCCAGTTCGTAGGTGTTGTAGTCCAGGTCCGTGGCAAAATCCGGATCGGGACAGTTGGAGTTGTTGCGGAGCGTCAGGAACGATTCCACCACCGTACCGCCGTGAGGCACGGTCAGGATGACCGGACAGTCGCCCTTCCGGTACTCTACATATTTATTGATGTCGATGGTCTGCTGCACCTGAAGGGATTTGTAATACTCGATCTCTTCCGGCGTCAGGTGACGCGGACCGTCGTCCGGCTTTTCACAGGCAGACAGCATAATGACCGAGAGGATCAGCGTCCCCAATAAACGTTTCCGCATGGTGAGATAAAAAAAGCAACCCGTCCCGGCCCGAAAGCCGGGACGGTGCTTTCAAAAGGTTAGATATAGACTTCTGTTACGTCGTAGTACATACGCCACCAGCCATCATCGTCAGCGGTAAACGTCAGGATGCCCTTCGAAGCCGTCTCCATCCAGACATACCAGGTGATAGATGTACCGCCGTCTGCGGTCATACCCATCAGGTGGTCGCCGGTAGCGGGGTTCTCGGCAATCTTGTTGTACTTCGGATTCTGGTCAATCCAGAAGGTGATCGGTTCGCCTTCATAGAGGACCGTGCTCGGAATCTTGATGTACGGCGTATCACCGTCATACGGGCACGGCGTGGGCTCGTTGCTCAGGTGGACAACACCGTCGGAATCAATCGTAAAGTCAAGGTCAATACCCGAGTTCATCGCATTCTTGATACGGTACTTGTTGGCGTCGAACTTATTGACCAGCAGCAGGGAATGCAGCACAGCCTCGGAAGTGACGCAGCTGTTGACTTTGCCCTGGTAGAACTCTACCTTACCCAGGCGGTCGTAATCGAGGTCGGGATCCGGTTTCGGATTCATATTGACCACATCAAAGTACATACGCCACCAGCCGTCATCGTCGGCGGTGAACTTCAGAATACCCTTCGAAGCCGTTTCCATCCAGACATACCAGGTGATGGAGGTACCGCCGTCTGCGGTCATACCCATCAGGTGGTCGCCGGTAGCTGCGTTTTCGGCAATTTTGTTGTACTTCGGATTCTGGTCGATCCAGAAGGTGATGGTCTCGCCTTCATACTCGATGGAGCTCGGAATCTTGATATACTGTTCGTTGTCGAACGGACACAGGGTCGTTTCGTTGCTCAGATAGACAATACCGTCGGAATCGATCGTGAAGTCGAGGTCGATGCCCGAGTTCATCGCGTTCCTGATGCGGTACTTGTTCGGATCCAGCTTGGAAACCTGCAGCGTGGAGTGGAGTTCCTGTTCCAGGCGGACGCAAGCGTTGATCTTGCCCTGGTAGAATTCCACCGTAGCATAGTCTTCATATTCCGAATTTGCACCACCCGGAGCGGTCAGGGTTCCTGCGAACTCATTCCAACCGGAAGGAGACGCCTTCTCTTTATCGAAGGAAACGGTAAATGTGTAGGATTCTCCTGCCTGTGCCTGGGTGGCATCGTATCCGACCTGGATGGTCTTCGTTGCCTCGCCGGCTGCAAAGTGAACCGGAGACGGGGTGGTCAGCGAGAAGAGAGCGTCGCCGGTGAGGGTCAGGGGAACGTCAAGCTCCGTCGTGACCACGCCGCGCGTGAGATCGACCGTAATAACGGGGTCGTCAGTAATGAGCCAGGAACCTTTGTTTGCACTGAAGGTCAGACACTCATTCTCCGGCTCATAGATGAAGGCGGGCTCTTCGCACGCAGTGAAGGCGAAGAGTGCCATCATCAAAACGGATATCGTTGAAAGTATCTTTTTCATAGCGATCTGTTTTTACTGTTAATAACCTGCATTCTGCTGGGTACGGATCTGCGGATTGGCGTCGATCTCTGCCTGCGGAATCGGCCATACGAAGAACGGATGCGAGGCCTCGCGGGAGAGAAGTTCCGTGTATTCACTGTTCGCATCGATTACGAGCGCCTTGTCCTGAGCCGCGCTGCGGGCAAAGCCCTGGTTCCAGCGCTTGATGTCCGTGAAACGGAAACCTTCGCCGAAGAATTCGCGCGCACGCTCTTTCTTGATCTGGTTCATCAGCTCGTCACCCGAGTAGCTTACAGCGGCATAACCCGGGATGCGCTTTGCGCGCAGGTCGTTCAGGTACTTGTTGGCCAGCACGGGCTGGTTGTCCATTGCATAACCCTCGGCTGCAATCAGATACTGCTCCGCGATGCGGAACGGTTTCGCCTTGTGCATATAGGTGGATTCGCCGGTAGAAGACATCAGTTCCGGGTTGCCGGGGAACTTGAAGCACAGATAGACCGTGCCGGAGAAGTTGCCCAGGTTGACCGGCGTGTTGCGGAACCAGGTGGTGAAACGGAGGTCGTTGGCGTCATAAGCGTCTACGATCCACTTTTCAGGAATGTAGTTCGGGGCATACACACCGCCGGTGAATTCGATGTAACCATAGTCGTTGGTGGAGGCGTTGGAAAGGATGCTGGACCAGAACTGGGTGATACATTCCTTACCGCTGTCGTTGGTCCAGAGGGCCGTCATGTCTGCCTGGTTGTCGAGCAGCGGATAATTGCCGGCATCGACCAGGGCGGCAGCCAGGCCTGCGGCTTTTGCGTACTCACCCTTGGTCAGGGCAACGCGCGCTTCCAGCGCCTTCACGGCGTCGATCGTGATGTAAATCGAACCTTCCGCACCGGGAACGCCTGCAAGCAGGGTTTCCGCTTTGGTCAGGTTATCCTCAATGTACTTGTAGGTAGCGGCCAGCGTGCTGCGGCCCGGATAGGTGGACTGCTGGCTCGGCGTGGTGAAGGTCTTTTCGGACAGCATCACGCCCAGATCGGTGGTTGCGCTGGCAGTGTTGTAGTTCTTGCAGAAGAGCTGGGTCAGCCTGAACATCGCATACGCTTTGGTAAAGGCGCACTCGCCCAGAATCACATCATACTGTGCTTTCTCGGCGGTCGTGGCGGTCTCCTTCAGCGCAGGGATGCCTTCTTCCATAAAGTTGGCGAGCATCACCAGGTAGTATGCCTTCTCCCAGAGGGTTTCAACATTGCCGAAGGTGGAGCGCATTTCCCACTTGTAGTATTCACCGTTGCGGTTACCGTAGGTGATGGAACCGTGGAACGAATCCGCCATCAACTCCAGAAGGTAAACGGAAGCGCCGGAAGCCATGCGGTCGCGCATCGTGAGGTAGAGGTCCCTGCGAAGCTTCTGCGCGTCGTCCATCGAACGGAGAGATTCTTCGGTTGAAATGGAGCTGGTCGGCGCAAGGTCAAGGTTGCAGGCCGACACGAAAATCATTGCAAAGGCGCAAAGACTGAAAATTATCTTTTTCATACTGAATCCTCCTTGATTAGAAAGTCAATTCGACACCGAATACAACCTGTTTCGTATTCGGGTAGTTACCCATGGCCGTAATGGCGTCGATTTCAGGATCCCAGCCCGTATACTTAGTGAAGGTCAATAAGTTACGGCCTGATACATACACTTTTGCTCCGCCTATGAAGCCCGTGCGCTGCAGCAGCGGCTTGGGGAACCCATAGGAGAGCTGGATGTTCTTCATACGGACGAAGGATGCGTTGTCGATAAAGCGGCTGTCGTGCTTCACCGGTTCGCTGGCCTTCGGGATATCCGTGATCTGGCCCGGAGTGGTCCAGATGTTCATCATGCGCTTGGTCATGTTCGACTCGTCTGCGAATGCGGGGTTCTCAACGAAGTAGCGGTCGTAGTTCTCCATATACTTGCCGAGCACGCCCGAGAAGGTCGCGTTGAACGAGAGGCCCTTCCAGCTGGCATCGATTGATGCACCGCCGGACCAGGGAGCAAAACGGTTCTTGCCCAGGAAGACGGCGTTGCTTTCGCTGTAAGAGCTGGTCAGCGTACCGTCTGCGTTGCGCCAGAGAGACTTACCGTTTGCGGGGTCGACGCCGGCGAAATCAACCAGGAAGAACTCACCGTATGCGTGGTTGACCTGGAATTTCAGGCCCGAGCTGCCGTCCACAAATTCATCGCGGCCGTCATACAGTTCGGTGATGACGTTCCTGTTGTAGTTCATGTTGAAGCCGAAGCCCAGGTAAAGGTCTTTCGTCTGGATGGCGTCGTATTTCAGCTCGAGATCGATACCGCGGTTGCGCATCGAACCCACGTTACCCCAGCCGCCGGAGAAACCGGAGATATAGGAGTACGGAATATACATCAGCATGTCCTTGGTCTTCTTGTTGTAGAACTCGAGATTGAAGGTCAGGCTGTTCCAGAGGCGGCCGTTGACGCCGGCATTGAACGCCACGAGGGTTTCCCAGGTGAGGTTCGGATTGCTGAGCGAAGCCACGTACCAGGAAGACTGGCCGTCGTAGAGCTTGCCCGTAGAGGTCAGACCGTAAGCCCGGTAGTTGCTGATGCCCGAGTTACCGGTCGTACCGTAGGAAGCTTTCAGCTGGAGGTTGTCCACCCAGTCCACGTCGCCGAGGAACGCCTCTTTCTTCATGTTCCACATACCGCCTACCGACCAGAAGGAAGCGTAACGGCGGTTCGCACCGAAGAGCGAGGAGCCGTCAACGCGGAACGTCGCGTCAAAGAAGTACTTGTCTGCGAAGTCGTAGGACAGACGGGAGAAGAAGGAGTTGTAGGCCACTTCCGAGAAGGTGTAGGACGGGATGTTTGCCTGCGTACCGTGGTTGACGTTCGTCAGGCGCTCGTCGGTCTGGCCGTTCGTCCAGGTCGAGAAGTATTCGTCATTCGAATAGATGGACTCGTGACCGGCCAGCAGGACGAAGTGGTTGTTTTCCGCAATGGCGAACTTATATTCGGCCGTATTGGTGGAGGTCAGGCGGTAGAAGCGCTCGAACGACTCTTCCGTGACGGTCGACAGGCTGATCTTGTTGGGAAGGACCTTGCCGGTGTAGCGGTAGTCCGAACCCTCGATTGCCTGTACGGCACGGAGCGTCAGGCCCTTGATGGGGGTGATTTCCTGATAGAGGTTGCCGTGCAGACGCGCGTTGGTGCGGCGGGTCGGCTGTGCCTCCATGCGGCGGAAGTAATTCCACATACCCAGGTCGGTGATGTAGTCCGGCTCGTCGCCGTAGCCTACGAAGTTGCCGGAAGGATCGGTGATGATCTCATACGGCGTAGCGTACGGAAGGCCCCATGCGATGATGTTCATCGGGTTGTAGTAACCCGTGCTGACATTCGAATAGCCGGCCGTGTGGTGACTCTGCCAGGTCAGGTTGAGGTTGACACCGATCTTGAGCCAGTCGGCAATCTTGCTGTTGACGTTCGAGCGGATCGAGTAGCGCTCCATATCGGAATACGGCTCGATACCTTCACGGCTGAACGCGCCCAGCGAAATGTAGTAGTCACTGCGCTGGCTGCGGCCCGAAACGCTCATGTCGGCCTTCCAGGTCGGAGCGTTTTCGTTGAGGATCCACTTGCGCCAGTCCGTACCGATATTGTTGTCCAGACGGAATTTCTTGAGTGCCTGGAACTGTGCGTTTTCCTTGAGGCTCGGATCAGCCAGCTCGCGGAAATCGAACCATTCCCGGGCATTCATCAGCTCCATCGGGAACTGGGCCAGGTTGGAGATACCGTACGATCCGCTGACCGTCACGGTCGGTTTCTCGCCGGCACCCTTCTTGGTGGTGATGTACACGACGCCGTTTGCTGCACGCGATCCGTAGATGGCGGTGGAGGAGGCGTCTTTCATCACCGTCACATTCTCGATATCGTTGGGGTTGAGGGCGGTGAAGATGGCCACATCAACCGGCGTACCGTCGAGAATGAAGAGCGGGGTGTTGGATGCGTTGATGGAGTTCACACCGCGCAGGCGCATGGAGACCTCTGCGCTCGGCTCACCGGAACTGGTGTAAACCTGGAGACCGGCAACTTTACCCTGAAGGGCGTCGCCGGCACTTGCGGCAGGAATCTTGGTAAATGCGTCCGATTTGACAAGCGTAGCGGCGCCGACCACGGAACTGATCTTCTTGGCGGAGCCATACGCTACGACGACTGTCTCTTCCAGTATGTTTGCATCGGGCTGAAGAGTTGCATTGATGACGTTCTTTCCGCCTACCGGGATTTCAAGGTCTTTGAAACCGACGGAAGAGAAGACAAGAACCGCATCTTTGGGCACTCCGTCAAGGACATAGTTTCCGTCGGCGTCGGACGCGATACCTTTCATGGTACCTTTCACCACGATACTGGCGAAGGGCACAGGCTCACCATCCTCCGAAGAAACCACCTTGCCGGTTACCCGGTTTTGTGCCAACAACGTGCTGCAAGTCAGCAACATCATGGCAAGGATTAATACTTTCTTCATAGGTTTGGGGTTAAAAAAAGAAATTTCTATATGCCACAAATTTAAGTAAAACTATCAATCAGTATATCTAATAGAGGGTTATTTCTTATGCAGGACGACCGGGAGATGGTCGCTGAAGCCGCCCTTGTAGCGGGGTCCTGACCAGGTCCGCCGGGGCTTCTCTCCGGTGTATCCGGTGTCCGGCTCCAGCAGAAACGGCGGGCGGAAGACGGACATTCGGGCGCCCGGGCGGGCCTCCCGAATCCAGAACTGGTCGATCAGTTCCCAGGTGCCGCGGTACTTGATGGAGCCTTCGCCGGCGGCCGCCAGGGGGGTCGCGAGGTTCTCGAACCCGGGCAGGGCCTTTTCAAAGCCGGACATCGCCAGGTCGATCTCCCGAGGGGTGGCATTGAAGTCTCCCATGATAATGACCGTTTCTCGGGAGCCGCCGGCCGTGTCGATAAAGTCGATGCAGGCGCGGAGGGAGGCTGCGGCGGGNNCGAGGCGGCGGGCGGCGCCGGCCGAGCCGCCGAGCTTCGATGGCCAGTGATTCACCAGGACGTGTACCGGTTCGCCATCCAGCAACCCCTTCACATAGAGAATGTCCCGTGTGGGCGGATCCGTGGGCACCGGCACGGCGCGAACCACCAGCGGCCGGAAGCGGCTCTTCCGGAAAAGCAGCGCCACGTCGATTCCCCGCGCATCCGGTGAATCGCGGTGCACCCAGCCGTAACCCAGCTTAGCCATCATCTTGATAGAGACCAGCTTCCGCAATACCGCGGCGTTCTCCACCTCGCACAGTCCGACCAGCGCCGGATAGTCGCCATAGGTGTCCCGCGCCGCGACTATCACCTTGGCCACGCCGTTCAACTTTCGGTTCAGTTTGTTCCAGGTCCAATGCCGCTCGCCGGCGGGCGTAAACTCTTCGTCGCGAACGGCCGGGTCATCGGCCGGATCGAAGCAGTTCTCCNNGATTCCAGAACATAAAGACGGAGCTCACCAGAAAGGCGGCCCCGAGCACCAGAAATTTCATTCTGCACATAGCTACCTCCACTGTTATGTCTTGGACAAAGGTAGTCTTTCTCGCTTACTGCAACAAATGTTTTTTGATAGGAGTGGTACTATCTACTGATGCCGTGTTGCCAACTGACTACTTTTCTGTATTTTTGAGCCTGATTATTAAAACCCGGCTATGATTTCCAAGAAAGAACAATACGAAACCCTTCTGGCTCAGGCGCGTTCGCTGATGGAAGGCGAAAACGACCCGATTGCCCGCATGGCGAACCTCGCCGCTGTGATTCACACGACCTTCGGTTTCTGGTGGAC
>DBXZ01000053.1:9459-9814 GCA_002309795.1 Bacteroidales bacterium UBA1199
GCCTGCAGCTCGGAATCGCGCAGCGAGATTGTGGTCCCCATCATTCGCGAGGGCCACGTCACCGCCGTCCTGGATATCGACAGCCGCGACCTCAACACCTTCGACGCCACCGACGCCCACTACCTCACGCTTCTCGCCGACCTTCTGTAACGGCGCGGGTGAGGGTGATGAAGTCTTCTACGGAGAGTTGTTCGGGACGGGCGTCGAGGAAAGGAATACCTGCGGCGGCGATGCCGATGCTGCGCAGGCCGTTGCGGATGGTTTTGCGGCGCTGGTTGAAGGTGGCTTTGACAATGCGGCGGAGCAAAGCTTCGTCGCAGCCGGCATCCGTCCGGGCGTTCCGCGTCAGCCGGAT
>DBXZ01000027.1:0-561 GCA_002309795.1 Bacteroidales bacterium UBA1199
GCGGTTTCGTCGCCCAGGCGCGGCATCAGGAAGAAGTCCGGATCGCCCACGGCGTTCGCAAGGATTTCGTTACCCTTGTCGGTAAGTTCCACCGTGCGGTTCTGCTCGTCAATCACGAAGTAGAGTTCGTTGGTGACCACGCGCTGTTCGATGTCGCGATCGGAGAATGCGGCGCGCGTAATCTTGCTCTGTGCGTCGAGCAGGATCTGCTTCATGCCGGGTTCGCTCAGGAATTTGATGAGCGGACCGTACTTCGGAAGGCCTTTGTGGGCGCGCAGGAGCAGGATTTCCCCTTTGTCGGCAATCTCGCCGGCTGCAATCTGGCGCTTGGCCTCGTTGAGCGTCTGGTTGACCAGCTGGCGCTGGGCCTGGTAGAGGCGCTCTACGTAAGGTTTATACTGAATGAAGGTTTCGTCGCCGCTGCGCTGCACAGGTCCGGAGATGATAAGCGGGGTCCGGGCGTCGTCGATCAGCACGGAGTCCACCTCGTCGACGATTGCGAACTGATGCTTGCGCTGCACCAGGTCCTCGGGGCTGATGGCCATGTTGTCGCGCAGGTAG
>DBXZ01000027.1:641-109318 GCA_002309795.1 Bacteroidales bacterium UBA1199
CAGACCATGGAACATATAGAGCGGACCCATCCACTCGGAGTCTCGTTTGGCCAGGTAGTCGTTGACGGTGACCACATGAACGCCCTTGCCTGCCAGTGCGTTCAGGAAGACCGGGAGGGTAGCCACGAGGGTCTTGCCTTCACCGGTGGCCATCTCGGCAATCTTGCCGGAATTCAGCACGATACCGCCGATCAGCTGCACGTCGTAGTGGACCATGTCCCAGGTGATGCGGTTGCCGCCGGCCATCCAGCTGTTCTGCCAGATGGCGTAATCGCCGTTGACGGTGACGAAGTCGTGCGAAGCGGAGAGGGTGCGGTCGAAGTCGGTCGCCTTGACCTTGATGGTCGTATTTTCCGCAAATCGGCGGGCGGTGGACTTCATGATGGCGAAGGCCCGCGGGAGAATCTTCTCCAGAACCTCCTCGATCTTTTTGTCGATGGTCTTGACCAGTTCGTCCTGCTCGGTGGCGAGCTTCTCCTTGCGGGACACCTCGATCTCCACGTCGGCGAGTTGCTCCTTAATCTTGGCCACCTTCTCCTCTTCCGGGGCGATATGATCGGCGATCAGCTGCCGGAGAGCCGCGGAGGCCTCTCTCAGCGCGTCGTCAGAAAGTTTATCTATTTGTTCGTATTCAGCTTTACAGGCGTTTACAATCGGGGTCATCTTCTTCAGATCCCGGTCCGCCTTGCTGCCAAAAAGTTTCTTGAGAAAATTTGCCATTAATCTGTCGGTATCAATCTTACTAATAACCGACAAATATAGCAAAAATCGGGCAACTATCTATATTCTCCCTCCCCGCCTGACATTTTGTCCCGGCTTCGCCGTTTCCTGCGAACTTTTCATTACCTTTGTATTTATGACTCGAATTATTCTGATAACCGGCGGAGCACGATCCGGAAAGAGCACTTACGCAGAGAAAACGGCGTTGTCGCTCTCCGATAATCCCGTCTATCTGGCTACGTCAAGAATCTGGGACGACGAGTTCCGCAAACGGGTGGAACGCCACCAGGAACGCCGTGGCCCGCAGTGGACCAACCTTGAAGAAGAAAAATTTCTCAGCCGTCACGACTTCACCGGCCGCGTGGTGCTGGTGGACTGTCTCACCCTCTGGGCCACCAACTTCTTCTATGACTTGGACGGCGACATCGACGCAGCCCTGGACGCCCTCCGGAAAGAGTTCGACCGACTGACCGCACAGGATGCCACTTTCCTGCTGGTTACCAATGAGATAGGAATGGGCGGCACCTCCGAAAACGACCTGCAGCGCCGCTTTACCGACCTGCAGGGCTGGATGAACCAGTATGTCGCTTCCAAGGCCGATGAAGTCGTCCTGATGGTGAGCGGAATCCCTGTTAAAATCAAATAGATGATGCGCGATTTCCAGATTCACAAACCCGATGAGGCTCTCCGTCCTGCACTCCAGGAGAAGATTGACAACCTCACCAAGCCCCACGGCGCCCTGGGCCGTCTGGAGTCGCTCGCCCTGCAGGCAGGGCTGATTCAGCAAAGCCTGACTCCCGAACTGAAGCATCCGCAAAATATCGTATTTGCAGCCGACCACGGCATCGTGGCGGAGGGTGTGAGTATCGCGCCCAAAGAGGTTACCTGGCAGCAGGTCTGCCATTTTACCCATCCGCAAGGGACCGGAGGAGTCAATTTCCTCTGCCGCCAGCACGGATTTACCCTCAAGGTGGTGGATGTGGGCGTGGATTTCGACCTGCCCGAAGACCGCGGTATCATCGACCGCAAAGTGGCCCGCGGAACCCGCATTTTCCTGCACGGCCCGGCCATGACGCAGGCGGAGTTCGACCGTTGTCTGGAGATTGGCGCGGAGATCGTCCGCCAGTGTGCCAAAGAAGGCAGCAACGTGCTGAGTTTCGGTGAGATGGGAATCGGAAATACCTCCGCTTCATCGCTCTGGATGAGCCGTTTCACCAGCATCCCGCTGCCCGAATGTGTGGGCGCTGGAAGCGGCCTGGACCGCGCAGGCGTAGCGCACAAACTCGCCGTGCTGCAGCAAGCGGCCGCGAACTATTCCGGTGACGGCACTCCGTGCGACTGGATGCGCTGGTTCGGCGGATTCGAGATGGTTGCGGCCGTGGGTGCGATGCTCCAGGCGGCGGAACTGAAAATGGTGATCCTGGTGGACGGATTCATCATGACCGCCTGCATGTTGGCAGCCATGCAACTGGCACCGGACGTGAAAGCGTACGCCGTATTCGGCCATTGCGGCGACGAATCGGGTCACCGCAAACTGCTCGATGCGATGGGCGCGGAACCCCTGCTCAGCCTGGGATTGCGGCTCGGTGAAGGTACCGGGGCCATCTGTGCCTATCCCATCCTGGAGTCGGCCGTCCGGATGATCAACGAAATGGACAGCTTCCGCGACGCGGAAATCACCAAATATTTTTAAACGATGAGACTGCTCGCCGCCTTCACCTTCTTTACCCGCCTGCCCTTCTGGCGCATCCGGGAGATTCCTGCCGACTCTTTCAAGCGGGTGGTCCCGCTCTGGCCGCTGGTGGGATGGTTTACGGGCTTCCTGATAGCCCTCACTTTCTGGCTTGCCTCGCAGGTGATGCCGCTGACGCCGGCGTGGATTCTGGCCCTGGTGGTGCGGCTGCTGATGACCGGCGCGCTGCACGAAGACGGCCTGGCCGATTTTATAGACGGATTCGGCGGCGGCACCTCGCGCGAGCGCCGGCTGGCCATCATGAAAGACTCGCACATAGGCACTTACGGTGTAATCGGGCTGATTGCCTACTTCGCGCTGATGCTGCAGTTGCCGAGTGTCATTTCGCGCGATTCGCTCTGTCTGGTCCTGCTTTGCGGAGACGCCTGGGCCAAGTGCTGCGCCGCGCAACTCATCAACCTGCTGCCCTATGCGCGCACGGAAGAGGAGGCCAAAAACAAGACCATCTACAACCGGATGAAGTGGCACGAGGCGCTGTTCTGCCTGGCTGCCGGACTGGCGCCTGTCCTGGTGCTGACCTTTGTGCTGCACTGGATGCCGGTTTGCTTCCTCCCCCTGATGCTCGTTCCGGTGGCTGTGATGCTGCTCCTGGCACTGCTGATGAAGCGCAAGATCCAAGGTTACACCGGCGACTGCTGCGGCGCCACCTTCCTGCTGTGCGAACTTTCGCTCTATCTCGCTGTTTTAATTGCTTTTCCTTTCTGGGCCTGATATGGAAGTCATTCTCGTTCGCCACACCTCCGTGGATGTACCTGCCGGAACCTGCTACGGGCAGACCGACGTGCCACTGAAAGATACGTTTGCCGTTGAAGCCGCCGCTACACAGGGGGCGCTCTCTGCATTGGGCAAGCCCGATGCCGTCTTCACCAGCCCGCTTTCGCGCTGCGTGCGGCTTGCGGAGTTTTGCGGCTATCCGGATGCAACCCGCGACGCCCGCCTGCTGGAGATGAACTTCGGGGAGTGGGAGATGCAGCGGTATGAGGAGATTCACGATCCTTACATCGAAGACTGGTATGAAGATTACATCAATCTTCCCGTCCCCGGCGGCGAATCCTTTATGATGCAGTACAAGCGCGTTACGGCTTTCCTGGAGGAGATCCGCAATCAATCTTTCGAACGGGTGCTGATCTTCGCCCACGGGGGGGTGCTGGCCTGCGCCAAAATCTTCGCCGGCCTTTCCGCCCCCAAAGAGGCTTTCTTCAACCTCACGCCCTACGGAGGTTTCATCAAGATACAATTGTAGCGCCGGTTTCGTCCAGCAGAAGAATCTCCAGCTTCCCTGCAGAAGCGGGATAGGCTGCTGCGCAGGCGGTGCGGCAACGGTCCAGGATAGCGCCCAGGAAACGGCGGGCATCGTCGGGAGTAAGTGCAGTCCAGAGTTCGCGGGCCAGCGTCAGGCGGTCAATCACCCCGGCAGCAGCCGGTGAACAGCCGGCTTCCGCGGCAACTCCCTTCAGGAATTCACGGTTCATCAACACGCTACGGCTGTGTGTATCCAGGTGTCCTTCAGCCAGTTTTACGGCCTTACCGAGCATCACGCCCATCGTGACGCGACGGACGCCCAGGTCGGCAGCCTGTTTGAGCGTCTCGCCCACGAGATTGCCATAATGGATGAAAGCCTGCGGCGGAAAGTCGGGGAAGCGGCTCTTCAGGAAGGCCTCGCTCTTGGCACCGGAATTGATGACCAGATGGTCGGCACCGACGGCCAGGGCCACCTCCATCTCCTTGCGAAGCGCATCCACAAAGGCTTGGTCGGAGAAGGGACGGACAATGCCTGAAGTACCGATAATGGAGATGCCGTCCACCACGCCCAGTTTGGGATTGAAGGTCTTGAGTGCCAGCTCCCGGCCTCCCGGAACAGAAATAGTTACGTCCAGTCCGCCGTCGTAGAGCGCGGAGAGTTCGCGGGTCATCATTTCGCGCGGAACGCGGTTGATGGCCGGGCCGCCCACGGGAAGCCCGAGTCCGGGCAGCGTCACCCGTCCGACCCCCTCACCTTGCAGGAAATGCACGCCCGGCTCATCCGAAAATGCTACTGTCGCAACAATCGCACTGCCGTTCGTTACATCCGGGTCATCGCCGGCATCTTTGATGACGGTGGCCGTGGCGGAAACGCGCGATTCCCGGGTCACTTTTGCCACGGACAATGCCAACTCCTCCCCGTCCGGGAAGGTGACGGAGACCGAATCGCCGGCAGGACGGCCGAGCAATGCGAGCAACGCTGCCTTGGAAGCCGCAGTGGCGCAGGCCCCGGTGGTAAAACCGGTCCGCAGCGGGAAGAATCCGGGCAGCAGCCGCTCGATCTCGCGACGCAGACCGTGTTCACCCGTCACGGTGACAAAACCTTCGGGCAGGGCCGGCCGCTCCACGGCATAGACCGGAATACCGGCTGCGCGGGCCGCGGAGACCTTTTCGTCGAATCCGCCGCTTTCACCGCTCTCCTTGGTCAGGATGGCCTGCGGATGCAGTTCGGCCAGCAGCGACGCGGTGTCGTCGGCCGCATAATAGACGAGTTGATTCAATGGAAATCCCTCTGCCGAGGCCAGCGCACGGGACTCGTCGCGGTCCAGAATCCTAAGCCGGCAGTCGTGCCGTTCCCAGTAAGGCCGCAACGCGCGGATGGTCTGCACGCCGGTCAGTGCCAGCAGACTGGAGATGCCGTCGGCCTCCAGGCGCCGGATGGCGTCGGCATAATCCCGACACCAGATGATATCCCGGCTCCGCGGCGGGAAAACGCGCTCCACGCGGATGACGGGCAGTTCCAACTCTTCCGCCACGGCAGCCACCGTCCGGTGGAGTTCCGCGGCGAAAGGATGTCCGGCGTCAATCAGCAGCCGGATATCGTGCTCAGCACAGAAAAGCGCCATGGCGGAGGCGTCCATCGCTCCGGTGACATGCGTTCCGTGCAGACATTCAATCTGTTGCAAAGTATCCCGGGTGGAATACCAATAGGGCGAACCCGCTGCATCCGCCACGCGGACCGCAAGTCGTCCTTCAGTCGTTCCACCGAGAATCAGGATCATTTGCGGAAGAGGTGTTTGAATTCGTGGGCATAGAGCCGCGAGAGCCCTTCGCGGTTGCCGATGGCTTCACCCACCACAAGCAACGTAGTGAGCGTCAGGTTGTTTTCTCGCACAATCCGGGCCAGGTCGCGGAGCTCGCCGCGATAGATGCGCTCCTCCTTCCAGGTGAGTTTGTAGCAGGCTGCCACCGGCGTTTCGGGCGGATAGGCCTGCAACAGCTCTTCCTGCACCTCTTCCACGATGGCCGCGCTCAGGTAGATACACATGGTGCTCTGCGACTGGGCCAGCTTGTGCAGCTGTTCGCGCTCGGGCATCGGGGTACGTCCCTCCCCGCGCGTGAGAATGATGGTCTGCACCTTTTCGGGGATGGTAAACTGGGAGCGGAGCGCAGCGGCAGCCGCCTGGAAAGCGGAGATGCCGGGGGTGATGTGGTAACGCATGCCGTACCGGTCAAAGAAGGCCATCTGCTCCTGAATGGCGCCGTAGAGGCACGGATCGCCCGTGTGGAGCCGCACCACCAGCAGCCCGCGGTCGTAGTATTCTTTCATCAGCGCGAACTGCTCCTCCAGGTCCATGGAGGCGGAGCTGCGAACCTCGCAGCCGGGTTTGGCGTAGTGCGTGAGTTCTACGGGAACCAGGCTGCCGGCATAGAGAATCAGGTCGGCCGTCTCCAGGAACCGTTTGCCGCGCACGGAGACCAACTCCGGATCGCCCGGACCGGCTCCCACGATTTCTATATGACCACCGCGGAATGAAGCCGCCTCCTGCGCCAGCGCGAAGGTAAAGTCGGCGCCCTCCTGCAGGCGTCCTTTCTGTTTTTCCATGAGCAGCGGACCGCAACCGGCACTGCGAAGTGCCGCAGCCTCCGCTACACCGGGGCACCCGGTCACCTCCAGTGCCTTTTCGGACGGATTCGGAACGGGAATCTCCGCCAACTCGCCGGCCTGCCAGATTTCAGCGGTGGCCGGAGCGAACTCGGCCAGCAGGTTTTGGAGCAACGGCTCATCCTGCTTCAGCGCGATGGTAGAGACGGTGGCCACGCTGGCGGGGGCGTACCCGGCGCGCCGGATTTCAGCGGCAATGTGTGCTGCGATTCCTTCTGTCGGACATTGTTTCCTGCAACCGAATCCCAAATGAAGCACCGGCGGGCAGTAATGCAGCACCGTCAGGCCATCCGGAAGCTCCGGAAGCAAACGGGGCGTCACCGCAATCAGCAACTCCGCATCTGTCAAATCGAGTTTGGAGCGGTCGGTGCAAAGGGCGACGTGCGGCGGCAGGGTGCGTTCCAGATAGGTAGCTCCGGCATCACGGACCTCCAGCAACAGCACGGTGGGCCGTTTCTGCACAAATGCGAACACGGCGCGGTTCATCTGCGCCGGCGTGGACGTGCACCGCCAGCCGAACCGTTGGCCCAGCGTATCCAGGGCCCAAAGGCCTTCGTTGTCGCTCTGCGTGGTGACGACCGCCTCGGCGCCCAGAATCTCAGCCAGTTCTCGGCTCAGTTCGTTGGCCCCGCCCAGGTGGCCCGAGACCACGGGAATCACGAACTTTCCGGTAGAATCCACGCAAACCACGGCCGGATCGCTGTATTTGTTGTGGAGCGCCGGGGCGATACTGCGCACGCAGATGCCCAGCGCACCCACGAAGACAAATGCCCAGTACTTATCCCAGTTCTCTTTCAGGAAGGGACCGACGGGGCCGGTCTCCGCCTTGGTGAAGATATGGGAGGGCTTGATATGGCGGGCGATGCTTTTCGCCAGCGGAAGCGCCGATTCGGATATCAGTATGATGGCAGTCTCTTTCATTCGGCACGAAGTATTTCAATGGGGTTGTGGGCGTCGACCGCGACGTGCATGGATCCTGTGATGCGGCGGCCGGCAGCCGCTACGCTCTCGCGGAACAGGGTACGGGTCTCTTCGCTGACGCCGTTGAAGACAATCACGCCGCCCGGTGCGAGCACTTCAGCGATGCGGCGGACCATCTCGGGAAGTTTGCCGCCGTGACCGCCTATGAAGACAGCGTCGGGGGCCGGCAAACCGCTGAGATCCGCTTCCAGGAAGTCCCCGATGCGGACATCGATGCCGGGAGCACCGAAACGGCGGGCATTGTTCGCAATCAGTTCGCGGCCGGCCTCCCGAATTTCGAACGCGGTCACGTTCAAATGCGGGAACTGCAGCCGGGCCTCAATGGAGATGGATCCGGTGCAGAATCCCACATCCCAGAAGTTCCGGCGGCCGCGCAGATCCAGCATGGAGAGCGTCAGGAGCCGGATGGGCATCTTGGTAATCATATTCACGCGGCCGTCCAGCAGGTCGAACTCCTTTTCCGAAAGGCCGAAGGGCCTGCGGTGCACAGCCGTTCGCTCCAGCAGCAGGCAGTTCGGGAAGGCGAATTCCATGGCCGCGGCATCCTGCAGTTCCCCGGACCAGATGCGCTGGGACGCCCGGTTGCCGAGGCATTCGCCCACGTGCATCCGGTAGTTGTCGTAGCCGTATTCCAGCATCCGGGCCGCAATGGCAGCCGGGGTGTGGACCCGGTCGGTGAGCACGCCCATCAACCTCTCGCCTTCAATCAAAGCCTGGTCGAAGCGCGGCCAGGGACGGCCGGTCAGCGAAACGGCCCGCATCTCCTGGTAGGGCAGGCTGAGCGCATGCGCGAGCATCTGCAGGGAATTGAAGACGGGAATCACGGAGAGAGCGGCCTCCGGCAGCCGGTCGCGCAAGGTGCCGGCAAATCCGAAGAAGAGCGGATCGCCCGAGGCGAAAACCACCACTTCCGGGCACGCTTTATACTGTTCAAATACCGCATCGAGCGGCACGGTGATATCAATCCAGCGGGCTCCGGCGGGCAACAGGTGCGCCACGATTTCGTGGTGCCGCTTTCCACCCGAGAAGACTTTTCCCGCAGCGATGGCCTCCAAGGCCTCCTGCGGCAGGGTGGCCTGCTGTTCATCGGAGAGCCCGATAACGGTGAAGTGCTGGCGGTTACTAGACATCGCGGCCGGGGGTTAAGGATTGGGCGTCGTCGAAGCAGAGGATGGAATTGACCAGCGTCGCCGCCAGGTTGCTGCCCCCTTTTCGCCCTTCAATAATCAGTTTGGGAACGTTGCGGAACACCTTGATTCGGTGTTTGCTCTCCTCCACATGAACGAATCCCACCGGTGCGGCAATGACGCCGGCCGGTGTGGCCTTTCCGTGGCGAATCAGTTCGCAGAGTTCCATCAGGGCCGTGGGGGCATTACCGAACACATAGAGTGCATCCGGGTGCTCCTCAACGGCCAGCCGGATGCCGGCCTGCGTGCGGGTGATACCTTTTTCTGCAGCCAGGGCAGCGGTACGCGGGTCGGTGAGGTAACACTTGACCTCCACGCCCAACCGCTGGAGCGCTCCTTTGCGGATGCCTGCGGCAGCCATCGTGACATCGGTTACGATGGTGCGGATGCGCCCCTCCGCGAAGCCTGCGTAGAGTTTTTCCACCGCACCCTTGTCCACCCGGAGCAGCGATTCCATCTCGAAATCGGCCGTGGTGTGGATGGCGTGCAGCAGCGGCCACTTCAGGCCGATCGGGATATTCTTGTTGCGGAGTTCACCCGCGATGGTGCGGAAGCTCTCCATCATGATTTCCTGGCCGGGACCGGCCTCGGCGGCCTTTTCGCCGGTGCAGTAGCCGCGCGGCGTAATAAACTTGCCTTCCCACTGATAGGATTGCGAATTGCCGATCAGCACTACCGTGAACATATCCACCGTCTCCGGATCGAAGTCGCCCAGGGTGGTGACGCTCACCTGCTCCTCTTCCCTGCCCGCCTGGCGGACACAGCCCACCGGCGTGTCGGCGCTGCGCCACTTCAGGAAGATCTCCTGCAGCCGGTAGAGCTGCCAGTAACGGCCTTCACTCTTGGGATTGTAGACAGCCGTCACGAAATCAGCCTCGGCCGCCGCCTGAATGCGCCGCTCGATCTTGTCCCACGGGGTCATCAGGTCGGAGAGCGAAAGGATACAGAAATCGTGGCCAATGGGTGCACCCAGCAGCGAAGCGGCCTTCTGGAAGGCGCTGATGCCGGGCAGCACTTCAATCTCCACGTCGCTGCCGCGCTCGCGTTTCACCTCCCAGGCCAGCGGAGCCATCCCATAGATGCCCGAGTCGCCGGAGCTGATGATGCAGACCGTTTTGCCCTTCTCCGCTTCGTCAAAAGCGGCCTCCACGCGGTCGCGCTCCTTCTTCATGCCGGTATCCATACATTCGGTATCCGGACGCAGGAAGGGCTGCACAAAGCGGAAATAGTACTTGTAGCCGATGATGACGTCCGACTGACGCAGGGCTTCCGCCACGGCTGGCGTTACGTCCTGCGGGCTGCCTGGCCCGATGCCGGCTACGATGATTCGAGCGGGTTTCATATCTTAGGAATCAATATAAACAAGTGAATGACAAGCTGTTCAGCCATCACCAGCAACATCATGAAGAGTTCGGTCAACCGATTGATGCGTACGGCTTTCTTGAGGTCGGAACGGTCCAGCTGGCGGTCGGTATCGCCAATCCAGGGTTTGTCGACCACCTCGCCGAAGTAGGTATGCGGTCCGCCGAATCGACAGCCCAGCGTGTCGGCCAGCGCTGCCTCCGGATAACCGGAATTGGGGCTGAGATGCTTGCGCCCGTTGCGGAAGACGACACCCGTGCGATGCAGCCGTCCCGAAACAAAGAGCATCAGCAGCGCGGTGAGGCGGGCGGGAATCCAGCCCGCGACATCGTCGATCCGGGCGGACATCCAGCCGAAGCGGCGGTAGCGCTCGGTGCGGTAGCCCACCATGGAATCGAGGGTATTGATCATCTTGTAGGTCACCATGCCGGGCAATCCGAGCAGGGCATACCAGAAGAGCGGAGCCACCACGCCGTCGTTGAGATTCTCGGCCAGCGTCTCGAGGGCGGCGGTACGCACCTCCTGTGCCGTCAACTCCGACGTGTCGCGCCCTACGATGCGGGCCACCTGCTTGCGGCCCTCCTCCAGCGAACGGTCCACGGCCTTGAAGACTTTGCGCACTTCGCGGATGAGACTGGTTCCTGCCAGGCAGTAGAAGACGAGGATGGCCTCCACGGCGTAGAGCGCCCAGGGCGAGATGGTCAGCAACAGATGGCAGAGCAACCATGTGACCGCCCAGGTGCCCAGAATCAGGAAAATTGCCAGGATCGCACCTTTCAGCCTGCGCATTTTACCCTGGTTCAGATTCTTCTCGCCGAACCCGATCAGCCGGCCGAAACCGACCACCGGATGCGGCAGCCAGGAAGGATCGCCCAGGATGAAATCAAGAAACCAACCGGTGAAAAGCGCGAGTACTCTCAGCATAGTCTAACGGGTTTTAAGCCACTCCCCGACGGCCGCCACAAGGGCGTCGTTTTCCGCCGGAGTCTGGGTGGCGATTCTGAAACAGTGTTCGTCGAGCCCCACAAAATTGGAGGCATCGCGAATAAGAATCCCCTGGTTTTCAGCCAGGTATGATTTAAGTTCCGCTGCACTGCCCTTCTCCAGGCGGCAGAGGAAGAAATGTGTACAGGTAGGTTCAACCTGGAGGCCCGGCAGGGCGTCCAGCGCCTTTTGCAGCCGTTCCGCCTCCTGCAGGAGCGCAGGAAGATCGATCGGTGCAGCATCGGGATGGTCGGCCAGGTAGAGGCCGCCTTCGATAGCCAGCGCCCCGACCGACCAGGGACGGCGCACGGCGCGGATTCTTTCAATCAGTTTTTCCGACGCCATCAGGTAGCCGAGCCGCAGGCCGGGCACGGCGTAGCGCTTGGTCATGGAATGAATCTGGATGGCATTCGGATAGCGGACAGCTTCAGCTGCCGAAAGGAGCGGCTCCCGGGTGAAGAATCCGTAGGACTGATCCATCACGAAAATCGTCCCGGGATTCTCTGCAATCGCTTTTTGGAGTTCATTCTTTGGAATAACCGTACCGGTCGGATTATTCGGATTACAGAACCAAAGAAGATCCGGACGGCCGTGAAGAGCCGGCGACAGTTTATCCGGCAAGGCGGGACTCTTCCCCCTGTCTGTCCCGCCGGACGGATAACTGGAGCTGCCTCGAGACCGGACGGAATCCGCGACAGAATGTCCGTAGAGACGGCAGGCGTCGGCGTATTCGTTGAAGGTGGGCTGCAGGACGGCGGAGCGGGCACCGGAGAAGGCTTGCGCCGTCAGGTAGATGGCCTCCGTGGCACCGCTGGTCACGCAGAGCGTGGCTGCGGGGATTCCCAGGCGGGCGGCGAGACGCGCCTCCAGCGTATAAGGTTCGGGTTCCGGGTAGCGGCCGATCGATTCGAGGCTCTCGCGGAGATGTGCCTTCAGCGGTTCCAGGTCCACGTGTGCGTAGACGTTGGAGCTGAAGTTCGCGCGAATGGGGCGCTCAAACCGATAGGCGTCGTCGCCGTGGCCCTGAATCATTGTTTACCCTCCAAAATCTTGTATAACAAAGGAATATCCATGTAGCGACGGACGTGGTCGGCCAGCCGGTCGTACTGTTCTTCTTTGAATGCCCGGTAATCGAAATGTTGTGCCTCCTCGAGTTTGGATCCGTGAGGTGCGAGCAGACGGTCCACGAAGGCGGGATTGTCCAGGATGCCGTGAATGTAGGTACCCATGCATTTTTCATCCACGAGACAGCCATCGATCGTACCGTCTGCCAGGCAGTTGAGTGCCTCGATATCGGCTCCGTTCCAGGGCCGGGTGAGTCCCATGTGGATTTCGTAACCTTCCATCTCCTCACCGCCGCCAAAGGAGGTGAACCGCACCTGGCGCGTCACCTTTTCCGGAAGCATCTCGGTAATCATGGGAAGCAGTCCCAGACCCGGCAGGGTCTCGAGCGTCCCCTCTACATGATAAGGATCGCGAATCTGCTGTCCCATCATCTGGTAGCCGCCGCAGATGCCCAGCACCGACGCCCCGCGCCGGCGGGCCTGCAGGATGGCCTGCGCCACGCCGTTGCGCCGCAGTTCATAGAGATCGTCCAGGGTACTCTTGGTGCCCGGCAGGATGATTACGTCGGCCTTGGAGAGTTCCTCCACATTGTTCGTATAGAACAGATGGACGCGCGGATCGCGTTCCAACGCATTGAAATCGGTAAAGTTGCTGATATGGCGCAGCAGCACCACAGCCACATTGATGCGTCCCTGCCGTGCAGCGGCTGACTTGGAGGCCAGCGCCACGGAATCCTCTTCCTCGATATGGATGTCGTGATAGTAAGGCACGACGCCCAGGACGGGGATGCCACAAAGCTCCTCCAGCATCTTACGGCCCTGCTCAAAGAGGCGCAGATCCCCGCGGAACTTATTGATAATAATACCTTTGACTGCGCTACGCTGCTCAGGCGTCAGCAGCATGATCGAACCATAGACACTGGCGAATACGCCGCCGCGGTCAATGTCGCCCACCAGGATTACGTCAGCCCCGGCATGCAGGGCCATAGGCATATTCACCAGGTCGCTGTCGCGCAGGTTGATCTCCGCCAGGCTCCCCGCTCCCTCCATTACGATGGGGTTATAGCGTGCCGAGAGCCGGTCGAATGCCTCGCACACGACGGTGCGGAGCTCCTCGCGGCCCTCCTTTCGGAAGTAATCGTAGGCGTCGCGGTTGCCGATCGGCTTTCCGTTCAACACGACCTGCGAGGTGTGGTCGCTCTGCGGTTTGAGTAGCAGCGGATTCATGTCGGTATGGCACGGAACGCCGGCAGCCTCGGCCTGTACGGCCTGGGCGCGGCCGATCTCCAGTCCTTCCGGCGTGGCGAAGGAGTTGAGCGCCATATTCTGCGCCTTGAAGGGCGCGGGGGTATATCCATCCTGCAGGAAAATGCGGCACAGGGCCGTGGCGAGGACGCTTTTGCCCACGTCACTGCCGGTTCCGGCCAGCATTACGGGATGGAGTTTCGGTTTCATTTCTTGTTCTTGTAAGCAAAGGCCTGCCAGCGTTCTTCCGGCCACTGCTGCGCATCCAGCTCCACGCGGGCCATCACGAAGAAGAGGTCCGAGAGGCGGTTGATGTAGGTAAGAATCTCCTCCGGCAGCGGATCCCGGCGGTGCAGGGTCCAGAGCCGGCGTTCCGCGCGGCGGCAGATGGCGCGGGCCATCTGCAGCTGGGCGGCCAGGGGCGTGCCCCCGGGCAGCAGGAAGTGGCGGCTGTCGCCGATCTGCGCCGTGAGGGCGTCCATCAGCTGCTCACAACGGGCTGCGAGGTTCTCCGGCAGCGGATTGGGATTCTGCGCCCGCTTGACGGAAGGGGTGGCCACATGGCTCATCACGGTCATCAGATTGACCTGAACCTCGTGCAGGATTTCGTCGAAGGACTGCGGCTCCGGACATCCGTCCGGCGGGACAGACAAGCCCTTCCGGGAGAGTCCCGCCTTGCCGGATTGTCCGTCGGCGGGACGTTCTTCGACGGGGCCATCATTGCCGAAATAGCCTGCGGAGGAGCCTGAAGACACTAGCAAAGAACGAACTATCCCTATCTGACAGTTCAGTTCGTCCAGGGTACCGTTGGTCTCGATGCGGATGTCGTCTTTGGGGACGCGTTCGCCGCCGTGAATGCCGGTGGTTCCCCTGTCTCCTGTTTTGGTGTATATCTTGCTCATTTTGATTACCTCAATCTTACAAAGATAGCAAAAAAGCAAATTGACTAGATTGCCGGGATTCCGTGAATGATGACGACGATGTTGTTGACGAACAGTTTCACTGCAATCGCCAGCAGAATGACGCCGAAGAACTTGCGGATCACAAAGAGGATATCGTTGCCCAGCCAGTTCTTGATGCGGTCCACCATCAGCAGCACGAAGTAATCCAGAATCAGGTTCAGCAGCAGGCCTATCATGATATTGGGCACTGCGTACTCTGCGCGGAGCGAGAGTAATGCCGTGATGGCGCCGGGCCCTGCGATGAGCGGGAAAGCGATCGGCACGATGGAAGCTCCGGACGATGCGGAGTCGTTGCGGATGAATTCGCGCCCCATAATCATCTCCAATGCCAAAAGGAAGAGCACGAACGAGCCGGCCACGGCGAACGATGCCTTGTCGATGCTGAAGAGTCGCAGCAATGCGTCACCGGCAAAGAAGAAGCCCACGAAGAGGGCCAGCGCAACCAGCGATGCCTGCAGCGGCTTGATGGTCTTCCCCTGCTCGCGCATCGATACGAAGATGGGGATACTGCCCGTGATGTCGATGATGGCGAACATCACGATAAAGGTGCTGAATATTTCGATAATGCTCATAGTGCCTTCTGGATACGTTCAATATAACAATTCCGGATTTCCGGGACCTGCCCCAGACCTTCGAGGACAACATCGACCTGTATTCCAGCAGCTTCCAGAGCGGCTTTCCACTCCACGGAAATATCATTGTTGGCGTGGTCGCCGGCCACGAGCAGGAAAGGCACCAGAGTCACCTTGCGTGCTTTGGCTGCTTTCAGGTCGGCCGTTACCGTTTCGAGAGTAGGATATCCTTCGATGGTTGCCACGTGGAAAAGCGGACTCCCCTGTCGCTGGAGCAGGTGTTCCATCTGGCTGTAGGTTGCATTGTTCGGTGCGTGGGTACCATGACCTACCAACACCACGTGCATTTTCTTGCGGCTGTCGGTCCGCAGGCCGTGGCGCTGAAGCATCACCCCTGCTACCGCTGCACAATCCTCAGCCGAAGCAAGCAGCGGCTCGCCCACCAGGATTTCTTTGAAGAAAGGTGCAACGGAGGCCACATCACGACGAATCGAGGCCATTTCAGCTCCTTCCAACAGTGTGGTACTCTGCACAATCACGCGACGGTATCCGTCAGCGCGCAGTTTCAGTAGCGCATCCACCGGCAAGAGCCGTTCTATACCGCGTGCAGCGAGTTTTTTGACAACCATCCGGGAGGTCCAGGCTTCACGGACCTCAACGCCCGGAAAAGCATCCCGGACCGCCTGGTTTATAGCATCAATGGTGAGGGCGCGGGTATCGTCGTATGAGGTGCCAAAATGGACCATCAGAATGGCCGTTTTCTCTTTTGAAAAAGCGGGAAGGGTTGCCATAACTATCAGAATTGCAAGTAGGAATCGTTTCATCATTTGTTGAGATCAAAATGGATTTTGATGCGTTTTTCGCTGTCCGGCAGGTTGAAGAAGCGCTCCAGCGAGCCGTCACGTGTCAGATCCTCTGGGGTACCGATATGGACGCTGCCTCCTTTGTCCATCAGCCAGATGCGGTCTGCAATCTGCAGCGCGAGCTCCAGGTCGTGGGTGGAGAGAAAGACCGTCTTGCCGGCTTCGCGTGAAAGACGGTGAAGCAGGTGGAGAATCTCCACTTTGCTGGGATAATCCAGGAAGGCGGTAGGCTCATCCAGGAAGATAATGGGGGTCTCCTGGGCCAAAGCTTTGGCAATCATTACCTTCTGCCGTTCGCCGTCGCTGAGCGTCTGTACCATCCTTTCGCGCAGGGACTCGATGCCTACGAGTGCCAGCGCTTCGGAAATCTTCTGGCGGTCCGCCTCGGAAAGACGCCCCCAGAAGCCGGTGTACGGGCTGCGGCCCATTCCCACGAGTTCTTCGACGCTCATGTTTTGGAGCGTGACGCGCTCGGTAAGTACGACGCCGATT
Source organism: Bacteroidales bacterium UBA1199 (assembly GCA_002309795.1). Next base: position 16,734 of record DBXZ01000027.1, read on the forward strand.
ACGGTGGAGAGCTCACGTGCCTTATACTCCTTCAGCGGCCGGCCCAATAGGGTAATATCCCCTCCCAAGGGCGCCAGGAATGCGGACAAGGTACGAAGCAGCGTTGATTTGCCGGCTCCGTTGGAACCCAGCAGACAGGTCAGTTCGCCGCTGCAGATCGCACCCGATAGATTCTCGGAAATGCGTTTGATGTGGTGTTTCCCGGTGTAACCGGTGGAAAGACCGGTCAGACGGATGGTCTCAGTATTCATCATTCGGGCATCTCCTCCTTACGTTTACGGAACAACACCATCGCCACCACGGGCGCGCCGATCAGGGCGGTCACCGAGTTCACCGGCAGTGCGCCTTCGAACCCCGGCATGCGGGCAATCAGGTTGCATAACAGGGCCAGCGACGCACCGGCCAGCAGCGAGGCGGGCATCAGTACGCGGTGGTCCGAAGTCCGGAAGATGGCACGACACAGATGCGGCACAGCAAGTCCCAGGAAGGAAATCGGGCCGCAGTAGGCAGTCACAATGGCCACCAGTACGCCGGCGCAGGTGATGACCGCAATGCGTGAGCGGCGTATATTGAGTCCCAGGTTGCGGGCGTAGCCGTCGCCCAGGAGCATCAGATTCAGGGTCTTGACCAACAGGAACGAGAGCGGCAGCAGGATGGCCATGATGATGGCGAAGGTATAGACCTGTCCGCCCGAAACGCGGGCGAAGCTGCCCAGGCCCCAGACCACATAAGCGCGCACATCCTCCTCGGCACTGAAGAACTTCAGCACGCCGATGATGGCTGTGGCCACGTAGCCGATCATCACGCCGATAATGAGCAGCGTCACGTTGCCGCGGACTTTCTGCGCCACGTAGACGATCAGCGCCATGATGGCCAGTGCGCCTACGATGGCAGCGAGCGTCATCGCAACCTCGCCCATCACGCCCAGGTGGCTCAGGGCAATGCCGCCCAAACGGCCGGAGAGTAACACCACGAAGGCCACGCCCAGGCTCGCACCGGAACTGACGCCCAGCACGGAAGGGCCTGCCAGCGGATTGCGGAAGACGGTCTGCATCTGCAAGCCGGCCACAGAAAGGCCCGCTCCCGCCACCAAAGCGGTAATAGCCTGTGGCAGCCGGGATTTGAGGACGATATTGCTCCAGATGGCATTGTCCAGCGTCCCGCCCCACATGGCCTTCCATACCTGCGAAGCCGGAATCGTTACCGAGCCCAGCAACAGGTTCAGGAAGAAAAAGAGAAGAATCGAGACGAGCAGCAGCACCATCCCGGTTACGGGCGAACGGCGTTTCATTGCAAGAGTCTATAGAAAACTGGTTGATAATCAGCCGGAAGCAGTTCCGGATGGAAGATATGGATCAGGTCGGAGAGCACCACGTCAGGCTGGACCGGCATATTTTCATAGAAGGGAACCTCACGCATGTTGCAATAAACGATTCCGCGTTCCTTGAAGGCGGTCAGATCGGCATAGCGGGCATCCTGGGCCGCGAGGGCTTCGTAGGAAAAATCTCCCTGAAAACTGTTGACAATCCGCCAGTAGCGGGCCTTGGCCGTCTGGCTGTAAACCGTTTCGAAGTCGAGATTCAGTCCGCCGTGCTTGCCGTCGTCGGGCAGGAAATACTCACCGCCGGCATCGCGGAAGATCTGCGCCAGGAAACTGCGGCCGCCCCCCACATACCAGTTGCCGCCATGCAGTTCGCCGCTGAGAATCACGGGGCGCTCCTTGACCTTGGCGGTCTTGGCTTTCAGCGCGTTATAGCGCTGCTCGATACCTGCAAAGATCTCGGCCGCCTTCTCTTCTTCGCCAATCAGCAGGCCGGCGAACTTGATCCATTCGGCCTGGCCCAGCGGAGTGCACTCCTGGTAGCCCAGGTGCGGAACCAGCGGCACGTCCACCCCCTTGAGCGCTTCGTAGCCGCCGCGTTTGAAGGGCGAAATGAGAATCACATCCGGATTCATCCCGAGGATCACCTCCGAATCGAAGTTGCCCTCGATGCCGATCTTGCGGGTGAGCCCCTCTTTCAGGCGGCGTTTCATCTCCGGATTGAAGAGATGTCGCGTGCTGGTGACGCCCGCCACGCGGTCAAGCTCGTCCATCACGATAAAGTTCGAGAGCTGGAGCGAAGTCATGCAGACCACGCGTTCCACGGGGACGCGTAGGACGGTATATCCCTCAGGGGCAACAGGTTCCTCCGCATCGCGCGGCACAATCAGGTAGTGAAACGACTGGCCGTAGGTGCGCTGCGGATCCTGAACGTCCAGCAGGACGCCTTCAGGCGTATAGCGGACCGTGAAGCCCTCCGCATAGACGGGCGAAGCGATTCCGCGCTCCGAATCGGCCATCTGGGTTCGGCCCTGCATTTTTCCGCCGTTACGGCAGCATGCCGCTACGGCCAGAAGCAGCGAAATCGCTGCCAGAAATCTGAGTATTCTCATCTCGTCAATCCCAAAGTTTCAGCAGGTCGGCCTCGCCCCAATAGAGGTGGGTATAGCCGGCCAGCACATTCTTGTAGCGGTACAGCGGCGTATCCACACGCTCGCCCGCCGCATTATATTGAACGGCCACCGAGGGCAGTGTCACTTCCTTTTCATTTGCTACGCAGGAGTAGTGGAACTCGTGTCCGCGCCACTCCGTCCCGGTGGCGGTAACCAGACGGCGGTAGCCCAGGTGGAGCCGGGCGCCCTCCATCGTACATTCAAAAGGCAGAATGCCGCATACCGTCTGCGAAAGATACATCATTCCGCCGCATTCTGCAAGTAATTTTCCGCCCGCTTCCACATACTCGCGGAGCTGGGCGATCAGGGTTTTCTGCGCGCGCAGTTCCTCCAGGAAGAGTTCCGGATAACCGCCGGGCAGGTAAACCAGGTCCGCCTCGGGCAGCGCATCGCCGGCAAGCGGACTGAAATAGCGCACCTGCCCCATCCGGGCGAGTTGCGCGAGGTTTTCACGATAAGTAAAGTTGAATGCCGCGTCGCGCACCACGGCAATCCGAAGATTCCCGGGAGAAAACGGATCAATCCGTTCCGCCTCGAAAGGGATTCGGGTGCAGGCGAGCAGCGCGTCGATGTCCACATTTTCGCGAACCAATTCTGCCGCAGCGGCAATCTGCGCCTCCATCACCTGCTGCGTGTCGAGCGTCAGTCCCAGATGGCGCGAGGGAATCTCCAACCCTTCACGCCGGGGCAGGAAACCGAGGCAGCGCACACCCGCATCGTCGCAAGCCTGCTGAAGCAGGTTGCGGTGACGTGCAGATCCCACCCGGTTGAAGATGACGCCGGAGAGTTTGATTTCCGGCCGGAAATGTTTGATGCCGTAGAGCTGGGCAGCCATCGTGTAGGCGGCCGAACGGGCATCTGCCACCAACACTACGGGGATATCGAGCAACTGCGCGATTTCCGAACTGCTGCCGCGGGCGCGGTCGTAGCCGTCGAAGAGGCCCATCACCCCCTCCACCACACAGACATCTGCGTTCGCACCCGCACGCGCGTACAGCGAACCCACGTGCGCGGGCGAAGCGAGCCAGGTATCGAGGTTCACCGACTCGCGTCCCGTGGCCAGGGCGTGGAACTGCGGATCGATATAGTCCGGACCGCATTTGAAAGGCTGCACCTGCAGGCCCCGCTCACGCAGGACCCGCAGGCAGCCCATCGTCACGGTCGTCTTGCCGCTTCCGGATGAGAAAGCGCCAATGAGGAATTGGGGCTTCACGGAAGTAATTATTCAGCATCCATTGCGCGGATGATATCGAAGCAAAAGCCCTTGGAGAGCTCGATGCCCTTTTCAACCGCACCGGTCTTGCAGTCGTAGATGTAAACAGCCGGGTAGTCCTGCTCTTCGCCCTCCACTGCCACTTCGCCGCCTACTCCGATATAAGCCTTGCCGTTGATCACAGCCGAGCGCTGCGAGAAGCGGCCGCCGCAGTACGGCAGGTCGGTGCCATTGTACTTCACGCGTTCGCGCGTACCGGTAGCGAGGTCGATAATCGTGTAGAAATGGCTCTTGCTGTCGATCTTGGTGCCGAGCGTTTCGTCGCGGGAATAAGCCAGCGCCTTGCCGCCACCCAGATACTGGACAGTCAGGAGTTTGCCTTCCGGGTTGGGGAAGCCGTTCCAGGTAGCGTCGAAAGCCTTGGTGCCGGGTTTGATACGGCGAAGCACACCCGTTTCCGTGCCGTTGATTACCTTCAGGCCAGCCAGGTAGAGATAGCCTTCTTCGTCGTGCATGATCATACTCTGCATCAGCTCACCGTATGCGCTGCCGGCGGTCTCCTCGAGGATGTCGGTCGGAACGGCGGTGTTCGATTCAATGGCCATCGTCTCCGGGTTGATCACGGCGATATAGGTCACGGAAGTCTCGGAAACGGTCATACCCTCCTGCGGCTTTGCAAAATAGAAGTAATAGAGCTTCTTGTCGTTCGGACGGTAGGTCAGAAGGCCGGTCGTGGAAAAGGCGTTGAAACCTTCGGGCATCGTGATATCGAAGGTACCTTCAGCCTGGATTTCGAGGTCAGATTCGTTCATCTTGGTCCAGATAATCTTGGTAGCGTTATCTTTGGTACCAATCACTACCAGCGTCTGGCCGTCGTTGATGAAGGCGCCGGTATACTTGCGGGCGCTGAAGACGTTGTCCTTGAACGGAACTTCTGCGTCTTCCACGATGGTCTCCTCACCGGCTGCGTTGCGCTCGATGTGGAACTTCACGAAACCGCCGGTTGCTTTCTGGGGAACCTGGTAGTAGTATTTTCCCCTGGTGATGCTTTCGAGCGTGTAGTTCTCGGTAATGTCAATACCCTTGCCGGTGAATTCCACACGCGGTTGATCGGCCGTCAGGGCGGGCACACTGCGCACATAGGTACCGTTCTTATTTTTGGACATGCCGCCGTGTTTGACAGCACACACATAGAGGTCGAAATTGCACTCTTTATAGTCAGGTTCGGGATCCGGTTCAGGATCGCAGCCGACAGCCGTCATCAAGATCGAGGCCATCGCAATGGCCAGGAATACGAAATACTTTTTCAATGCTTTCATTTTGTTGGTTGGTTTATGTGTTAGTTGTTATAAGGATAATCTGAATTTCAAGAAGAAAGCGCGCCCCGGCTTCTGCAGCATATAATTGTCGAAAGCCAGCGTGTTGAGCACGTTACTGCAATCGAGCGAGACGTTGTAACGGCCGCCGTCCCAGCTGTAGAGCAGCGCCGCGTTGGTGTTATGCTGCGTGGGAACGCGCGACTTGCTGCTCGCCGAACCGAACGCCGCCCAGGTCAGATAGAACCAGTTGATCCACTGGTAGTCGCACGAAAGGCGCAGCCGGCTGCCCCGGAAGCCCAGGTCCCGGAAGGTATAGGCTGCCTCGGCGTTGCAGAAGGCCCACGGGCGGTTCGGCGTGCGGTTGCGGTAGGTGATTGAAAGATCGCCGGACTGCGTGTATTTGCGCATATCGCGGCTGTCGTCGTAGCTGGCATTGGCTGCCAAGTGCAGCTTACCGGCCCAGTCGTAGCGCACTTCTGCGTCGATGCCCTTCACATGCACGGCGTCCACATTGACATACTGCATCATCCCCTCAGTCTCCAGCATCTGCGCGCGGATGAAGTTATCCACCAGACGGACGAAACCGTTGGCTTCGTATGAAATCACATGGCCGTCGCCCAGATCAACGGATCCGAACGCACCCAGGTTGAAGTTCTCACTGATTTCGGGTTGCAAAGCCACGTTCGCATAGACGGTGGAGCCGTTGCCCAGGACTTCGCGTGAAATCGGCAGCCGTACGCTGTGCTCGTAGGAAGCCTTTAGGGCCAGTTTTTCGTTCACCTGAAACCGGGATCCGAGACCGCCGCCCAGGTAGTTCTTCGTATCCGAAGCCGGCACGCTGGAAGCACCGGTTGTGGAAGGGAGTTCGTTCTGTCCGACTTCCAAATGGTTGATATAGTCCTTGATAAAAAAGGCGTTGTTGAGCCGTCCCTCGAGCAGCGACTGGTCGTAGGAGAGCGCCACCACGTGCTTGAAGAGCACGTCGTTCGTGGGCACGAAGTCTTTGTCCCAGGTATCCCACTGCTCGTTGCCGGTGCGGTTGAGCTGATAGTTGAGCGCCAGGTCGTGCCCTTCTGCCACCGCATAGCTAAGGTTGCTTCGCACCATGGTCATCGGGCGCTTGTAGTGTCGCAACGTTTTGCCGCGGTGGCGGATTTCGCTGTAAGAGCCTTCAATCCAGGTACCATCCCAGTAGTAGCGCCGGTAAGTGGTATCGATGGTCTGCGAATGATCCCAGGTGTGCGACGCAGATGCAGCCAGACGCAGTCCCTTCGCGATGAAGTCGGCCTTATCGTATCGCGCAGCCACGTTTAGCGACTGCGTGTGCCGCTCGGCCATACCAATCACGTTCATCTGGTTGGCGCCGGTCTGGATATCCTTGTCGATCTTGGAAACGGAGGCCGAAACAAAGAAGGCGTCGGCCCACTTGCGGTCGGCCACCCCGGCCTCCAACTGGCCGAAGAGCGAGAGGTAGTCGTCGTGGAAGCGCGGCAAGTCGGTGATAATGAACTTGGTATGCTCCGCATTGCGCACCTTCACGTCGCGCATGATGTAGTCGTTCTTGGAGTAGTTGGCGCTGATGACCGGCTTGATGATCAATCCCGTCTTCTTTCCGGTGTAACGCGCATTGAAATCGACTTTGTGCGTATGGAAGGAACCCAGTCCATAAGAGAAATCCAAATAGTTGCGTTTCTGCTGGCTGGTGATGATGTTGATGGCCCCGCCCAGCGCGTCGCTACCCAGCGAGGCGGGAATCACACCTTTGTATATTTCCACGCGCTCGATCATATTGACCGGCAGGTTGGCCAAGGTTACGCCGGAGCCCTTCGAATCGAGCGGCACACCGTCCAGGAAGTAGCGGATGGAGTTGCCTGAAAGACCGTTGATGGAGAGGTCGTAATCCGAGCCCACGCCCCCCTCTTCGCGGATGCGGACGCCGGAGGTGCGGTCCACCACGGTTGAGATGTTGTTGATCAGGCTCGTCACAGCCTTGATGTTCAGCGCATTGACGGAATAGGCACCTTCACGGAGTTTCTGCTCCTTGCTGCGTGCGGTCACCGTAGCATTTTCGAGCATGAGGGTATCGGAAAGCATACCTTTGAACAACAGCGTATCCTGCGCCGCAGATACGGCACAGGCCCCCATTGCACAAAGGAGCGTGACAATGATGTGCTTAATCTTCATCCGTCAATTCGCTTTTATTACCCGAAAGCTCATTTAACATCCGGTTCAGGCAGGTCTTCTGGCTCGTCCCTTTCCGGCGCCTTCCCACCCGAACGACGGGCAGTGGCTGAGATGGCCGGAAACACTTCGGGACTTACAGCAGCGGTGTCTGCTCAGGCCTTTCACCTGATTCCCTTTTCACCCCGCAGCTCCGGTTGGAAAGCGGGGCACCTAAAACCGCGCGCAAAGATACACAAATCTTCCCAATGTTTGCAGACAACATATCGAATTATTCGCTACCTTCGCGCCGTGATCGGTAATCGCGACGATAAGTCCGATGCAAGGGAACCCGGTGCGAATCCGGGGCTGTACCTGCAGCTGTAAGCCCTTTTGACATGCTTGCTTCAAAAGACCACTGAGACGCCCATGCGATCGGGAAGGTGAAGCAAGCGGGGATAGCCAGAAGACCTGCCGACACCTTGTTTGATGAACTCGTTCAGGAATAGGCGAGAGCGAAAGATGAAAAAGAAATGGCTCGTCGGGCTGTTGCTGTTGTTTGCAGCCCGCAGTGTATCGGCACAGGTCGCCGTCGTCGACACCCTCCAGGAGGTGGTGGTCACGGCTACCGGTACGCAGCATCCGCTGAAGGACGCCCCCGTGCAGACGGAGGTGATCACTTCCCGTATGCTGCGCAATTACGCCGGCCGTTCGCTCGAAGATATTCTCAGCGGCCTGGCCGCCTCTTTCGCTTTCAACGAAGATGACATGGGTTCCCACATGCAGATGAACGGCCTGGGGAACAACTACATCCTGATTCTGATAGACGGTAAGCGCATCCACGGCGACGTGGGCGGCGAGAACGATCTGGCCATGATCGATCCGCACAATATCGAGAAGATCGAGATTGTCAAAGGAGCCTCCTCCGCCCTCTACGGCAGTGACGCGATCGCGGGCGTGATCAATATCATCACGCGCAAGCACACGGAGGAGTATCTTTTTGTAGAGAATGCCTCGCGCCTGGGTTCCTATGAAGACCTGCGCCAGCACAATGCCGTCGGTCTCACGCTGGGCAAGGTGACGCTGCTCACCAACTTCCAGATGCAGCATTCCGACGGTTGGCAGAATACCTCCGTCGAGCATACCACCGGCACGCAGCAGCCTATCACAGACTCGAAGAACAAGACGGTGAATCGTCATACCAATGCCCAGGTGGGCGAGCGGATTACCTGGCAGGTGGCGCCCAAGGTGGAACTCTACGCCAACGGAACCCTCTACGGCAAGCGGATTTACCGGCCCAACGGAAAATATGCCCAGTACGACGTCCACACCTATGACCTGCAGTACCGCAACGCCTCCGCTTCCGTGGGCGGCAAGTGGAGCCTGCGGGGCCATGACGCCGTCACGCTCGATATCGACTGGAACCGGCACGCATACTATTATTATTTCACCGCCAACACGCTGGTGGAGGATTATGAAAAGAGCAAGGGCACGCTTTACTATCCGTACTTCCCCTACCTTGCGGGGCAGCGCGAACTGCAGAGCGACCAGCAGCGCACGATGGCTGCGCTCAAGGGCGTCTTTACGCTGGGCGGCGGCCATCTGTTGAATACCGGGGCGGAATACCGCTTTGACTGGCTCAAGGCCCCGACCCGCGTCGAGGGCGGCACGGCAGCCGATTGGACGGCAGCCCTCTACGCGCAGGATGAATGGAAAAAAGAATTCGGCAAGGGGTGTCTTCTGCATCTTGCAGGAGGATTGCGGATGACTTGGAACGGGCAGTTTGGATTGAAGCTCACTCCGAAGGTCTCCGCAATGCTGGGGTTGGGCACCCCTTGGCGAATTCGTGGAACATGGAGCCAGGGTTTCAAGACCCCTACGCCCAAGGAGCTCCGTTACCGGTATGTCCGCCAGATGAGCGGAACCTACCTCTACCTGGGCAATGAAAAGCTGCGTCCCCAGACCAGCAACTACTTCTCGCTGGGCGGAGAATATACGCACAACGGATGGGTCGTCACCCTGACCGGTTACCTCAACCGGGTGAAGGATATGATCACCCTTGTGACCATCCCCAACTATGAAGCGCCGGCCGAATATATCGTCCAGTACGATCCGGTCAAGACGCGTCAGTACCAGAATGTGGAAGACGCCCGCACGGTCGGGGTGGATGCGAACCTGCGCTACAATATCGGGGCTTTCGCCTTCGGCGCAGGATACAGCTGGCTCGATACCGAAGCCAACCAGTACGACTCCGACCACGACAAGATGCACGAAGTCATCATAGACGGCACCGCTCACCACCGGGGCAACTGCTTTGCCACCTGGAACCACTCCTTCCCGGGCGGCTATCGTCTTGGGCTGGGCCTCTACGGCCGCATGTCCTCCATGCGTTACTACCAGATCAACGGCAACGGAAAGGGTTACCAGATCTGGCGTATCTCCTCCAGCCACGATTGGGGCACGGGCAAGAGAACTACCTGGCGGGTAGACGCCGGCGTGGACAACATTTTCAACTACGTAGACCGTACGCCGCACGGCCTGCACCTGGGCACCACCACCCCGGGCACCACGGTCTATGCCTCCCTCACCGTCCGGTTTAACCCCGGAAGGACATTCCGTAACTACAAATCCAATATCAACTCAACCAAAACACAAAGCAATGAACAAGATTAAAACGCTCATCATGGCAGTTGCCGCTGCGTTCTTTGTATTCGGGACAACTTCCTGCGACAAAGAGAACGATCAGTACAACTACAATGTCTACCAGAGAGCCGTCAACGAGACCGTAAAGGCCCAGAAGAAGAATAACAAGGTCATTCTTCTCGTCGCTTTCGGTTCCACCTGGCAGCAGGCATTCGATTCGTTCGACAGCACGCTTGAAGCTTACAAAACAGCGTTCCCTCAGTATGACGTCTTCGTCTCCTTCTCTTCCGCCATCTGCATCAACCGTGCGGCTGCCGGCGAGAACGCCGCTGACGGCGCCGAGATCCGCAACTACTACGCTCCGCCGTTCTGGCTCACCGCTTTCGCACAGAAAGGCGTGATGTACAACGAGATCGTGGTCCAGTCGCTCCAGGTGATCCCGGGCGAGGAATACGGCCGCGTGATCAACTACCTCAAAGACTTCGCCAACAATGCCAACGGCGACCTTGACGACGACTACCTGTCGCGCGTCATCCTGAAGCTCGGCGTTCCCCTCCTCCAGGATCCGGACACCGACGTTCCCGCTGTGGCCGCTGCCCTGAACAACCTCTACCAGACCCAGGCTGCTGGCGATATCGTCGCTTTCATGGGCCACGGTAACCCGGACGAGTACGATACCTACAAGGCAAACATCCGCTACACCCAGCTCGAAGCTGCCCTCCAGGCTCTCAACCCGCACTACTTCGTAGGTACGGTGGATATGATGGAAAACTTCAAGCCGCACGTTTACGATCGCATGAAGGATGCCGGCCTCAACACAAGCAACCGCAAGGTGTACCTGCACCCGCTGATGTCCATCGACGGTGACCACGGTCACAACGATATGGCCGGCGACGACCTGCCCGAAAAGTTTGAAGGCAAGAGCTACACCTTCGCCGAGCTGCTCGCAGAGGCAAATGAAGAGGGAGAAGTCGAGGATTGCAGCTGGAAGATCTTCTTCGGCGCTCCCGGTTCCGGTTTTGTCTGCAACAACAGCACGATGATCGAAAAGGGTCTGCTCGAGCTCCCCACCATCCGTCAGATCTGGATGAACCACACCCAGGCTGCCATCAACGGCGAACCGCTCGACTACTACCACTCCAAGAATCCGGAGTAGCAGACCGTTACATACAACAAAAAAGGGCCCCGCGAGGGCCCTTTTCATTTTTTGAAGGGGCTAAAATCCTATCCAGTAGCAGAGGTAGCCGCAGGCCAGGGCAATGGCCACGTTCAGCATTTTGGCTTTGAGGAAACCCAGTTTGCTTTCGGCAAGCAGAGGCAGTCCGGCATGGCCGTCCTGCGAGATGCTGCTGGCGAGGAGCACCGAGAAAGGCGCCAGGCCGCCGGCGAAGAGGGTCACGAAAAGCAGGTGCGGACCGGATTCGGGGATGATGCCGATCAGCGCGGCCAGCAGAATCATCAGGGGTACATTGGAGCTTGTCCAAGCGGCAATATCGAAGAACTCGAGACCTATATTGATGAGCAGCAGCGTGCCGAAGGTCCAGCAGAAGACCCTCAGCAGGTGCTTGCGGATCACATGGTTCCAAAGGTGTTCCCTGATGAAATGCTCCTTGGCCGTAGCGATGACCCAGACCACGAAAAGACTGATGACGGCGAAAGTCAGGTTCAGCCAGTACTCGTCCAGGATGGCGATATGGCCGGCGTGTTCCGCCCCCTCCCCTTCGTGTTCGTGTTCCAGCAGGCCGAATGCCAGGGCCAGGGCAAAGAGCAGCACACCCAGCAGCAACACAATCCGCTGCCACGAAGGATGGCGCAAATTGCGAAGGCTGGCGTGCGGACAGTCGGCGTCCGGATCGCAGTGACCGGCGGCATCGTGGTGATGCTCGTCGCAACCGTGCACTTCGTAGGGCTGGTCGCAGACCGGTGCGGTCCGTTTGCGTGCAAAGAGATTGACAATCAGGCCGGCCGCTACCGCAATCACGAAGAGGATCCCGGTAAGCAGAAGTGCCTCGCGCGGAATGGCGGCCAGCATCACGAAGGCCTCGTCGCCCGAAGAGGCGATCATCATGGCAATCAGCGCGCCGAATCCCACCAGGCCGTGCGTGTAGAGCGATACCACGGCAAATCCGCCCATGCAGCCCGGAATGATGCCGAGCAGCGCGCCCAGCAGCACCTGTTTGGGGCCGGAGCCCTGCAGACTGTGGGACCAGCGGCCCTGCGTCTGCACGTTGAGATATTCGATGAGCAGCATCATCACCGTCACCAGGCCGGTGACCAGAATGCCTGCGAGCAAGGTATCAAAGAAGATATCTGCAAAGTCCATTTATCGGCTCTCCTTGTATTTGTCTATCAGTTCCGAAGCGCTGGTGAAGGATTCCAGGCGGCCCTCAAGAACGGCGTCTTCGTATTCCGGCAGCAACTTCTCAATGGCAGGATTCTCGTAGAACATGGCCTTGAGCTGTTCGTTGATGCTTTCGTACATCCAGTAGCGGGCCTGTTCGCGGCGGCGCTTGTCGTAGTAGCCGTTGCCGCGAACCAGCGCAAAGTACTCCTCGATCTTGGCCAGGATATCGTCCAGGCCGGCCTTGGTGACGGCCGACGAGGTGACGGCGGTGGGCACCCAGCCCGATTCGGTGGGCGGGAAGAGGTGCAGCGCGTTCACGTAGAGCACGCGGGCCATCTGGGCCTTTTCGATATTGTTGCCGTCGGCCTTGGTCACGTTGATCAGGTCCGACATCTCCATGATGCCGCGCTTGATGCCCTGCAGGTCGTCGCCCGCTCCGGAAATGAGCAGCAGCAGGAAAAAGTCGGTCATGGAGTGGACCGCCGTCTCGCTCTGTCCTACGCCTACCGTCTCTACGAAGACCGTGTCGAAACCGGCCGCCTCACAGAGCAGGATGGTCTCGCGCGTCTTACGGGCCACACCGCCCAGCGAACCGGCACTCGGGCTGGGGCGGATGAAGGCGTTGGGATCGTGACAGAGGGTTTCCATGCGGGTTTTGTCGCCCAGGATACTGCCCTTGGTACGTTCGGAACTCGGGTCGATGGCCAGCACGGCGAGTTTGTGGCCGCGCGAGGTCAGATACGAACCGAATGCCTCGATAAAGGTACTCTTGCCGGCTCCGGGCACGCCCGTGATGCCGATTCGCATGGAGCGGCGCTCCGCGGAGATGGGCTGGCAGCGGCGGATGATTTCCTGTGCGACGGCCCTGTGCTCCGGACGATAGCTCTCCACCAGCGTGATGGCCTGGCTCAGGATGGTCGTATTGCCGGCCGTAATGCCCTCCATATACTGATCCACGGAGAGAATCTCCGGTTTCTTCCGGTAGAACTTCTTGACGTATGGATTCATGATGGGCGGCTGCTTGACGCCTGCATTGACAATCAGGCTGCTGTCCTTGTTGTCGTAGTCGGGGAAGAAATCGCCCTGATGTTCAACGGGTTTTTCCATTATTTCGTTCGAGGGATTACGTTTCCTGTTAAAAAGAGATTGACCAGCGGCTTGGCGGGGGCATTGGTGACGAGCGTGAGCACGTCAAGCACCTCGCCTTTGAGCGCGAAGGTTTCAAGCGTTACGCGCAGTGTGGCGGTTGCGCCCGGACGGACGGTGAGCGGGCAGCGGGTTTCAACCTTGGCCGCGCCGCTGGCGCCCTCTCCGCTTTCGAATTCCACCGTGCGGATGATCAGGTCGCTGCGGCCCGTATTCTTAATCTGATAGCGGGCGTCGATACGCGTACCGGCCGTCACTTCGCCGAATTCGTGGTAGCTCGTGACCGGTACGGCTTTGGGGCCGCCGGCCACCTCTTCGGGCGTGAGGGCGGAAAAGTCGTCACGCAGAAAGGCGCGGACCGTCAGCGGCTCGGAATATTTCTTTCCGGCTACCCGGCAGCGCGCCCTGAAGCTCTGACGGCCCCAGACAGGCGCCTTCATCTTCCGCGAATCGAACGAAACGGAGAGCGTCGCGGTGCTCTTGGGCGGGATGGGATTAAGCGAAAGCGAGAAAAAGAGGCCCGGATCGGCGTCGGTCATTTCAACATAGAGCGGAGAGGCGGAGAGGTTGGCCACCGGAATCCTTTCGGACTTGGTCCTGCCCTGCTCCACGTTCCCCAGGTTCACATTCATTGTCCGGAGGCCCAGCGCGCCCAGATGTTCCGGGAAGCGTTCTCCCAGGCTCTTCTCCCTTTCATGGCTGACGCCCCGCACGTGCAGCAACACAGGCCGCTGCAGGCTGGAGACGTAGACCGTGAGCGTCTTGTCGAACGGGAAGGGGCCCTGGTCGTTGGAGAAGGTCACGGAAATCGTGGCGTGCTCGCCGGGAGCGACGGGTTTCCGTGGCCAGACGGGCGAGGTGCAGCCGCAGGACGAGATGACATTGTTGATCGTGACCGGAAAATCTGCAATGTTTTTAAAGGTAAAGGAGCACTTGACGGGGCCGTCCGAGAGCAGGATATCCCCGAAATCGAAGACCTTGCCCCCTTCGAACGAAAGCACCTTCTCTTCCGGATACCAGCGGGGGTCTTCGGCGTAAAGATGCGCGCCGGAGAGCAGCATAAGAGAAACTAGAAGGATCCGTGCAACCTTTGCCATTCTTTTTCAGTCTAATTCTAATAAGAATTACAAAGATAAGTTTTATTCATTAGAATCTGTTTTCTATTTTTGTACCAGAATCCAATCAACCAACTATAAAAACAAACAAAAATGAAAAGATTTTCCCAAATCATCCTGATGGTCACACTGACCGTGCTGGCTGCTTCCTGCAGCCGCTACAGCTATGAGACGGTGAAGGGCGACCCCACCGGGGCCCGCATCTACACCCTCGACAACGGCCTGAAGGTCTACATGATCGTCAACAAAGACGAGCCGAGAATCGACGCACATGTCGCCGTCAAGGTTGGCAGCAAGAACGACCCGCAGGAGACCACCGGTCTGGCTCACTACTTCGAGCACCTGATGTTCAAGGGCACGAAACAACTCGGAACCCAGGACTACGAGAAGGAAGAACCCATGCTCAACGAAATCGAGGCCCTGTTCGAGGTCTATCGCCAGACCACCGATCCCGCTGAGCGCAAGGCCCTCTATCACCAGATCGACTCCATCTCGTATGAGGCTTCCAAGATCTTCATCCCCAACGAGTACGACAAGGCGATGTCCGCAATCGGCGGCCGCGGCACCAATGCTTACACCAGCAACGACGTGACCTGCTACACGGAAAACATTCCCTCCAACCAACTCGAGAACTGGGCGAAGATCCAGGCCGACCGCTTCGAGAACTGTGTTCTCCGCGGCTTCCACACAGAACTGGAGACCATCTACGAAGAGTACAACATGTACGCCGTGATGGACCAGGAGAAGATGTACGAGGCGCTGTTCGCAGCCCTCTTCCCGAAGCACCCGTACCACACCCCGGTAATCGGTTGGGGCGATCACCTCAAGAACCCCTCCATCACCAACGTCAAGAAGTATCATGACGAATGGTACGTGCCCAACAACATGGCCGTCTGCCTTGCAGGTGACTTCAACCCCAAACAGGCTATCAAGGTAATCGACAAGTACTTCGGCAAGCTGAAACCCAACAAGAATCTGAAGAAGATGGAATTCGAACCCGAAGATCCCATCACCGAACCGATCGTGAAAGAGGTCCTCGGCCTTGAATCTCCCAGCATCATGCTCGCATGGCGCTTCCCGGGTGCCAACAGCCCCGAGACCAAATACCTCGACCTGATCTCCGGTATTCTCTCCAACGGCAAGGCCGGCCTGATCGACCTCGACGTGAACCAGCAGCAGAAGGTTCTCTCCATGTATGCCGGCAACCAGGGTCTGGCTGACTACTCCGCATTCCTCGTATCGGCTGAGCCTCTCCAGGGCCAGAGCCTCGAAGAGGTCAAGAACATCGCCCTGGCCGAGATTGAGAAGGTCAAGAAGGGCGAATTCGACGACGACCTGCTCACCGCCATCATCAACAACCAGAAGCTGATGTACATGCGGATGATTGAAAGCTCCCGCTATATGGTCCGCGCCGAAGTCAACAGCTTCATCATGGATATCCCCTGGAAAGACGTGGTCAATGAAATCGAGGAACTCTCGAAGATCACCAAGGAACAGGTTGTGGCTTTCGCCAACGAGCACTTCAAAGACAACTACGTTCAGATCAACAAGCTGGAGAAGCGTGACCCGAACGACGTCCGGATTGCGAAGCCGGCCATCACCCCGATCATGATGAACCGTGACGCTTCCAGCCAGTTCCTCCGCGACATCCAGGCTTCCGCTGCCGCTGTCAAGCCCATCGAACCGGTGTTCGTTGACTACAGCAAGGATATGTCGATTGCAACCGCCAAGAGCGACATCCCCGTTCTCTACAAGAAGAACGAGGCCAACGGCATCTTCGAGCTCCAGTATCTCTTCGAGACCGGCAGCTACGCAGACAAGGTAATGCCTTTCGCCGTCAACTACCTCAGCTATCTCGGCACCGACGACATGACGCCGGAAGAGGTCCAGAAAGCCTTCTACCGGATGGCCTGCACCATGAGCGTCAGCTGCACCGGCGAACGCACCTACGTATCGCTCAGCGGCCTGTCAGAGAATATGGAAGAGGCTATGCAGCTGCTCGAGAAGGTGATTGCCAACGCCAAGGCCAACCCGGAAGCGCTCCAGATGCTCAAGTTCAATACGCTCTACGAGCGCCGCAACGCGAAACTCGACCAGCGCAGCAACTCCTCGCGCATATCCGCCTATGCCCTCTACGGAGCAAAGAACCCGATGACCAACGTCATTCCTTCGGCAGAACTGATGAAACTCTCCGACGAGGCGCTGCTAGAAAAGGTCCACCACCTCTTTGACAACGAGCACGAGGTCCTTTACTACGGCCCGCTCGCTGAGAACGCGATTGTCGAGGCCATCAACCGCATCCACAACGTTCCCGAACAGCTGAATCCCGTGGTCAAGGGCAACCCGTTCCAGTATCTCCCGACCGATAAGCCGAACATCGTCCTCTCGCAGTATGATGCCAACCAGCTCAACCTGGTGGGTTATAGCAACACCAACCTTCCGTTCAACGAGGAGACCGCTCCGATCATCACCCTCTACAACGAGTACTTCGGCGGCGGCATGAACGGTATCGTGTTCCAGGAGATCCGCGAGGCACGCGGTCTGGCCTACAGCGCACGTGCCAACTACTCTATCCCGGGCGACCTGGATCACCCGTCACTCTTCACCTTCTCGATCGGCACGCAGAACGATAAGCTGATTGACGCACTCAAGGCATTCGACGAGATCATCAACGAAATGCCGGTTTCCGAGCACGCATTCAACATTGCCAAGGAGTCTCTGATTTCCAACCTCCGCACGGCGCGTACCGTTCGCAGCCGCGTGCTGACCTCTTACCTCAACGCCCAGAAGCGCGGCCTCGACTATGATCTCAACAAGGTCATCTACGAGAAAGTCCCCGCTCTCACGCTTGACGATGTGGTGAAATTCCAGCAGGAGTATGTGAAAGGCAAGTCCTACAGCATCGGTATCGTAGGCCGCACCAGCGACATGGACCTCAAGGCCCTGCAGCAGTACGGTCCCATCAGCCGCGTGAAGCTCGAAGATATTTTTGGTTACTAATCAGAAAAGATGCATCTTTGCAGTACGGCTCGGCCGCCGGTCGGGCCGTACTTTTAAAACAAATAAACCATGGCTTACAAAATTACTGACAACTGCGTTGCTTGCGGTACCTGCATCAACGAATGCCCCGTCGGAGCTATCAGCGCCGGTGACATCTACAAGATCGACCCGAACCTCTGCGCCGACTGCGGTACCTGCGCAGGCGTTTGCCCGATGGGTGCCATCGAGCAGGCTTAATACAAATTAAGACGCGTCAAAAAAAGCCGGTCCCGCGGGGCCGGCTTTCTCTTTTTGCCTGTATCGGTTTATTCGCCGTGGATACCTATGAAGAGAATGGTGTTGAAGGTGTGTTCCACGATTGCATAAGCGAAGGGATGGTCGGCCGTGAAGACCTTGGGCGGCTCCGGATTGCCGACGGAAGTGGTCTTCATGTACATAGCCGTGACGGCCGCCGCCTCGGTTCCGGTTTCGCTCACGTCGATGGCGGTCTTCTGGATAATTTCGTCTACGTAAACACGTTCGTCGGAAATACCGGAGAAATCGGCTGCGCCGCTGAAGGCAAGCGGCATTCCCATCGCTACGAGCGTATTCTTGAAGATTTTGCTCATCGCGTATTCACTCTTGAAAACCGGCATCGAGAAGATGACTTCACAGTCGCGAAGCCCCTGCATGGTCTGGTTCCATACGTCCGGGGTCAGGGATGCAACCAGCGAAGAAAGCGACTTACCCTCATCGGGCAGGAAGATGACCATCCGGTATGCGCCGTTGCCGTACGGAACGCTGCAGACGGTAAAACCCTGACCGGCGTACCACCTCATCTCCCGGGTGCTGCCCAGAAACTTGGCATTGGCCTTCGTACCGGCGAAACTGACGAACGGCTTCTCCTGGGAATCCATCTTGCCGCCAGCCCATTTTCCGTTGAAATAGAGTGCATTGGCGAGCATCAGACGAATCGACGGATCGGGCTCGTCCATCAGTTTGGGGATCATCCCGTTGGTATTCTTGAAAGCCCAGCCGTTGACGGTATTGACCGCCGCTTCCGTGGCGAAATTCAGGTTCTCCACCTCGGCGGAGTAGCAGTTGCGGACAAAATCGGCGTAGGCCGTCTTCAACGGAAAATCCATGGCCGGCCAGATGGCGTTGGCAATCGAAACCCGGGTCGTCGTATCGACGGCATAGAGTCCCTTGCACATGGCTTTGTAGTAACTGCCTATCTGATGGGCGCTGAAGCCGTCAAAGCCCAGCGTGGAGGCCATCTGGGTGAAGGTCTCTCCGCCGGCACCCGAAGCGGCCAGCGAGAGGCAGAGCGACGCACTGAAAGGGGAAATCATCAGGTTTTTATCCTGTTCCAGGGCGGCAATCTCCCGGAAGATCCGGAGAGCAAACACATTCTCGCAGGATTGAACAGCGGCCTCTTCCTGCGTCAGGACAATATCCTCGAGGGGCTGCATCTCCTTCTTGGGCGGATTGTCTTCTCCCCCGCAGGCAGCAAGTGCCAGGGCTGAAACAGCCAGCGCAAAGATGAAACGTTTCATATCGTAAAACCTTTAAGATTCTGTATTGAATCGGGCCAGCACGGTCTCCTGACCATAGACTGCATCGCCCTTCTTGACGAGCAGTTCAGTGTCGAGCGGCAGGAAAAGGTCGATGCGCGACCCGAATTTGATAAACCCGGCCTGCTCGGACTGCTCCACCCGTTCGCCTTCGCGCGCGTAGCAGACGATGCGACGCGCCAGGATGCCGGCAATCTGCCTGAACATCAGCATCTTGCCGCAATCAGCATGGATGCCGATCGAAGTGCGCTCATTCTTTTCGGAAGCCTTGGGATGGAAGGCAATCAGGTAACGGCCCGCATGATAATTGTAATAGGTCACCTTTCCGCTCACGGGTGCCCAGGTGACGTGCACGTTGAAAACGGAGAGGAAAATGGAGATGCGGATGCATTTGCTGTGGAAGAACTCGTCTTCACGCACCTCGCGGATATCCACCACGCGCCCGTCGCCGGGGGCCACGATCAAGTGCTCCCCGTGCACCGGCTCGCGGCTGGGGACCCGGAAAAAGCGAAGCATGAAGACGGCGAACCCGAGGCTGACGACAGCCACGATGATGTTCACCGTCATATTGCTGCAGAAAATAAAGAACAACGCCGCCACCGCCAGCCAGAGCAAGGCGTTGATGCAGATGACGCCGTAACCTTCTTTATGGATTCTGATGCGGCTCATGCGAGAACGCCTAGGCAGGCTAGATAGAGTGCAGCGGCCGGAAAGGCGAAGAACAGGTCGTCGAAACGGTCCAGAACGCCGCCGTGTCCGGGAATGAAATTACTGGAATCCTTCACGCCGAAGTGACGCTTGATCAGCGATTCGAATAGATCGCCGAATACTCCGGCCACGGAGAGCACCAGGGCAAGTCCCAGCCAGCCGGGGACCGTCATTACCTGAATACCCATCCAGTTGTAAACCAACCAGCCGATCAAAGCAAAAACAAGGGCAAAAAGAACGGCTCCGCCGACACCGGCCCAGGATTTTTTGGGCGAGAGCGCCGGGCAGAGTTTCCGGCTGTCGGGGCGCTGTCCGAACGCCGATCCGATTGCGTATGCACCGATATCGGCAACCCATGTAATGGAAATCACAGGGACGATAAACGCCCAGGTATAAGCTCCATCCACCCCATTGATCATTGCGAATGAGATCAATATCGGCATCAGAATATAGAGCAGCGGGAAGAAAAGATGCACGTTGAAATCCGGTTTGCGGGTGCTGTCGACAATCAGCAGCACCAGCGAAACGGCCACCAGCACCGCCGCCACCAGCAAAGGCGTCAAACTCTCGATCAGGAAAAACGAAAGAGCCGTCACCTCCGCCAGGATGATACAGATCATCTCCTTGACCAGGCGACGGTCTACCGCCATTCGGTAATACTCGATGGTGCAGAGCACGGTCACGGCCGCTATGAAGGCAACATACAGGTACCGGTTGATCAGAACACCGGCCGCCGTCAGCACCAGGATGACGATTCCGCTGAGTATCCGTTTAGGCAACTCCTTCATCTTTCAGCAGTTGGTTGGGATCTTTCCCGCCCTTTCGGGGGCCGAAAATCTTTTCGAGGTCTTCCGAGAAGATCACCTCGCGCTCGAGCAGCATCTGTGCGAGCTGTTCGAATCCTTCGCGGTTTTCGGTGAGTACGCGGCGGGCGGTTTCGTGCGCTTCGTCAATCAGCTTGCGCGCCTCGGCGTCGATAACTTCAGCCGTCTTTTCGCTGTAGGGACGCGTCAGCGACATTTCGCTGCGTCCCGTGGAGTCGTAGAAGGAGACGTTGCCCACCTTCTCGCTCATGCCGAAGAAGGAGACCATGGAATAGGCCTGGCGGGTCAGTTTCTCGAGGTCGTTGAGCGCGCCGGTGGAGACGACACCGTTCACCAGCTCCTCGGCCACGCGGCCGCCGATGGTGGCAGCCATTTCGTCTTTGATCTGGTCTTCCGTATGGAGCTGGCGCTCTTCAGGCAGGTACCAGGCAGCGCCCAGCGCCTGTCCGCGCGGGATAATGGTCACCTTGAGGAGCGGATTGGCGTGCGGCAGCAGCCAGCTTACCGTAGCGTGGCCCGCCTCATGATGGGCGATGGTGCGCTTCTCTTCCGGCGTGATAATCTTGCTCTTGCGTTCAAGACCGCCTACGATGCGGTCTATTGCATCCAGGAAGTCCTGTTTGTCGATTGCAGGTTTGTCGTGACGGGCGGCAATCAGGGCAGCCTCGTTGCAGACATTGGCGATATCGGCACCGGAAAAACCGGGAGTCTGCTTGGCCAGGAAGTCAATCTGGAAGCCGTCTACCAGCTTGAGACCGCGCAGGTGCACCTTGAAAATATCGTAACGCTCCTTGAGTTCAGGGAGTTCCACATGAATCTGACGGTCGAACCGGCCGGCACGCATCAGCGCGCGGTCCAGGATATCGGCACGGTTGGTGGCAGCCAGGATGATGACGCCGGAATTGGAACCGAAACCGTCCATCTCGGTCAGCAGCTGGTTCAGGGTATTCTCGCGCTCGTCGTTGGAGGTAAATCCGGCATTCTTGCTGCGGGCACGGCCCACGGCGTCGATCTCGTCGATAAAGACGATGCACGGCGCCTTCTCCTTGGCCTGTCGGAAGAGGTCGCGCACGCGGGATGCACCCACACCCACGAACATCTCCACGAAGTCCGAACCGGAAATGGAGAAGAAAGGCACGTTGGCCTCGCCCGCCACTGCTTTGGCCAGCAGGGTTTTACCGGTACCCGGAGGGCCTACCAGCAACGCGCCCTTGGGAATCTTGCCGCCCAGTGCGGTATACTTCTTGGGATTTTTGAGGAAATCCACGATCTCCTTGACCTCCACCTTAGCCTCTTCCAGACCGGCCACGTCCTTGAAGGTCACCTTCTGGGCGCCGCTCTTGTCGTACATCTTGGCCTGGGACTTGCCCACGTTGAAGACGCCGCCGAGGCCGCCACCGCCACCGCCGCCGCCCATGTTGCGCATCGGACGGAACATAATCAGCCACATGACAATCAGGATCAGCGGGAAGAGCAGCCAGTCAAGGACTTTGCCCCAATAGTTGATATGCTCGTCAACCACGATCCGGTACTGCCGGGCCTCCGGCAAGGTATTCCGGATGGCTTCGAATTCCGTCTCGGCATCGAAGTTTTCGGTCACGAGGAAATAGAAGTGAGGACCCGCTTTCGGAATCGATCCGGTAAACTGGTCCTTGTAGCGTTCCACGCCGGCGGAGTTCAGGTGAATCTCGCCGCGACGCTGGTTGCGGACGTAGACGATCTTGTCTACGTAGCCTTCGGGGAGGATCTGCGTCTTGACATCCAGCCACTCTTTTTTCACGGGGCCTCTGGTCCCGGGAGTGAACATCATATAGACCAGGCCGCCTATCAGCAGGATATAAAACCAGTTCAGCCAGCCCGGAGCGCGTCCTGCGCCAGTCTTTTTCTTATTCTTGGGAGACTTGCTCATTGTTCGTCAGTGTATTCTGTCTTGACCGCGTCTGCCCAGAGGTCTTCCAGCCGGTAGAAGAGGCGCTGGTCGGTCTTGAAAATATGTACTACGGTATCGGTGTAGTCGAGGATAATCCAGAAAGCGTTCTCGCGGCCCTGCTGGCGGACCACCCGGTGGCCGGCGGTGTCCATCGCCTCCTCAACGGCATCTGCGATGGCCTGGACCTGGGTGGAGGAGTCGGCGTTGCAGATTACAAACCAGTCTGCGACGGCCGTTCCGATCTTGCGGAGATCCAGGGAGATGACATCCTTGGCTTTCTTTTCGAGCATCGCACCGGCGATGATCTTTACTTCTTCATTCACTTTTTTGTTCATCAATCACACAATAATAGCTAATTTCGCAAGGCAAAGATAATACAAATTTTCAGCCAAACTGCAAAGGGACTGACAATGGCAGAAACCGATCGCATCCGATGGTTCGACGAAGTCGATTCGACCAATACCCAGCTGGCCGCCGCCAGGGGCGAACTGCCTGACGGCACGGTCTTCGCAGCCCTCTGGCAAAGTGCCGGAAAAGGGCAGCGGGGCAACCGGTGGGAAAGCCGGAGCGGGGAGAATCTCACCTTCTCCATTCTTTGGAAACCCGCCTCCCTGGCAGCTGCAGCGCAGTTTTCGCTCTCTGAAGCCGCAGCGCTCGGCGTGAGCGATTATCTTGCCGGAGAAGGATTGGACTCCTTCATCAAATGGCCCAACGACATCATTGCAGGCGGCAAGAAAATCTGCGGGATGCTGCTGGAGCATTCGCTCACCGCTGACAAATTGGCAGACAGCGTGGTAGGCATCGGGCTCAACGTCAACCAGCGCAGTTTCGGAGAGGCCCCGAACGCAACTTCGATGGTCCTGCTGACCGGCCGCGAGCGCGACATCAAGAGGGAATTGCCCCGGCTCCTGGCCGCCCTCGATCGCCGTTTCGCCCAGGTCGGCAGCGAAGCGGGACGTGCCGCCCTCCGCAAAGATTATCTTGAGCGGCTGTTTCAGAGGGGCGAATGGCACGAGTATCTTGACCGCCGCAGCGCTGATCCCCTGCTTCCCACCACCCGTCCGGTAGAGGGCGAACGGTTCGAAGGGCGCATTACCGGTCTCACGCCCAGCGGATTGCTGGTCGTTGAACGGCGCAACGGCGCACTCCTTGAATTCGCCTTCAAGGAGATCAGTTATCTCTTTTAGGATTTATACCCCGGCCAGTTCGGCGATGGCTGCCCTGGGATCGGCCGCCTTGAAGGCTGCGTTTCCGGCCACGAAAACCGTGGCGCCGGCTGCTTCCAGTTCGGTGATATTCTTCATTCCCACGCCACCGTCTACCTGGATGAAGCACTTGGCGCCGGCCTCCGCAATCATCTTGCGGACACGTGCCACCTTCTCCACGGAACCTTCGATGAAAGACTGTCCGCTGAAGCCCGGGTGGACGGACATCACGAGAATGAAATCCGCGGCCTTCAGGTAGGGTGCCAGCAACGCCTCATCGGTCTCCGGATTGATGGCGATTCCCGCTTTGGCCCCGGCAGAATGAATCAGCTCCAGGGTGGCCGGGAGGTCTTCGCAGGCCTCGATGTGCACGGAAATGAACTGGATGCCCAGCGCTGCGAAACGCTCTACATACTTCTCCGGATGAACGATCATCAGGTGGGCGTCCATCGGTTTTTCCGCCACCTTGGCGATGGCGGCGCTGACCGGCAGACCGAACGAGATGTTCGGCACGAAGGTGCCGTCCATGATATCCAGATGTATCCAGCCTGCAGCACTTTCGTTGACCATCCGGACATCGCGTTCCAGGTGGCCGAAATCGGCTGAAAGAATCGAAGGAGCGATATTGCGCATGACTTACTTGACGCTTTTGAGAACCTCCAGGAGGAAGGCCCAGAATTTATCGAGGGAAGCCAGATCGAGCCGCTCGCCGGGGGCGTGAACACCGCGAAGCGTAGGGCCGAAGGAGATCATGTCCAGGTCGGGATACTGCTCCAGGAACAGACCGCACTCCAGTCCGGCATGGATGGCGCGGACCACCGGGTCTTTGCGGAAGAGACGGCGGTATGCCGCTACGCAGACATCCTTGATATGGGAGTCCATGTTGGGCTTCCAGCCGGGATACTCCGATTCGTGGGTAACCTGTGCGCCAGCCAGTTCGAAGACGGCTTCAAATTTGGCGCCGGCGGCCTTGCGCGCGGAGTTGATGGCACTGCGCTGCGAGCTTCCAACGCGGATGCGGCCACCCGGCAGCATCTTGATGGATGCCAGGTTGGAGGAGGTCTCCACCAGTCCCTTGATGTCGCCGCTCATGGCCAGGACACCGTGCGGTGCAGATGCGAGGGCGAGAATCAGGCGGCGGGAAGTCGCCGTATCGATCGCCTCTTTGCGGGCGGGCAGCGGTTCTGCAAATCCGGTGACATCGGGATCGGTCGTATGGTATTCAGATTCAATCTCTTTGACAAACCGGTTGAAAAGTGCGATCACATCGTTTTCACTGCGGGCGGGAATCGCCACCACGGCGCTGGCCTCGCGGGCAATCGCGTTGCGCTTGTTGCCGCCGGCAATCTCGCAGAGGTCGATCTTGTAGTGCAGCGCCTCCTGCAGGAAGCGGGCAAGCAGCTGCAGCGCATTGGCGCGGCCCTTGTCGATATCGTCGCCGCTGTGGCCGCCGATTCCGCCCTTCACCCCGAAACGGGTGATGACGTGCGAAGCGGGCAGCGCTTTGGTCTTATAATGGAAGAGTGCGGTCGTATCCACGCCGCCGGCGCAACCCACGCAGAGTTCGCCTTCGTCCTCGTCGTCGAGGTTCAGCAGGATCTTGCCGGTGAAGAACCCTTTCTTCAGGGCCATGGCACCGTCCAGGCCGGTCTCTTCGGATACGGTAAAGAGCGATTCGATCCGTCCGTGGGGGATGGAGTCGTCGTCCATCAGCGCCAGCTGGGCGGCGATACCGATTCCGTCGTCTGCGCCGAGGGTCGTATCGGGCGCAATCATCCAGCCGTCACGGATTTCATAACGGATGGGATCTTTGGAAAAATCATGGACGACGCCTTCGTTCTTTTCGCAGACCATGTCGGAATGGCTCTGGAGCACGACGGTCGGGCGATCCTCATAACCGGGAGTCGCTTCCTTAATAATCAGCACATTACCGGCCTTGTCGGTCTTACATTCGAGCCGGCGCGCGGCCGCATACTGCTGCAGGTAGGCGATAATCTGTTCTTCGTGGCCCGATTCACGCGGAATGCGGGTGATTTCCTGGAAAAAGGACAAAACTCTCTTGGTATCCATAAGGCTGTAAAAAAAACGCCGAGCGTTACTCGGCGGAAGTCAGTTGCTTTTCGATATCGGTGACATACCCCCGGAACGAGCGGTCCGTGTCCATCAGGTCGCAGACCGTGTTGCAGGCGTGGAGCACCGTGGCGTGGTCCTTGCCGCCCAGCTGCGTACCGATCGAGGAGAGCGAAGTCTTGGTGAGGCTGCGGCTCAGGTACATTGCAATCTGGCGCGCCTGCACGATTTCGCGCTTGCGCGTCTTGGAGAGGAACTGGTCGGTGGTGATGTTGAAGTAGCTGCAGACCGCGCTCTGGATGCGGTTCACGGAGATCTCCACCTTGTGTTCGCTGACAATCTTGTCCACCAGGTTCTCCGCCAGTCGCAGCGTCAACTCCTTCTTGGTGAAGGTGGCGTTGGCAATCAGCGAGAAGAGGGTTCCCTCGAGTTCGCGGATGTTGGTCTTGACGTTGCGGGCCACGTATTCCAGCACCTCTTCCGGTACATCCACGCTCTCCGCCTGGCTCTTGGCGCGCAGGATGGCGAGCCGCGTCTCGTAGGAAGGCGGCAGCAGTTCTGCCGAAAGACCCCACTTGAAGCGGGAGAGCAGGCGCTGGTCGAGTCCCTGGAGTTCCACCGGCGGGCGGTCGGAGGTCAGGATCAGCTGCTTGCCGCACTGGTGCAAGTAGTTGAAAATGTGGAAGAATGCGCCCTGCGTACCCTTCTTGTCTGCGAACTCCTGCACGTCGTCCAGAATCAGCACGTCCACCAGCTGGTAGTAACGGAGAAAATCCGACACCTCGTTGGAATTGTTGTTGTTCTTGGCCGTGCAGGCGGCGTTCATATACTGGTTCTGGAAAGTGTTGGCGTTCACGTAGAGCACCACTTTCTCAGGATAGTGTTCCTTGACGGCAATGCCGATCGCCTGGGCGAGATGGGTCTTGCCCAGTCCGGGTCCGGCATAGATGAAAAGCGGATTGAAGGCGTTCCGTCCCGGGGTACGCGCAATGCTCAGACCGGCCGAACGGGCCAGGCGGTTGCATTCGCCCTCGATGAAGTTTTCCATCGTGTACTGCGGATTGAGGTGCGGATCGATGTTGAGCCGCTTGATGCCCGGAATCAGATAGGGGCTGCCTTCATAGCTGGCCGCCACATCCGGTGCGGGAATATCCACGTTGCGGATCCGCGAAGCGGGACGCTGATTCTCCGTGAAGAAGGTATCCGCAATCCGGACCTTGTAGCGCAGGCGGGCATCCGGACCGATGATTCGGTGCAGCACTTTGCTCAACAGATCCAGGAAGTTCGCCTCGATGTGTTCGCGGACGTAATCCGACTGGACTTCGATGGTGAGAATGTTGTTGTCAAGGGAGACGGAACGGATCGGGGCGAACCATGTGCTGTACGCAGAAACAGGGATATTGTCCCTGATTACCTCCTGGCACTTTTTCCACACATTTTCGTGTTTTTGCACACCCATATTATCCGTTTTTCGAGATGACAAAATTGGGTGAAAAAAATGTGATAAAAAAATGTTTTTGCTATTGTTTTTTTCAAGAAAAATACAACTGCCTAAATATCAGCACAAAAAAAATGTTAAAAACTTTTTTAGTACTGATTTACAGCCTATTACGCGCCAACTCACGCACCCCAGCACACTCCAGCCATGATTCTTTTTCAACATTATCGGACAACCGAACCGTCGGGTGCAACCCTTATTAAAAAAGCGCCGGGAAATTTGGATTTTAAGCCGGACAGCGCCCCGGCCGCCTCGAATCGGGTTTTGTAAAAACCGATACAATATTTGTAGGCCTCCCCCACCTTCAGGCAATCCACCTTCTCCCCCTGGAATTCGGGCGCTTCTGGAGCCAGTTGGCGCGACAGCGAAAAGACCTGAATCCGGAAAAGCGTATCGGTTACCGGCACGACGGTGGGCGAAGCAACGGAATCCGGTGCAAAAGCGGAGTCCGGTGAGGCAACGGAATCCGGCGCAGCCACGGGAGCCGGCGCAGCAACAGTATCCGGTTCTTCCGGCCGTTCCGGTTCGCGGTCGAACTCCTTCTTGAAGGCCGCAAACGCCCGGAAGATGCAGTCCGCAATCTTTCCGCGCGCATCCCGGTCGGTCAGCTGCTCGCGGTCTTTCTGGTTGGAGAGGAATCCGATCTCCACGAGCACCGCGGGCATCGTCGTCCGCCAGAGCACCAGAAGTCCCGCCTGCTTGATGCCGCGGCTGGGCGTGATGGGGCCGCGGGCGAACTGCTGTTCGACCAGTTCCGCCATCCGGACGCTCTGCTCCAACTGGGCATTCTGCATCATATTGAAGAAGATAAAGGATTCCGGCTCCTTGGGATTGTATCCTGCGTAGGTGGTGGTATAGTCCTCCTCGAGCAGAATCACGGAGTTTTCCCGTTTGCAGACCTCCATGTTGGAGCGGCTGTTGGCCGTACCCATCAGGAAGGTCTCCGTTCCATGCGCCCGGTTGTTGGGGACGGAATTGACATGGATGGAGATAAAGAGGTCCGCCTTGTTGCGGTTTGCGATTTTGCCGCGCTCGTGCAGCGGAACGTAAAAATCCTTGTCGCGCGTGTAAATCACCTTGACATCCGGATAGGCCTTGCGGATCTTTTCGCCCAGCCGGACCGCCACGTCGAGCGTGATGTCTTTCTCCCGGATCTTCCCGTAGACCGCACCCGGATCGCGGCCGCCATGCCCGGCGTCAATCACCACCGTGCGCAGGGTGAAACCGGGACTGTCCTGGGCCCGGACCGCCGCAAACGAGACGACGGACAGCATCAGGGCCAGCGCTACCTTGGGAAGAAATTTGGGGTGCATTATATAGGTATTCGGGGAAAAATGCTAAATTTGTCCCTTTGCAAATATAAGGATTTCTGGTTAAATGTCAAGAAAGCGCCTCTTCCTCTCCATCGCGGCTCTCCTGCTGACGCTGCTTCCCGCAGTCGCCCAGCAGCCGGACACGCTGCTGACGAAGCAGGCATTGCCTGACACCATAGACCGGATCCAGCCTGCCGCCGACACCGCAGCACGGGCCGGTAACCTGGAGCGTCCCGCCTTCACCACGGCCCGGGACTCTGTGATCGAGGATCTGGAGAAAAACATCATCTACTATTTCGGCAACGTCACGGCCAACTATGGCGACATCGCCATCACCGCCGACTATATGGCCTACAACATGGACCTCAACGTAGTCTACGCCCGGGGCCAGTTCGACGCCGCCGTCGATTCGGTGGTCGGAAAACCGGTGATGAAAGACCACAGCGGCGAGTACCAGATGGACGAGGTCTATTACAACTTCACCACCCGGAAGGCAAAGATCAAGAACATGGCCACCAAGCAGCAGGAAGGCACCCTGGTGGGTGACGACCTGAAGATGATGCCCGACCAGTCCTTCAATATCTCCGGCGGCAAATACACGGTTTGCGACGCGGAACATCCGCACTACTACCTGCGCATGACCACCGCCAAAATCATGACCGAACCCAAGCAGAAAACGATGTTCGGCCCGGCCTATCTCGTGGTGGGCGACGTCCCGCTGCCGATCGGCCTCCCCTTCGGATTCGTGCCCGAACGGCCGGACCGTGCCAGCGGCCTGCTGATACCCTCGTACGGCGACGAAACCGCCCGCGGCCTCTACCTCAAGGATTTGGGATACTCCTTCGTGATCGGCGACTATGCCGACATCGCCCTGACCGGCGACATTTATTCCTACGGCTCCTGGGCCGTGCGCCTGAGTTCCCGCTACAAACTGCGCTACAAATTCGACGGTTCGCTCTCCATCAACTACTCCGACGACATCACGGGGGAACGCGGCACCCCGAGCTTCAACGAATCCCGCAACTTCGGCGTAAACTGGACCCACTCGCAGGACTCCAAAGCCCATCCGGGAACCTCGTTCCGCGCTTCGGTCAACTTCTCCAGCCCTTCGAACAACCGGTTCAATTCGACCGGCATCACCCAGAGCCTGCAGAACCAGACTTCGTCTTCCATCTCCTATTCGAAGACCTGGAGCGGAATGAGCGTCTCCATCAACGCCCTGCACAGCCAGAGTTCGCGCGACAGTTCCTACGCCATCACCTTCCCGAACATCACTTTCAACGTCAACCGCTTCTATCCCTTCAAACGCCAGAACCGAGTCGGGAAAGAACGCTTTTACGAGAAGATTTCGCTCAGCTACAATACCACGCTCCAGAACAAGATCAACTTCAAGCTCAGTGAGATTCATGACCCGAATTTCTGGAACAAGATGCAGAACGGCATGACCCACAATTTCCAGATTGGCCTGCCCTCCTTCTCGCTGCTGAATTACTTCCAGTTCTCCCCGTCGGTCTCCTACGGCATGAACTGGTTCTTCCGCGAGCAGCTGCGCGTCTACGATCCCGACCTGGACCGGGTCGTGAGCAGCTATTCCGACCTCTTCAGCACCTTCGGCGTGACGCAGAACTTCTCCGCCGGCATCTCGATGAGCACCCGCCTCTACGGTACCTTCAACTTCGGAACCAAGAGCAAGGTGCAGGCCATCAGGCACATGATCACCCCTTCGTTCAGTTTCAGCTGGCGGCCGGAGATGGGCACGCCGGCCAACGGATACACGAGCCTCACCTACACCAAGGCCAACGGCACCACGGTGACCGAGGAGTACAACCGCTACGCCGGAATGCTCTACTCGCCCCCGGGCAAGGGCCGTACCGCCGCCCTCTCCTTCTCGTTCGCCAACAACCTGGAAGCCAAGATCAAGAGTGCCCGGGACACGACGCATGGCGGTGTAAAGAAAATCAAACTGCTGGACCAGCTGGGCATCAGCGGTTCCTATAATTTCCTGGCCGATTCGATGAAGATGTCCAACATCTCCATCAGCGGAAGCACCACCATATTCGGCAAGCTGGGTGTCAACGGAAACATGTCCCTCAACCCCTATGCCATCAATGAGAAAGGTCAGGTAATCAATACGTTCAATATCGTCAAGACGGGGCGTCCGGCCAGAATTACCAACGCCGGGGCCTCCCTCTCCTACTCGATTTCCGGAGGCGGCGACTATAAAGGCAACGACGGCCACGGAGGCGGCACGGAAACCGGCCATGAAGGCCACGAGGGTCACAGCCACGGAGGAAACAGCGACTACGCCTTCATCTACTACCATCCGGTTACGGGCGAATACATCCCGGGCGGCTGGTGCTACTATATGAACCCGAACATTCCCTGGTCGCTGCGTATCGGCTACAACTACTCTTTCTCCCGGTCGTACCAGTATTCCAACGAACGGCTCCAGGTGAAGGACAACCACACCCAGACCGTTTCGCTTTCGGGCAGTCTGCGGCTCACCAAGGCGCTCGACATGAACTTCAACACAGGCTTTGACCTGACCAAGATGAAGATGTCCACCACGCAGGTCAGCGCCACCTACGATCTGCACTGCTTCACGATGTCCATCTCCTGGGTCCCGAACGGCCAGTGGGAGAGCTGGAGTTTCCGGTTTGCAGCCAAGGCAGCCGCCCTGGCCGACATCCTCAAGTTCAAGAAAGCCTCCAGTTACTGGGATAATTAACCGCCTATGTTCGAGAAGATCGTCTCCGCCGTCAACGATATCGTCTGGAGTCCCGCGCTGGTCATCCTGCTGATTGCCGCCGGCCTCTATTTCACGATTCGCACCCGGTTCGTCCAGATCCGCCGCCTGAAACTGATGGTCAGGCTGCTCTTCTCGCGCAAGAAAGAACCTGTTCCTGTGGAGGTTTCCGGTGCCTCTACGGAAGAAGACGAAACCAGGACGAAAGGCGTCTCCTCTTTCCAGGCCTTCTGCATGGCCCTTTCGGGCCGCGTAGGGACCGGCAATATCGTAGGTGTGGCCACCGCCATCGCGATGGGCGGTCCGGGCGCCATCTTCTGGATGTGGGTAATCGCCTTTTTCGGCGCTTCCACGGCGTTTGTCGAGTCGACACTCGCGCAGATTTACAAGTTCCCGCACCACTCCGGCTGGCGGGGCGGCCCGACCAACTATATCGACAACGGCTTGAAACAGCGCTGGCTCGGCATCATCTTCGCCATCTTTACGATTTTGGGCTACGGCCTGCTGAGCGTAACGGTACAGGCAAACGGCGCAGCCACGGCCGCATTCAACTCGTTCCACCTGCCTCCGCTGGCGGGCGGCATCATTCTCGCAACGCTGCTCCTGCTGGTCGTGGCAGGCGGCATCAAGCGCATTGCCAGCGTGGCGGCGGTCGTCACGCCGATCATGGCGGTGCTTTACATCCTCTTCTCGCTGATTATCGTCGCCATCAACTACAAGGCAATCCCGGGGATGTTCAACCTGATCTTCACCAGCGCGTTCGGAACCAACGCCGCCTTTGGAGGAATTCTGGGCAGCGCCATCGCATTCGGTGTCAAACGGGGACTGTATTCCAACGAAGCCGGCCAGGGCGGCGGCGCGATCGCTTCGGCCAGCGCAGACGTGTCGCATCCGGCCAAGCAGGGTCTGGTCCAGGCCTTTTCCGTCTATATCGACACCCTGCTGGTCTGTACCGCCACGGCCCTGATGATTCTCAGTTCGGGTACCTTCAACGTATTCGCGCCATCCGGAGAAGCCATCCTGACGGGCGCGCCCGAACTCGGCAATAATTATGTAGGATTTACGCAAGCCGCCGTGGACAAGGTGTTCCAGGGATTCGGAGGGGCATTCGTCTCGATCGCCCTCTTCTTCTTTGTGTTCACGACCCTCGTGGCCTACTATTTTTATGCGGAATCGAGTATCGCGTACCTCTGCTCCACC
Source organism: Bacteroidales bacterium UBA1199 (assembly GCA_002309795.1). The sequence goes on from DBXZ01000027.1 coordinate 49,214, forward strand.
GGGGGCAGGCACCGCTGGAAGCTGGAGACGGTCATCGTCTGGATTTACCGGGCGCTGATTGCGGCCGCCGTGATTTTCGGGGCGGTCCGGGAGGCCAACGTCGTCTGGCAGATGGGCGATATCGGCGTGGGGCTGACCACCTGGATCAACGTGATTGTCATCCTGATTCTCTGTCCGCAGGCCATCCGTGCCCTGAAAGATCTCGAGAAAAAAGAAAAGGCGGGCGAATTGGACTAGCCCCTTTTCTTGCATTATTGCTTTTTTCTATCTACCTTTGCAACACCTAAAGGATGATCCGCCCCATCTGCGGCCCATTCTATTCCACACATTATGATTACAAAAGACGAACTTGAAGCCAAAAGTCGTGAAGACTTGCTGGCACTCGCCAAGGGATACAGTATTCGTAAGCCCGAGGCGCTCGACGCAACCGATCTGGTCTATGCCATCCTGGATGAGCAGGCCAACCAGTCCAGCGAAAAGATTCAGCTGAGACCGCGCCGCAAGGGCCCGGCAGCCCAGGCTAAGAAATCAGACCAGAAAGCTCCCGCAGCTGAAACGCCCCAGGAAGCAAAGCCGGCTGAAGCCACCGCCGAAAAGCCCGCAGCAAAGCGTCGCGGACGCCCCAGGAAAGAGGCGCCCAAAGCAGACAATCCTGCAGCAGAGGCTCCCGCCGAAAAGCCCGCACCCGAGGTAAAACCGGCACCTGCACAGGAGACGTCCGAGAAACCCAAACGCGGCCGCAAACCGCGCAAGGCGGAAGGCAGCAAAGATCCCGAACTCCCGCTCGAGCATCCCAAGGAAGAGCCGAAGGCCGAATCGAAACCCGCGGAGCAGAAGCAGCAGAACCAGGGCCAGAAGCCGAATCAGCCCAAGCCCCAGAACGGTCAGCAGCAGGGCCAGCAGCGCCCCGCGCAGCCGCAGCAACCCCAGCAGCCCAAACAGCCCCGATTCGAATTCGAAGGCACCGTGGAAGCGACCGGCGTGCTGGAAATCGTCCCCGACGGTTACGGATTCCTGCGTTCGTCCGACTATAACTACCTCAATTCCCCGGATGACATCTATGTCTCTCAGGCACAGATCAAATCATACGCCCTCAAGACCGGCGACACGATCCTCGGCGAGATCCGTCCTCCGCGCGAAGGCGAGAAGTATTTCCCGCTCATCAAGGTGCGCCTGATCAACGGCCGCTCTCCGGAATCCATCCGCGACCGCGTTCCGTTCGACTTCCTCACCCCGCTCTTCCCGGAAGAGAAATTCAACCTCACCGGCCACGGTCACAACAGCAACATCTCGGTCCGCGTGGTGGATCTCTTCACCCCGATCGGCAAAGGCCAGCGCGGCTTGATCGTGGCGCAGCCCAAGACCGGTAAAACCGTGTTGCTCAAGGATATCGCTAACGCCATCGCGGACAACCATCCGGAGGTCTACATGATCGTGCTGCTGATTGACGAGCGTCCGGAAGAGGTGACCGACATGGAGCGCAGCGTGAAGGCAGAGGTGATTGCATCGACCTTCGACGAGCCGGCCGAGCGCCATGTGAAGGTCTCCAATATGGTACTTGAAAAGGCAAAGCGCCTGGTAGAGTGCGGTCACGACGTGGTGATTCTGCTCGACAGCATCACGCGTCTCGCGCGCGCTTTCAATACGGTGCAGCCCGCATCAGGCAAAGTCCTCTCCGGCGGTGTAGACGCCAACGCCCTGCAGAAACCCAAGCGTTTCTTCGGTGCAGCCCGCAAGATCGAGCACGGCGGTTCGCTTACCATTCTGGCCACCGCCCTTACCGAGACCGGTTCCAAGATGGACGACGTGATTTTCGAGGAATTCAAGGGTACCGGCAACCTCGAGCTCCAGCTCGACCGCAAGCTCTCCAACAAGCGCATCTTCCCGGCAGTGGACGTCACCTTGAGCTCCACCCGCCGCGACGACCTGCTCTACGATCCGGAGTACATCAACCGTATCTGGCTGCTGCGTAACTACCTGGCGGACATGAACTCCATCGAGGCGATGGAATTCCTCAAGAGCCGTCTGGAAAAGACGACCAACAACGCGCAGTTCCTCATCGAGATGAACGGCGACTCCCTGAAGTAATTCGGATTATTTTCCGCCGGCGAGTTTTCCGGCATACTTACCGATCCTCTCCTTGGCATAGGCCAGGGTGAGGATCAGTGTTTTACGGCCGCTCGTCGGAGCATCGAACATGGCGTCGTTCATGATGGCCTCGCAAAGCGAACGGAGACCGCGCGCCCCGAGTTTGAAGGAGATGGCCGTATCGACGATGAATTCCAGCACCTCTTTGCGCACGACCAGTTTGATGCCGTCCATCGCGAAGAGTTCCTTGTACTGCTTGATGAGCGCGTTGCGCGGTTCGGTCAGGATGGCCAGCAGGCTGGTGCGGTCGAGCGGATCCAGGTGGGTGACCACCGGCAGGCGTCCGATGATTTCCGGAATCAGTCCGTAGGAGCGCAGATCCTGCGGCGCCACGTACTGGATCAGGTTGTTCTTGTCCACCTTCTCGCGCTCCTTCTGGGCGCCGAAACCGATTACCTGCATATTGAGCCGCTGCGAGATGTGCCGCTCGATTCCCTCGAAGGCACCGCCGCAGATAAAGAGGATATTCTCCGTGTTGACGGCAATCATCCGCTGCTCCGGATGCTTGCGGCCGCCCTGCGGAGGCACGTTCACCACGTTGCCTTCCAGGATCTTGAGCAGCGCCTGCTGCACGCCTTCGCCGGAGACGTCGCGGGTGATGGAGGGATTGTCGCTCTTGCGGGCGATCTTATCTATCTCGTCGATAAAGACGATACCTCTTTCCGCACGGGCCACGTCGTAGTCGGCATCCTGCAGCAGGCGGGTCAGAATGCTCTCCACATCTTCGCCCACGTAACCGGCTTCGGTCAGCACCGTAGCATCCACGATGGCGAAGGGGACGTTGAGCATCCGGGCGATTGTCCTGGCCAGCAGGGTTTTACCGGTGCCGGTCGGACCCACCATCAGGATATTGGATTTTTCAATCAGGTCGTCTTCTTTCTTGCGGCTGATGCGCTTGTAGTGGTTGTAAACCGCCACGGCAAGCGTCTTTTTGGCCTCGTCCTGACCGATTACATACTGGTCCAGGAAAGCCTTAATCTCGCGGGGTTTGAGAAGCTTCATCTCGCCGGAAGATTCTTGACGTTCCGGTTTCGACGGCACATCTCCCTGCACGCCGGCCAGATAATCGCTCAGGGTGCGGATACAGTCCGAACAGATGGCCTGGTCGCCGATCGTAATCAGCAACTCCACCTGGTCCTGCGCGCGGCCGCAGAAACTGCAGCGCGTCTCGTCGTGCGGATTTCCGGCCATTACTTCTTCCGGGGCGCTATGATCTCATCCACCATTCCGTAGGCCTTCGCCTCCGGTGCGGTCATCCAGAAATCGCGGTCCGCGTCGCGGGCGATCTGTTCGATGGGCTTGCCGGTATGCGCAGCCAGAATCTGGTGCAGCTCCCCTTTCAGCTTGAGAATCTCGCGGGCGGTAATCTCGATGTCCGAAGCCTGGCCCTGCGCGCCGCCCATCGGCTGATGGATCATCACGCGGGCGTGCGGCAGCATTGAGCGTTTGCCCTTCGTGCCGGCGGCCAGGAGGATGGAAGCCATCGACGCGGCCATGCCGGTGCAGATGGTCTTCACGTCGGAGCGGATGGTCTGCATCGTATCGTAGATGCCCAGACCGGCGTAGACCACGCCGCCCGGCGAGTTGATATAGAGCGTGATATCCGAATCCGATCCGGTCGAATCCAGGAAAAGCAGCTGCGCCTGGATGATGTTGGCCACGTCATCGTCGATGGGGCAGCCCAGGAAGATGATGCGGTCCACCATCAGGCGGGAGAAGACATCCATCTGCGCTACATTAAGCTTGCGCTCCTCCACGATGGTCGGGTTGATATAACCCGCATAGATGGAAGAGAGGCTGTGGAGCGTCGAGGAACTGATGCCGCAGTGACCGACGGCGAATTTTTCGAATTCGGATTTCATAATGGTTTAGGCGGTTAATTCACGCATTTTTTCAATGGAGACCTTCTTGGTGTCGAGGGTCACGGTCTTGCGGATAAAGGCAAGCGCGTGGTCGTCCTGCACCTTCTCGAAGATGCGGCGGGCCTGCTGCTCGTCGGCGAGGGTGCGCTCCGCAAACTGGGTGAGCGTCTCCTCTGGGACCGAGTTCATGCCGTACATCGCAAACTGGTAAGCGGCCAGCTTCTTGGCCTCTGCGAGCATATCCTCACGGGAAATCTTGAGCTGCTGGTCCTTGATGATCTTGTTGCGGATCATATCCCAGCGGAAATCCTTGGCGAAGAGGTCGTACTCCTGCTCGATCTGCTCCTTGGTGAACTTGCCCTCGTTGGCCGTGAAGATCCAGCGTTTCATGAAGGCGTCCGGAAGCTTGATGCCGGTCTTCTTGATGAAGTACTCCTTGGCGTCGGTGCTGAAGCGGAAGTCACCCTCCTGCACATATTCTGCCTCGAGGCGCTCCTTGACCTTGGCGTCGAACTCCTCTTCCGTCTTGACGGTGTCCTTGCCGAAGATCTGGTCGAAGGTTGCCTGGACGGGTTTCGCATCCACGAAGGTTTTGATCTCCTTCACGGTCATCTTCCACGCTGCGGGCAGTTCGGAAAGTTCTTCCTTCTTGACCTTGAACATGGCGGCGCGGTCGGTTTCGTTGGCGAAGGTCTTCACGATGTCGATATCGCGGACGTCACCGGCCTTGAGACCGATGAAGCCCTTCTTGATCTCCTCGTCCTGAATGCTGCGGACAGCCACGTAAGCGGCTTCCACCTTGCGGTCGCCGGATTCGAAGTCGGCGATCACGAAATCCTCTGCCTTGGCCGTCTTGCCGGTCTCGAGGGTGCCGTACTGCTTGAGCAGCGAAGCCTTGTAGTCCTTCAGGGCCTTGGCGGTGGTATTGACCTGATAGTAAGGGATCTTATCCTCTTTGGACACGGTGAATTCCACCTTCGGAGCCAGGGCGATATCAAAGCTGAAGCTGAAAGTATCGGGGTTGTCCCAGTCGTTCTTGTCCTCTTTTTCGCTCGGAAGCGGCTCGCCGATAATGTCGAGTTTCTTGCTCTCGATGAAGTTTTGGATCTGCTCGCTGACCTGGGTGTTCAGCACCTCTGCCAGTGCCTGTCCGCCGTGGATGCGCTCGATGAGCGACATCGGAGCCATTCCCTTGCGGAAGCCTTTGATGTCGGCAGTGCGGCGATATTCGTTGAGTTTCTTTTTACGCGGTTCTGCCCAATCCTCTCTTTCCAGGGCAATCGTTACGGTAAGGTTCTGTTCATCAACCTTTTTCTGCGATACTTTCATATTGGTATTTAACGGTTTATTTCTTTGATCCGGGAAGTGTTCCCATAGGGGTTGCAAAGGTAGTAAAAAAATAGCTATCTTTGTTTGTTACACGTAATCAGCAACAAAAACATACACCCTTATGGAAATGAAACAATACATCGAGAAGAACGAAAAACGTTTTCTCGACGAGCTCTTCCAGGAGCTTCGCATTCCCTCGGTCAGCTCCAACCCCGCTCACAAGCAGGATATGTACCGCTGCGCGGAGAAGATCGTAGAACTGCTCAAGGCGGCCGGCGTCGACACGGCGGAAGTCTGCGAGACGGCCGGCCATCCGGTGGTCTTCGCTGAGAAGAAGTTCGATCCGAAGGCGCAGACCATCATGGTCTACGGCCACTATGACGTACAGCCGGAAGAACCCATTGAACTCTGGAAGACCAAACCCTACGAACCGGTCGTTAAAGACGGCGCCATCTGGGGCCGCGGCGCGAACGATGACAAGGGCCAGCACTTCATGCACATCAAGGTCTTTGAATACCTGGTCCGCGAAAAGAAGCTCCGCCACAACATCAAATTCATGATCGAGGGCGAAGAGGAGATCGGTTCCCCGAGCCTGGCAGCCTGGATGAAGGCCAACCGCAAGAAACTCGCCTGCGATTTGATTCTCATTTCCGATACCACGATGATCTCGGACAAGATTCCTTCCATCAATACCGGCATGCGCGGCATGCAGTACATGGAGGTTTCCGTCACGGGGCCGAACAAAGACGTTCACTCCGGCCACTACGGCGGCGCCATCGTCAACCCCATCAACGCCCTCTGCAAGATGATCGACACCCTGATCGACAAGGACGGCCGCATCACCATTCCGGGCTTCTACGACGACGTCGTGGATCTTACCCGCGCAGAACGCAGGATGCTCGGCCGCGCGCCGTTCAACATGGAGGAATACAAAAAGAGCCTCGGAATTGACGGCGTAGCCGGCGAAAAGGGCTTCACCACGCTGGAGCGCACCGGTATTCGCCCGTGCCTCGACGTGAACGGCATCTGGGGCGGTTTTATCGGTGAAGGATCCAAGACCATCATCCCTTCCACCGCACACGCCAAGATCTCCATGCGCCTGGTTCCGAACCAGAGCGCGGACAAGATTGCCAAACTCTTCACAAAATACTTCATGTCCATCGCCCCAAAGGGGGTGAAGGTTACCGTCAAGAACATCCACGGCGGCGGATGTTTCGGCCTTCCCATGTCTTCCAAGGCCTATAAGGCCGCTGCACGTGCAATCGGCGAAGTGTACGGCGTAGAGCCGGTTCCGAGCCGCGGCGGCGGTTCCATCACCGTGATTGCGGATGCCCAGAAGATTCTCAAGGCTGATCCGGTCCTGATGGGATTCGGCCTGGAGCGCGACCTCATCCACTCCCCGAACGAAAGCTACCTGCTGAGTCAGTTCCGCAAGGGAATGGAATCGATCGCCCTGTTCTACAAATATCTGTAAACGGCGATGCTCTGGCGGCTCTTCTGGAGTTTCTTCAAAATCGGCGCCTTTACCTTCGGTAGCGGCTATGCCATGCTGCCGATGATCGAACGGGAGGTGGTGGAGCGCAAGCGCTGGTTCGAACGGGAAGACTTCTACAATCAACTCTCACTGGCCCAGTCAGCTCCCGGGCCGGTGGCGTTGAATACGGCCGTCTTCGTAGGTTACAAGATGCGGGGATGGACCGGTGCCCTGGTCTCCGTGCTGGGCACCGTCATCCCCTGTTTCACCATTATTCTGCTGATTGCGGTATTCCTGGGCGGATTTCGCGACAACAGTTACGTAGATGCCGCTTTCAAAGGGTTACGGCCCGCCGTGGTAGCCTTGATCGCCGTGCCCTTCATCCGGATGCTCAAACCGCTCCGCTGGCCTATGGTCTTCCTGGCGCTGGCGGTGGCGTTGCTCATCTGGCAGACCGGCTTCTCCCCCGTCTGGCTGATTCTGGCAGGCATCGTGGCCGGCGTGGTGGAGGTGCTCGTTAAAAACCGGAGGAACGTGCAATGATCTATCTGCAGCTCTTCCTCTCCTTCCTGAAGATCGGATTCTTCGGTTTCGGCGGCGGCTACGCAATGCTCTCGCTGGTGCAGAATGAAGTGATTGTCCGCCATGCCTGGCTCACCGGGCAGCAGTTCGCCGACATCGTGGCCATCTCGCAGATGACTCCCGGGCCGATTGCCATCAACAGCGCCACCTACGTGGGTTATGTGGTAACGGGCAACATTTTCGGCAGCATGCTGGCCACGCTGGCGGTCTGTGTTCCTCCGCTTACGTTGATGATCCTGATTGCCGTCTTCTACAAGCGCCTGCACAAAAACCGCTATGTTGAGAGCGTGGTGGGCTGGCTCCGTCCGCTGACGACCGGTATGATCGGAGCGGCCGCCCTGCTCTTCCTCAACCGGGAAACCTTCACGGACTGGATCTCCATCGTGATCTTCGCCGTGGTCTTCGTGGCCGTCTGGTTCAAGGCGGACGCAATCGTGATGCTGCTGCTTTCTGCCATCGCCGGCATTCTGCTTTACTAGCCCCGTTTTTTTGCGTTTTTTGGTGGTTTTTCGCGCGCGCGTGTGCGCACGAAAGGTTTTTTTGTGTATATTTGTGAGTTATTATTCGAATCGAAATGACTGAAAGAGAAATGAATGCGGCAGAGGCCCAGTATTCTGCCGAAAGTATCCAGGTCCTCGAAGGACTCGAAGCCGTCCGCAAACGCCCGTCCATGTATATCGGCGACATCAGCGACCGCGGACTCCACCACCTCGTCTATGAGGTTGTGGACAACTCCATCGACGAAGCGCTCGCAGGTTTCTGCGACGATATCCTGGTCACCATCAACGAAGACAATTCCATCACTGTCAAAGATAACGGCCGCGGTATTCCTACCGGCATGCACGAAAAAGAGAAACGCTCCGCACTGGAGGTGGTGCTCACGGTGCTCCATGCCGGCGGTAAGTTCAGCAAAGACAGCTACAAGGTCTCCGGCGGCCTGCANNCACGGCGTCGGCGTCTCCTGCGTCAACGCCCTCTCCGACCATCTCCGCGCCGAGATTCACCGCGAAGGAAAAGTCTTCGTGCAGGAGTATTCCAAGGGCAAACCGCTCTATGATGTGAAAGTGGTGGGCGAAGCCAAGGACTCTGGTACCATCATCACTTTTCATCCGGATCCTGAAATCTTCACAGCAACCAACCGCATCTACAACTACGAAACCCTCGCCAACCGTCTCCGCGAACTGGCTTACCTCAATAAGGGCATCCGCCTGACCCTCCGCGACCTGCGCCGGGAAGACAAAGTCGTCTACGATGAAGACGGAATCGAGCATACGGTCAAGCCGGAAGATGTCTTCTACTCCGAAAAAGGCCTGCAGGAGTTCGTCGAATACCTCGACAGCAACCGCCGCCGCCTCACCGAGCAGCCCATCTACCTCGAGACCAACAAGACTATCCCCATCGAGATGGCCATGCAGTACAACACGGACTTCAACGAGAACATCCACTCGTACGTCAACAATATCAACACCATCGAAGGCGGTACGCACCTCGTAGGTTTCCGCGCCGGACTGACCAGCACGCTCAAGAGCTATGCTGAAAAGAACGGTTTCCTGGCCAAGGCCAAGGTGGAAATCAGTCCGGAAGACTTCCGGGAAGGCCTGACCGCCGTCATCTCCGTCAAAGTGGCCGAACCGCAGTTCGAAGGCCAGACCAAGACCAAACTCGGCAACACGGAGGTCCGCAGCGCCGTGCAGCAGGCCGTCAGCCAGGTTCTCGAACAGTATCTGGAAGAGAACCCGAAAGACGCCAAGATCATCATTGACAAGGTGATCCTCGCCGCACAGGCCCGCCAGGCCGCTCGCAAGGCCCGCGAACTGGTGCAGCGCAAGACGGTGATGTCCGGCAGCGGACTCCCCGGCAAACTGGCCGACTGCGCGGACAACAACCCGGAAAAGTGCGAACTCTTCCTCGTGGAGGGTGACTCCGCAGGCGGATCGGCCAAGCAGGGCCGCGACCGCGACTTCCAGGCCATCCTGCCGCTGCGCGGTAAGATCCTCAACGTAGAGAAAGCCATGGAGCACCGCGCCTTCGAAAGCGAAGAGATCCGCAACATCTACACCGCCCTTGGCGTGACGGTCGGCACGGAAGACGATGCAAAACAGCTGAACCTCTCCAAACTCCGCTACCACAAGGTCATCATCATGGCCGATGCCGACGTGGACGGTGCGCATATCGCCACCCTGATCCTGACCTTCTTCTTCCGCTATATGCCCGACCTGATCCGCAACGGATACGTCTATATCGCGACCCCGCCGCTTTACCTGGTGGCACGCGGAAAGACCAAGACCTACTGCTGGACCGACGAAGAGCGTGACGCCGCCGTCAAAGAGGTGGGCGGAGTTGGCGCTCCCGGCCTGAAGATCCAGCGCTACAAAGGTCTCGGTGAGATGAATCCCGAGCAGTTGTGGGACACGACGATGGACCCCGCCAACCGCATCCTGCGCAAGGTTTACATCGAGAATGCGGCCGAGGCCGACAAGATCTTCTCGATGCTGATGGGCGACGACGTGGCTCCGCGCCGCGAGTTCATCGAGCAGAATGCGAAGTACGCCAATATCGACGCTTAACTGTTGAAAGACTGCAAAATAATTTTGCCCCGAAGGGAAAAGTTACTATCTTTGCAGTCCCAAAATATTGACAGACAACCGCTAAGCTAGTGATTAAGAGATACTTGAGTGTATCCGCTTACGGTTATAAATTTTAACAAAATTTATTTATGTACGCAATCGTAGATATTGCTGGACAGCAGTTCAAGGTCGAAGCGGGCAAGCAGATTTTCGTCAACCGCCAGGCTGCCGAGGTCGGTTCCGCTCTCGAATTCGACAAAGTACTCCTCCTCGACAACGAGGGTAAGGTCAAAGTCGGTGCTCCCTATGTAAAGGGTGTCAATGTCAAGACCACCGTCCTGGAACATTGCAAAGCCGACAAGGTTATCATCTTCAAGAAGAAACGCCGCAAAGGCTATCAGAAGAAGAACGGTCACCGTCAGTACCTGACCAAGATCCAGATCGAAGAAATTGCAATCGCATAATTAATTTAAGGACTAAAGAGTATGGCACACAAAAAAGGTGTAGGTAGTTCGAAGAACGGCCGTGAATCACAGAGCAAACGCTTAGGTATTAAGTTGTTCGGTGGCCAGGTTGCCAAGGCTGGCAACATCTTGGTCCGCCAGAGGGGCACTGTCCACTATCCGGGCGAGAACGTAGGTATGGGTAAAGACCACACCCTTTTCGCACTGAAAGACGGCGTCGTGACCTTCAAGAAGAAACGCGATGACAAATCCTATGTCTCCGTCGTTACTCCTGAGGCATAATTAATTGTCGACAATGTAAAAAGCCGCAGTCCGAAAGGGCCGCGGCTTTTTTCATGCGTTCTGGGATACCTTTATTTCTCTTTCGGGTGCAGTCTGCGATAGAATTTGACGCTCGACACGATGGCTGAAATGTCGGCCTTGGGAATATGGGTCGCGCGGATGTACTCGCCACGCTTCACGCTGAACATCAGCTTACGGCCGAGCAGCACCCTGTAAGAAGAGACGGTCACCGGCTCGAGTTCATCGTTGGGATAACCGAATGCCAGACAGCCTATGGTTTCCATCGCAGTACCGTCCGGCTGTTTTACAAGCGTCTTGAACTCTTCCAACCTGGCCAGTGCATTCTCCAGGGTTTCACCCAGCGGGATGAACAGATCGAAGATCGGATCGTAGTTAAACTGGAGGACGTCGTCGCCGATTCCGAGATTACCGACGCACAGATAATACTGGTTCATTTCGGGCATAAAGAAAACCATCAAGGAGTTATCGCCGTTTTCTTTCTCGATGGAAGCGATCTCGCGTGTCTCTTTGAAAACCTTGCTGGCCTGTGCGGAGCTCACTACCGGAATCGCGGTGAGCAGCAGCACGAAAAGCGAAATAATGAATCTCTTCATAGTGTAAGACTTGTTGATTACCCCAAAGATACGAAAAGATTTTCTTTTGGCGGTGCGGATGACTGTATCGCTCGTTCCTTGCCTCTTTCCGCACGCAAAAAAGCCAACCTTTCGGTTGGCGTACCGGCCGCGCAGGCCGAGGGGCCCGGGGGCTGTGCCCCCGTAAATACGGGTGCCCAAGCACCGCCAAAATAAAAAGCAGCGCGGTTGCGCTGCTTTATTTTGGCGGTGCGGACGAGGCTCGAACTCGCGACCTCCGGCGTGACAGGCCGGCATTCTAACCAGGCTGAACTACCGCACCATATTTACTGGGGGATACCCCCAGACCCCTCGCTCCGCGCTTGCTATCCCTCGGGCCGGCGCCGCCCGCTCCGCGCNNGCCCGGCCTCCGCTAGCGGCTGCTGCCGCTTAATTGGGAGTGCAAATGTAGGTATTTTCCGCAAAGTTGCAAAACTTTTTTTAGCTATTCCGAGATTTTTCTGGCGACCAGAAATCCGCCCGGAATCACGACGCCGAGAGCCAGCAGGGCCAGAATCACATGACGCCACTTGATCAGGAGGCCGAAACGGACATAATCAAAGTTGGCGGCCGCATCCGTAAAGCCGGTACGGGCAGTCGACTTGAGGGAATCGGCAGCTTCAGCAATCACGGTGGAGGGATCCAGAACGGACGGCAGATAAATCAGCATCAGCATCAGGCCGATACCGCACAGCAGACCGACGGTCGAAGCAATAACGATTCCGCGGCGGGACCGCTTCCGTTCGCTCTTGCAATAACCGCGGACCTGCTCAGCGACAGCGAGACGATCGTCCAGTTTCTTCAAAAATGCATCCTCTCCCCCAATCTCCGGACGGTTTGCATGGAAAAACTCCCTTATTTCATGATCATTCTTCATTTTCCAAATAGTTTTTCAAGTGAAGTCGGCCCCGGTGCAGGCGGGACTTGATGGCGCTCACACTGAGCGAAGTAATTTTGGCAATCTCCAGAATTGGGCGATCCTCCATATAGAAGAGCAGGATCACCGCTTTCTCGTCTGGCGACAGGGCGTCGATGGCCCGGTAGAGGGCCTGATAGCGGAACTGTTCGTCCGGTATCTCCCCGCCTGAGACTCTTTCGGCTGCCGGCGAGAGTGACTCGAAAGAACCGCGCGAAGCGGATTTCAGCCGGTCGTAGAAGCAATTGTAAGCAATCCGGAAGAGCCAGGTGGAGAAGCGGGAACGGCCTTCGAAACGGTCGATTGCCAGAAATGCTCGAATCAGCGCCTCCTGGGCGATATCGTCCGCTTCGGCCTCGTTGCCGCTGCACAGGCCAAGCAGGAACCGTCTGAGCGGCTCCTGCTCCTGTTTAACCAAATCCACGAATTGCTCGCGCGTCATTTATTTGGTCTCGTCCTGACCGATTTTTTCAACGTTTTTCTTGGTTTCCGCAGCAATCTCTTCTGCATACATCTTTCGGCCGATCAATCCGCTGCAGGTGAATGCCAGACCCAGCAGCAACAGGATAGCAGCCACAAAGATGAGATCAGCACCTCTCAACAGAGTCCAGACGAGGAAGGCGCCGCCAATAGCCAGCAGGGTAAAACCGGTCTGAATGCGTTCGTTCATCTTGTTTTTGACCGATCTTTCCATTTCGGCTTTCATCTTCTTGGCTTTTTTGTCATAAACAAAACCGTCTACGTCGCAGGGAGCACCCTTTTCGAGTGCCTTCATCAGCACTTCGGCTTTGGTGTTGACATTCATGCGTCTGTAAGCCGCGCAGATCCAAACGATCGCGATCGGAAGCAACACGCAGATAATAATAGGAAGGAGAAAATCTTCAAGTAGTGTCATAAGGCTTGTGTTTTAAAGTTTTGCCAGTTAGACTGCGCTGCGTGACAAAAGGTTTCCAAAGTAAGGAATTTTTTTTCATACCTTTGTAATATAAGGCTGCAACCTTTCAGCCGGTTCGGCAGTCTAACGGGCAGAACTTTTAAAAACAATCACATAACTATGAACAAATTCCTTTCTTTCCTTGTTCCGCTGATGTTGGTCTCCTGCAACTTTGGAACCGAACTCTCCGGAGTGACTGACAGCCGGATCATCGACCATCCGGGTACCTTCAATGAAATGGTAGTGAAGGGCGGCGTCAACGTGACGCTCGACCCTACGGCCACCGCCATCACCGTTACCGGCGACAGTATCCTCGTAGCCGCCGTGAGTGTCGTGCTCGACGACAAAACCCTGACGATTGACGCCAGCAGCAAGCTGTTCAAGCGCAAGGGCATCAAATTCGTCAATATCAAGGAAGCAACAGTAGGCAACGTATCGGACAAACTTGATATTACCGTCCCGACTCCGGGCCTGTTGGAAGAGATTACCCTCGCCGGTGCCGTCAACTTCAGAGCGATTGACCCGATTGTCGGTGAAAAGCTCGAGATCGAGAGCGCGGGAGCAAACCGGGTTGTCTTCACCTGCAACCTCAAAGAGTTGAAGGTTGATGCTGCCGGAGCCGACAACTACTGGGTGGACGGCAACGTTCTCTCGCTGGAGGTGGAATTGGCCGGCGCATGCAACTTCGGCACGCGCGATCGCTACATCACAGCCAATAAGGCCAAAATCGACCTGGCAGGCGCCTGCGACGCAGTCATCTGCAATGTAGGTACCATCAAGGGAGAACTGGCCGGAGCCTGCTCGCTGGACCTTACGGGCCCGGGCGAGACCAATGTCCGCTCGAAGGGAGCTTCCAGCATTACCCGTTTTTAGGGTGATAGCGGAGAATGGTCTCCTGCCACTTGCGGGTATCGATATGGGTATAGATTTCCGTCGTAAGGATACTCTCGTGACCCAGCATCTCCTGCACGACGCGCAGATCCGCCCCATTCTCCACCAGGTGCGTGGCAAACGAATGGCGGAACGTATGGGGTGATATCTCCTTCCGGATGCCGGCCAGCGCGGCCTGATCCCGCACGATATTGAATACCATCACGCGCGACAGTTTGCCGCCGCGGCGATTCAGAAAAAGGATGTCTTCGGCATCCTTTTTCGGTTTCAGGAGGCGCCGGTCTTCCATCCAGAATTTGATTTGGTCACGCGCAGGCTCGCCGAGCGGCACCAGGCGCTGCTTGTTCCCCTTGCCGATAATCCGGATGAACCCGTCGTCCGGGAAAAGGTCAGAAATGTGGAGATTCACCAGTTCGCTGACCCGCAATCCGCAGGAGTAGAGCACCTCCAGCATCGCGCGGTTGCGATGGCCTTCCGGCTTGGACAGATCTACCGATTCGAGAATGGCCTTCACCTCGTCGTAGGTCAGCACGCCGGGCAGGTGCGGGTTCAGCCGCGGAATGACCAGACTGTCACAGGGATTGTCCTTCAGGCGCTTCTCTTCCACCAGGAAGTCGTAGAATGAGCGGAGCGAGCTGACCAGCCGGGCCTGCGAACGTTTGGAGAGCCCCTCTCCCACTTTGTCGGCAATGAAGGCCTCGATAACCGGCGTGCCGGCCGCTTCCGGACCCGGCAGCCCCCTCTTTTGGAGAAAGTCGCACAGCGCCTTCGCATCCCGTCCATAGGCTGCAAGCGTATTGGGCGACAGCGAACGCTCGAGCTTCAGATAACTCCTGAACCCCGTCAGCGCCTCCTGCCAAGTATCCGATTCCTTTTCCTTCATGGTGAAGCGAAGGTACGAAAAAAGGCTGGCAAAAGCCAGCCTTTTTTCGTACCCCTGAGCAGAATCGAACTGCTATCTAAAGTTTAGGAAACTTCCGTTCTATCCGTTGAACTACAAGGGCGCACTAGGCGTTAGCCTTGTCAATGACCTGGCGGCCGCGGTAGAAACCGCACTCAGGGCATACGTGGTGATACAGGACGGTTGCACCGCAATTCGGGCAAACTGCCATCTGCGGGACGATTGCCTTGTCGTGAGTTCTTCTTTTATCTCTGCGCTGCTTGGAGATCTTATGTTTCGGATGTGCCATTGTTGGTGTATTTTAATTGTTTCTATTTTTTCAACATCTCTTTCAGTTTCCCGAAGGGATTGTTTCCTTCGGCGTGTTCTTCAGAAGCATGGGAACCGGATTCCAGGCGGGCCAGCATTTGGGGATTGCAACGGCCCTCGGGATGCACCATAACGATCGGGAGACTCAGGCAGACGTAGTCGTAAACGAACTGGTCCAGCGAGATGACGGAGTCGGAACTGCTGACCACCATCATGTCGTCTTCATCTGCCGCATCATCCACGTCAACCGCGCCGAAACCGACGGTGAGCATTCGCTCCACATCGACCTTGAGCGGGAGGTCGTCCAGGCAGCGGTCGCATTCCACGACGACGAATCCGCCAATCCGGCAGACAATCTCCATCATCGTGCTGCGACGCCGCGCCGAAACCTTGACGCTGCAGTCTGCATCCTTGATCCGGGTATTCCCAAACTTCGAAAAGAACGATCCGTCAATCGCAAAATGAAAGGTGCTTTCGCCCTTGGGAAGCCCTTTAATGGGGATAATCAGGGTATCGGCCAGTGCTTCCATCTTGCAAAATTGGGCTGCAAATATACGAAAATTTTTTTTAATCTGCTAACGCTGAGCCCTTTTTCTCGCCGTTTCGTCCAGAATCGTCTTGCGCATACGCATAGCGTGGGGCGTAACTTCCACAAGCTCATCCTCCTGGATGTACTCGAGCGCCTCTTCCAGCGAGAACTTGACGGCCGGCGGAAGGATAACTTTCTCGTCGGATCCGGCAGCGCGGACGTTGGTCAGCTTTTTGGTCTTGCAGACATTGATGTTCAGGTCGAAATCGCGGATGTGCTCGCCCACCACCTGTCCTGCGTATACGTCTTCGCCCGGTTCGATGAAGAAGCGGCCGCGATCCTGCAGTTTGTCCATGGCGTAAGCCACGGCCAGGCCGGTCTCGTTGGCCACCAGCGAACCGTTGGTGCGTTTCTCGATTTCGCCCTTGTAAGGTTCGTAACCCTTGAAGCGGTGCGCCACGACGGCTTCGCCCTGGGTGGCGGTCAGCAGGTTGCTGCGCAGACCCATCAGACCGCGGGCAGGAATCTCGAATTCGAGGTGCGTACGGTCGCCGCGTCCCTCCATGTGGATGAGGGCAGCCTTGCGGCGCGTGGAGAGTTCGATGGCACGGCCCACGAATTCTTCCGGCACGTCAATCGTCAGGAACTCGATCGGTTCGCAGCGCTGTCCGCCGATCGTCTTATCCAGCACTTTGGGCTGGCCAACCTGCAATTCGAACCCTTCGCGGCGCATGGTCTCGATCAGGATCGAAAGGTGCAGTACGCCGCGGCCGTAGACCACGAACGAATCGGCGCTGTTGCCCGGTTTGACGCGGAGCGCCAGGTTCTTTTCGAGCTCATGCTCCAGGCGTTCCTTGATATGGCGCGAGGTGACGAACTTGCCGTCGCGGCCGAAGAAGGGAGAGTCGTTGATCGTGAAGAGCATGCTCATCGTAGGCTCGTCCACGGTGATGGGCGGCAGGGCCTCGGGGTTCTCGAAGTCGGCAATCGTATCGCCGATCTCGAACCCTTCGATTCCCACCACGGCGCAGATGTCGCCGCAATCCACCTGTTCCACCTTCTTCTTTTCCAGGCCGCTGAAGACCATCAGCTCCTTAACCTTCTGTTTTTCGACGATATCGTAGCGTTTGCAGAGCGATACCGGCATGCCGGCGCGCAGCGAACCGCGGGTGATGCGGCCAATCGCGATACGGCCCACATACGGGGAATACTCCAGCGAAGAGATCAGCATCTGGGGCGTACCCTCCCGCACTTCCGGAGCGGGAATCTCGGAAATGATGGCATCGAGCAGCGCGGTGATATCGTTCGTGGGTTTGCGCCAGTCTTCCGACATCCAGCCCTGCTTGGCACTGCCGTAGATGGTCTTGTAGTCCAGCTGCTCTTCCGTGGCGTTGAGCGAAAACATCAGGTCGAAGACCTCTTCGTTCACCTCGTCCGGACGACAGTTCAACTTGTCAACCTTATTGATTACGACAATGGGCTTCTTGCCCATTTCGATGGCCTTCTGCAGCACGAAACGGGTCTGGGGCATCGTACCCTCAAAAGCATCCACGAGTAGCAGCACGCCGTCCGCCATATTGAGCACGCGCTCCACCTCACCGCCGAAGTCGGCGTGGCCCGGAGTGTCTATAATGTTGATTTTGCAGTTCTTATAGGGAACCGATACGTTCTTGGCCAGAATGGTGATGCCACGCTCGCGCTCCAGATCGTTGTTGTCCAGAATGAGCTCGCCCGTCTTCTCTGCGCCGCCACGGATAATCTGCGACTGCCAGATCATCCGGTCCACGAGCGTCGTCTTGCCGTGGTCCACATGCGCGATGATGGCTATATTTCTAATCTCTTGCATAACCGTGCAAAGGTACTAATTGTACGAAAAAAAGCATCGCGATTGCGATGCTTTTTTTCTCGTGCCCAGGACAAGACTCGAACTTGCACGCCCTTTAACAGGCACCAGCCCCTCAAGCTGGCGTGTCTACCAATTTCACCACCTGGGCGGGGTTTGGGGTTGCAAAAATACAATGAATTTTGAAATCCGCAAAAAAATCTGGAAAAAAAGTCTACCAGCGCTCGTTGTGGATGCGTTCCGGCTTCCATTTATCCTTGGGCTGCACTTCGCCGTCAGGATAACCGACTGCCACTACGCTGTAAGGAACCACCGTTGCAGGCAGCCCCAGCGCCTCTTTGATGGGGAGATAGCGGTCGGGATAGGGATAGCTGGCCGTCCAGACGGTCCCCAGGCCGAGCGAAGCGGCCGCCACCATGAAGTTCTCCGTGCAAGCGCCCATATCGTCACGCCAGGTGCCGTTGGGCATCGTGACCTTCTCCCCTTGCGGGTTGTTGCGCGGTGCACGCGTCACGGTCGTATCGGCACAGAAGACCACCACCGCAGCAGCGGTGCGGAAAATGCGCAGGTTAAAGTTGCCCTTGAAAACCTCTTCATAGCGGGCTTTGTCGCGCAGGACAACGAAACTCCAGGGCTGCACGTTCATTCCGGTCGGAGCGGCCATCGCTGCACGGAGCATCGCCTCCATCTGGGCGTCGGTTACCGGCTGGTCGGTGAAAGAGCGGACGCTGGTGCGCTTCGCAATGGATTCGAGGGTCGGGTTGGTGATTCGTTCTGCGTTCATGGCTGCGATCTGTTTGACGGAAATGGAGGTAAAGGCGTTGCCGGACTGCAGGTGGAGGATCCAGGCACGTTCCTGCTTGGCAGGCGTGACCTTGATTTCCACCTGGTTCTTGGAAACGATACGAGCGGAAATACCTTCCGCGTCGAGCGTTTCGTAGGTATAGTTCTCGCCGGGATCCGCGTGGAAGAAGGTCTTGGTACCGGCTACCTGGGCGTCGTTGAGCCACCATTTGTCATAGTTCTGGTTGGTGATGACGGCCTTACCGCCTTCGGGGCCGAATACCACTTCGTTCTGCGAGACGCGGATGGGAGCCCAATCGCCTGCGATATCGTGTTTGATTTCGGCCTGCACCGATTCGTTCGTTGTCATTTCCGTTGCTTTCTGGGTACGCTTCGCGCTGCCGCAGGAAAGGAGTGCAAATGCACAGAGCAGCAGGGCTGAAGCCATCAAGAGCCGTTTCATATTTACATCATTTTACGTTTGCGGAAGATAATGATGGAGGCCAGCACGGTGAGCACCATCACGCCGCCCACCACGAGCATGTCCCAGTTACCGCCCACGAGCGGCAGCTTGATATTCATGCCGTAGATGCTGGCTATCAGGGTAGGAGGCATCAGGAGCAGCGACACGAGCGTGAAGATCTTCATGATCTTGTTCTGCTCAAGGTTGATCAGACCGAGAACCGTATTCTGCAGATATTCGAGACGTTCGAAACTGAAGTTGGTATGGTTGATCAGCGAAGAGACGTCCTTGAGCAGGATGTTCAGCTTCGTGATGATGGCCTTCGGGGTCTTTTCGCTCTTAAGCAGGGCGGATATCATGCGCTGCTTATCCACGATGTTCTCGCGGACAATCATCGTGTTCTCCTGCAACTGATTGATATCGAGAAGGAACTCATCCTTCACGTCTTCGCCGAGGCTGACGCGCTTGCTGTACTGGGCAATCTCTTTGGACATCAGCTCAATCATGTCGGCATCGAGGTCGATTCGGGTCTCGAGAATACCGAGCAGGATATGGAAGCCGGTCGGGTAGAGTTTGCGGTTGACCTGCATGCGGCGCTGGATGTCGGTAAAACTGCGCAGCGGCACCTGCCGGATGGAGGTAAAGACCGAACCGGTCAGAATGAAGGAGACCGACTCCATCGTGTAATTGTCCGGGGTCGGAATCAGGAAGTCCGTGTTGATGAAGATGGAGTGGGTATCCTCCGAATAACGGGAGGAACTCTCAATCTCCTCCGCTTGAGCACGGCTTTGGAGATTGGTGTCCAGAAACTCTTCGACATCGCGCTTTTCTTCACCGGTAGGATCGAAAAGGTCGAGCCAGAGGGCATCCTTGACTGTAATATTCTTGAGTATGTCGGTGGACTCAGCTGTAAGAATCTGTCCGTTTACATTATAAAAAATCTGTACCATTTCCTCGCGCTTAGATGGTTAGTAACTCCGTGAATATAACGGGATTACCAACTGGCTCGGGGCTTGGCGCGGCGAATGCCGTAGAAATTTTTTATGAGGGTGAAACGGATCATAACGGCGGCAAAGGTACAAACTTTTTCAGAAAAACAGGTGTTCGAGCAGAATTTTTACCCCGATCCCTATGAGAATCAGGCCGCCCAGCAGATTGAACCGCGGCCCGAACACCCTGCCCAGCCGGCCGCCGCCCTTCAGGCCGATGCCTGCTGCAATCGCAGTCACGGCGGCGATCACCAGGGAATACCACAGAATCTGCAACCCTACCGTACCGGTCATCGCCATCGAGATGCCCACGGCCAGCGCGTCGATGCTGGTTGCCACGGATGCCAGGATTAACTTGCCGGTGCTCAGCAGGTCCACCTGCTTCTGTTCTTCTTTGGAGAAAGAATCCACGATCATCTTTCCGCCGATAAAGAGCAACAGGCCGAAGGCGACCCAGTGGTCGTAGCGGGAAATATACTGCTCCAGTGTTTCACCCAGCGCCCATCCCAAAGCGGTGAACCCACCCTGGAAGAAGGCCATGAAAAAGAGTATCTTGGCCGCCTGGCCCGCACGGAGGCGGCTGATGCACGCGCCACCCACCAGCGACACGGCGAGCGTATCGAAACAGAGGCCTATGGCCAGCAGGAAAACTTCGAAGAAATTCATGCTTTCACCGTTTTATGCGCAACTGTCAGCGAGGAAATCCACATCCCCAGGTAGGTCAGCGCGCCGTTGACGATCAGCAGCGTAAAGCCCAGGTCGAACCCGAGAAAACGCTTGCCTGAAACATTGATGGCCAGACAGAGCAGCGGTGCGGCGAGCGCAATCCACGGTGTGGCGCGGTCGCACACCCTCCGCTTGGAAAGAATGCCGAAGAAGAAGATACCCAGCAGCGGACCGTAGGTATAGGAGGCCAGCTTGTAGACGAGGTTGATGATCGCGTCGTTGCTGTAGAGGAAGAGCAGCAGAATCAGCACGAAAAAGAGAAGTGCTACGAGTGCCTGCACCCCTTTGCGGACGCGGCTTTTGCGCGATTCATCCCAGTCCTTGCGCTCGTTGAAGCCCAGGAAATCCACGCAGACCGAAGTCGTGAGCGAGGTCATGGCCGCGCCGGCAGATGGATAGGAGGCTGAGATGAGGCCGATCAGGAAGAAGATGCCCGCCCCGAATCCCAGGTAGCGGCTGGCAATGGTCGGGAAAAGTTGGTCGGTCTTGGTAATGCCGAGTGCTTCGAATCCGCCCAGCCTTTCCGCATAGACGCAGAGCAGCGCGCCCAGCAGCAGGAAAAACAGGTTGACCGCCACGATAATGGCGCTGGTGGTGTACATATTCTTCTGCGCTGCGCGTAAATCCTTGCATGCCAAATTTTTCTGCATCATCGACTGGTCCAGGCCGGTCATGGCGACCGTGATGAAAATGCCGGCAATGAACTGCTTGAGCGCGTTGGTTCCTGCGCCCCAGTTCCAGTCGAACCAGGCGGTGTGGCTTGAGACGGCCGCCCAGGTAATGGCGGGCTCGCGGCAAATCTGCCAGATGGCCAGACCAACGGCGAGCAGCATGAAGGTTGTCTGCAGCACATCGGTCCAGATAATGGTCTTGACTCCGCCCTTGTAGGTATAGAGGTAGAGCAGAATCAGGAACACCAGCGTGACCAGGGCGAAGGCAGGAACACCGCCTCCGACCGTCCATTCGCGCGGCAGGAAGGCGTGAAAGACCACCATCACCACAAAGATGCGGACTGCAGCGCCCAGCAGCCGGGAGACCATGAATACCACGGTTCCGGTGCGATGGCTTGCCGGACCGAACCGTTCGCCCAACCAGGTGTAGATGGAGGTCAGGTTCATCCGATAGTAGAGTGGCAGAAGTACCTTGGCCACCACGATATAGCCGCCTACAAAGCCCAGCACGAGGGGCATATAGTAGAAGTTCTGGACCCAGACATTGCCGGGAACTGAAATGAAGGTTACGCCTGAGATGGAGGCCCCCACCATTCCGTAGGCCACCACGGGCCAGGGCGCCTTGCGGTCGCCGGCAAAAAAGCCCCGCCCGCCCGCACGACGCGCCGTCACATGGGAAATGACGAACAGCAGAACGGTGTAGAGGGCGAAAGCTGCCAGGAACCAGGCGAAGGGAAACTCGTGCTGCATTGCTACGGTCTGAAAACCTGACGATTGGCAATTGAGCGTCCCAGCGTCAGTTCATCGGTATACTCAAGATCGTCACCGAAGCCTACGCCCCGGGCGATGGCCGTCACCTGCACGGGCAGGTCGGCGATCCGTTTATAAATATAGAACGAGGTGGTCTCCCCTTCCATACCGGTGCTCAAAGCAAGTATCACTTCACGGATCTCGCCGCGGGACAGCCGTTCCACGAGCGCGTCGATCGGCAGATCGCCGGGGCCGATGCCGTCCATTGGCGAAATGATCCCGCCCAGGATGTGATAGAGGCCTCGGTACTCTCCGGTATTCTCGATACTGAATACGTCGCGCAGGCTCTCCACCACGCAAACGGTGGAACGGTCGCGGCGCTGATCGTCGCAGAAGGGACAGTGGTCGTCGTCCGAGATCATTCCGCACTGCGGGCAGAAGCGGAGATCCGTCTTGAGCCGGCGGAACGATTCGGCAAAGTGGTCCACATTCTCGCGCGGCTGCCGGAGCATATGCAGGGCGAGCCGGAGGGCCGTCCGGCGCCCCACCCCGGGCAGCGAGGCGAACTGTTCAACCGCCTCGGCGAGCAATTCAGAGTGATAGCTGTTCATGTCTGTGATACTCCGTCAAAGCCTCGATGGGACGCTGAATAATCGTTCCCTGCCGCATCCCGGCCGCCGTCAGGCAGCGTGAGAGCAGGTCGCGGAAATGCCAGGCCACCGAACCGGTGAAATGAACCGGATAGCGGCGATAATCGTATTGCGCGACGTTGCGAAGCAGGAAAGCCTCGAAACCGTTGCGAAGCAGATTCTTGATGTACGGATGGTTGCCGTGTTCCTGGATGAAGGGAGCGAACGAGGCCAGATAGCGGCTCGGAAGTACCTCCCGGTAAACCTTCTGCACGATGGTAGGATAGTCGATTCCGAAGCGGCGAACCAGCTCGTCCGTCAGGTTTTGGGGCAACAGCCCTTTCACGAAATCTGCGAGCAGCTGCTTGCCGAACCAGGCACCGCTTGCCTCGTCGCCCAGGATAAAACCTCCGGCACGCACATTCGATACGATCTGCGCACCGTCGTAGAAGCAGCTGTTGGAGCCGGTACCCAGGATGCAGGCGATTCCCGGCTTGTCGCCGCAGAGAGCGCGTGCCGCCGCCAGAAGGTCGGAAGCCGCCTCGCAGACCGCATCGGGAAAAACCTGAGAGAGCGCATCGCACACCTTTTCAGAAACCTCGTCCGACACGATGCCGGCCGCGTAGAAGAAAACTTTCTGTATCTGCGCGCCCTCCAGATTGGGCAGCAACTCTTCGCGCAGCACCTTGGTAATCCCGTCCCGATCCAGAAAAACCGGGCTGATACCGGAGGTTGTCAGTGCGCGGACCGTTCCGTCCGCTGATACCACTCTCCAGTCCGCCTTGGTGGCGCCGCTGTCCGCAATCAGGATCGCGTTCATCTTACTCCTCCACAATTACACTCTGGCGGTACCACTTGTAGAGGCCCACGATGCACGACACAATATAAATCACGTAGAGCAGGCCCATCCAGATGAGGGCGTGGCCGCCGTGGAAGAAGGGATAGACGAACATGATGACCGCCGCCACGTTGACCACCAGCCAGATGTACCACTGCTCGCGCCAGGACTGGCTGAGCCAGTAGGTAGCCAGCATGCTCAGAACTGCCACTCCGGCGTCCCAGATAGGTTTGCCGGGGATATCGCCCTGGGCAGGAGCGTTCAGATAGCTGAACAACACGGCCAGACCGGCAAAACCGGCCAGCGCGATAGCGGAACTGATCAGCGCCCGGCGAGGATTGAACCGGCGTACAAGCAGTTTCCCTTCCGTCTCCGGATTGACGCCGCCATGCTGCTCGGCAGCAGCCTTGCGCTCCTTTGCCCACGCCCGGATGCCGTACGCCGACAGGACAATGTAATAGAACTGGATGAGTCCCATCGAGATGAAGCGGCTGTGGAAATAGACGAGGATATTGAGCACCGAGGCGATAATCATGAAGAGCCACATCGAGTGTGCCTTCTTGACCTCAAGTACGACGTACGTCACGCCGAAGGCCATGGCCAGCAGTTCAGTGATTTTCCAGAAGAGTTCCATGCGTTAAAAAGATACGGTCATTTTGCAGATTGCGTTGCAGGGCGCCTGCGGGAACAAGCCGGCCTCCGTGTAGGTGGTGCCGTCCTGGAATGCAGCCCGGTAAACCCAGGCATCCGCCTCGTACTTCCTGCTCAGCAAATTATCTACAAAGATAGAAAACTTTATGTTTTCCGTGAGTGCATAATGGCCCTGAAGCGAGAAAACGTCGTAGGCCTTGAGCATTCGGTCTTCACTGGCGGTATTGTCCCAATACTGCTTGCCAACATATTTCCAGACAAGCTTGAATTCCAGACTCTTGAGCGGAGTAACCGTCACAGCTGCCATCCCGATCGCAGAAGGCGAAAGGAGGATGTCGGTCTTGTCGTAATGCTCGGTTTTCTGCCCCACCAGGTTCCAGTTATCCGTGTCGTCGTACAGGTCTATGTACTGCGTATAATCCAGGATTTTGTTGGTGCTCAGCGTCAGGTTGCCCTCCGCCTTGAGCCAGGGCAGCGGCTGAACGCCGGCCACCAATTCTACGCCGCGACGGTAGCTGCGCGGAACGTTCTGTTTGATGGCGTAACCCGTCTCGGAGAGTTTGCCGGTGGCCAACAGCTGGTCTTTGTACTCCATCAGGTATACATTGGCAGAAAAGGCCCAGCGGGGCTGTTCCAGCCGGAAGCCGAACTCGTAGTCGAGCATCCGTTCGGGTTTGATGTCATCCGTTTTGCCGGCCTTGATGGACTCCTTGATGTCGCTGCGGCTCGGTTCGCGATGCCCCATCGCCACCGATGCGTAGAGCGCTGCGGCCGGGACGATCTGCCAGGTGAAACCGCCTTTGGGATTGAAGAAGTTGTAGTCCTGACCGTAGACCAGCGAGACGTGATCCTTGTCGTTACCGGTGATATCCAGACCGATGTGACGGTACTGAAGGTCGGCGTAGAGGTTCAGCGCGCCGAATGGCTGCCACTCGCTGCGCAGGAAGGTGGAGAAGTCCTGCTTCTTGCCGGTATTCAGGTAGTAGGAATCGTCCTGCGTACCGTCCGCATTCAGGTAGTAGCCGAAGTGGTCACCGTCATAGTAAGACCAGGCAAAGTTGGCCACGGCAGAGAGCGTCGGTTCCGTCCATTTGAGCACCGAATTGGCTGCATAGTAGCTGTTTGCCATCGCCTGGCGCAGCCAGAAGTCGCCCTTGACGCCGGTCTCCTTGTTCTTGCTCTTGTAGTTTTCGTAATAGCCCCGGCCGTCGGTGTAGTGCAGCGTGGAGGTCAGGACCAGGTGCGGATTGAACTGGTGCGTATAGACCCCCTGGATGTGCTGTTGCAGATAGTTGTCGGAGTCGCCCCGGTAGCCCTCCATCTGGCCTTTGCAGACCGTCGGATTGTAGCGGCGGTTGGTCTCCAGCATCTCGGGCGGACAGCCTTCCCAGGTGATGCCGGAGTGCTGCAAGCCCATGATGTAGTTCAGCTTGATGGAATTGTTGCCCTTGAGCCAGCCCAGCGAGCCGAAGAGGGAGTGCAGGCGCGCCCAGGCGTTGTCCAGATAGCCTTCGGTTCGGTTGGCGGAGTAGCGGATATCTGCCGAAAGGCCGTTCTCCATCCTGCCCGTGCCGGCCGACAGCGTGGCTACGCCGGTCAGATAGGAACCGGCCGAAAGCTCCGCCTCGCCGTAGGGATCGTCCTGCGGCAGGGCCGTCAGCATATTGATGCTGCCGCCGAAGGCACCGGGGCCGTTGACCGAGGTACCCAGACCGCGCTGCAATTGTACGGAGTTCAGCATCCCCGCAATGCCGGGGATATTCACCCAGAAGACCTCCTGCGACTCTGCGTCGTTCAGGGTAATGCCGTTGATGGTGACATTGAGGCGCGAAGGGTCGCTGCCTCTCAGACGCAGTTTGGAGTAGCCCAGCCCCGTACCGCCTTCGTTCATGGAGACGACCGAAGGTTGCAGGGAGAGCATCATGGGCAGCGACGAGAGCGTACTGGCCGAACGAAGCGTCTGTTTGGTGAGATCGGTGTGAGCGACAGGCGTCCTGGCACCGGCCCGGAAGGCGGTTACCACCGTACTGTCAAGCGTTTCGATTTTTTCGTCTTGCGCGATGGCGCAGAGCGGGAGCAGCGCGATGGCTGCCGATAAAAGCAGTTTTTTCATTTTCTCATTCCTCCGCCGGTATTATCCGGATCAGGTTAAAAGGGTATGTTCTCAGCCTGAGTTGGCACCCCTTGTGAAATTATTTCCGGGCGCAAAGATACAATAATAATGTATATCTTTGTCACTCGTAAAAGGTTTCCGGATGAAGAAAAAAATCCTGCTGATCGCTCTCGTGCTGGTGCTCTGCGGTGCCGGTGCCATTGCGCTCTCCCGGGGCGGCCGGCAGGTTACTCAAGCTCAGGACGTCAAGCCCGGTGCGGCGGCCGTAAAGGTTGTCCGGTGGAACTGCCAGATTACGGGCGACTTCAAGCACGATGCAAGCGCCTATACGCAGGGACTTTTCTTCTACGACGGCAAACTCTACGAGAGCACCGGGCAATACGGGGAGTCCTCCCTCCGGATCGTGGAGCTGGAAAGCGGCAAGGTCTTGAAACGCAAGAATTTTGAGAGGAAATACTTCATCGAGGGAGCCTGCGTGCTCGACAGCCTGCTCTATGTACTGACCTGGAAAGAGAACATCTGTTTCGTCTGCGATCCCGTCACGCTCAACCCCAAAGCCCAACTCCGTTACCGGGGCGAAGGCTGGGGACTCACGACCGACGGCAAGAGCCTGATCATGAGCGACGGAACGGACGTTATCCGATTCCGCAACCCAAGGACATTCGATGTGGAACGGGAGCTTTCCGTGCGTTATAACGGGCAGCCGCTCGCCTGGCTCAATGAACTGGAGTACTTCGGCGGCCACATCTGGGCCAACGTTTACGGGTTGGAAATCATCGTCTGCATCGATCCCGAGACGGGGAACGTGATTGAAGATATCGACTGCCGCGGCATCCTTCTCCCCCAGCTGAAGAAGCCCTCGACCGACGTCTTCAACGGCATCGCCTACAACCCGGCCGACGGCGGTCTCTATGTCACGGGCAAGTACTGGCCAAAGCTCTTCCGCATCCGGAAAACCAAATAAATCCGTATCTTTGCGGCCCAAAAGGTGGGACAGTCCGTCGCCGCGGTGCAAACCGTGGAGGAAAGTCCGGGCAGCACAGAGCACCTCCCTGTGGAAAGCACAGACAGGCGTAAGTTTGTGAGGGGCGTAACAGAAAACAACCGCCGGCGGGTTCGCCCGCAGGTAAGGGTGAAAATGTGAGGTAAGAGCTCACGGCCGGTGACGGTGACATTACCGGCGTACGCTTCGGAGGGCTGCAAGGCCAAATATACCGGCAGATGAGGGCTGCTCGCCCTATGCCGGGGGGTAGGCTGCGTCAGATAAATGACGGACGCCGCGCGCATGTAAATGCGGTCCGCGGACACAGAACCCGGCTTATCGTCCCACCTTTTTTTATTTGATATTGATTTTTTACTATCTTTGCAGTCCCATTTGGGTAGCAAGCCACTTTAGCTCAGTTGGTAGAGCAGCGCATTCGTAATGCGCAGGTCGTCAGTTCGAGCCTGATGAGTGGCTCAAAAAAATAGGATGCACGGTTGTGCATCCTATTTTTTTTGAGAGAAACGGTGGCTATTCCACGAACTTGAAGATTTCCTTACCGTCGAAATCCCCGCTGCCCCAGACGCAGACACTCAGGCCCTGCAGCAGTCCGCAGATAAAGGGCTGGTTCGTTCTGTCTTCCGCCATGAAACCGAAGTCGTGGTTCATGATGACGAGGGGTTCATACTTGAAGGCGCCGAAATAGTCCTCACCCGTCCCCTGTTCATTGGAAGGGTCGACCGGAATCCATCCGTAGCCCGGCATATAGAATTCAGCACGGACATGCGAATACCCGTCGGGATCCGGGGCCTTCATGACAATGGGCCGGGCAGGAATGCCTGAGGCACGCATCAGCGACATCCAGACAGCATGCTGGTTACCACAGTCACCGCTCATCCGGTTCAGGATATCGTTGATGGAATTGGGACCGTCGTAAATCCCGTAAGTAATATTGTCCATCACCCAGTTGTAGCAGAGGCGGGCAAATTCAATCCGTTTTCCGTCGGACTCTTCCCAAAGGGTTTGTGAAACCTGGACAATACGGCTGTCCTGCGGATCTATCATAAAGGAGCCGTCATCATCTCGTATCTGGGCCGTATAGCGTTTATAGTCGGCTGAGGCCTTGTCGTAGGGGATGTTTCGGTCGACAATCCGGTCAAAATCGACACGGACGTCATAGTAATCCACCGTAAAGGTCTGTTGGATAAAGGGCTCCCCGGAGGCAGGGAAGACGCCGCTACGGTCGTCGAGCAGGTATTTTACGCCGTCGCGCGAAGTTTTCAGCTGGGCGGTCCCGTAAGACTGGTCCCGGACGACCTGGTATTCGGAAGTCTCCGGATAGGGCATCAGCAACCGCGAACGGGACATGTGGGCGGAACTGTTATATATCCAGCTGAATGACCAGAATACCTTTTTGGTCTGCAGGAAGGTTTTATTGTAAATGTTCGGGTTTTGCCTGATGGTCAATTGACTGGTCTTCGATTCCGACGAAAGAGTCAGCACCGCATCCCGGACCTGCGCGCTTTCGTTGGGTTCCGTAGTCAGTCTGATCTTGTATTTCCCGGCTTTTCCTTCGGACGGCCTCACCGACAGCCAGGGCTGGCTGGAAGTAATTGTCCAGGATTCGTCCCATTTCAAAACAAGTTCCACCGTACCTCCGGCCGGCAAGGCCGTGGCAGGATCGTTCACCGGATAATCCGACAGGGAGAACTCGGACTCAGGAAGGTCTTCGCCGGTGCAGGCCGCCAAAAGCAGGGCGGCGAGAAAAAATGCAAGCGTCTTTTTCATCGCGACATAATCAATTAATCGATAACCTTCAGTTTTTCGCGGGCTTCGGAAGCGGGCATCAGGTTGAAGTGCCACCACTCGGAGGCGATGGGCAGCAGCCCCTGGTCGGTCATCACTTTGCGCAGGAGGAGACGGTTCTCGTATTCGCGCTGGGTGATGCGGCCCTTGGCCAGCAGTTCCTGCTCGATGTCGGTGCGGGCTTCGTCGCCGAAGAAATCGTATTCGGAACCCATCTGGAAAGCAGCGCCGGTACAGTCAATGATGGCGACATCCACCGCCGCGCCGTAGTTGTGCAGGCCATTGCCCTTGTAGGGGTTGGCCACGAACTCTTCGCCCGGCGTGCCTACCACCGAATCCCACATCTCTTTCTGGATGCTGATGGGGCGGGCGGCATCGTAGATAATCAGGTTGGCGGTTGCGCGGAGCGACTTCAGTTCTTTTGCGGCAGCCACCACTTTTTCAGCCAGTTCCGGCCGCATGAAGGCCTTGGTAAAGCCGTGGTAGAGCTGGTGGCCCATAAAGTTGTAGGGGTCCGCGTAAACGAGATGCACAGCGATGGTCGAATCCAGGTCATGGATGTCAATCAGGCCGGCAGCGCGCATCTCAGCCTCCTTGGGCGTGTCGTTCGGGCCATTCTGCCGGCACGCAGTCAGCGCGAAAACAAGCAGCAGGGAGAGCGCGAAGATTGTCCTTTTCATATCTTACCTTATTGAATATCAAACAGGTTCAGGAACCCGGTCATCATAAAGACGCTGCGGATGGCGTCGCTGATGTCGCGGACAATAACCTTTCCGCCCTTTTCCGCCGCAGCCTTGCGGAGCGTCAGGAAAATCCGGAGACCGGAACTGGAGATATAGGTGAGTTCTTTGCAGTCCATGACAATCGTGCCGTCGGCAAGTTGCACCAGCATTTCCACATCTTTGGCGATATCTTGCGCAGCCGGCGTATCGAGACGGCCGGCGAGATGGACCAATACTTCGTTCTCTTGCTTTTTAATACTGATTTCCATAGGGTTATATATTTTTTATCATTGTCAGAATATTTCTGTCTCCGCGACGTTCATAGGATATTTCGTCCATGATGGTACGGACCAGGTGGATGCCCAGGCCGCCGATCGGGCGCTCGTCCAGGCCGGCATCGGGATTGACGTCGGGCGCTGCGGTAGGATCGAAAGGCTTGCCGTTGTCTGAGAGAATGAACGTCAGAGTTCCGGCCGCCGGTATCGCTTCGATCTCCACGGTGCCCTGCGTTCCCTCCGGATAGGCATAGAGCATCACGTTGGAGACCGCCTCTTCCAGTGCCAGGTTCAGGTTCATGGCTGTATCGGCGGGCAGTTGCTGCGCTTCGGCCACCGAATCCACGAACTCTGCAAGTGCCGGGATTTCATGGATGTCGTTGTGAAGGACGACTTTACGTGTATTCCCACTCTCCTCGGGCCTGCCCAGATAATGGATAAAGAGCATCGTAAGATCGTCGCTCTGGGGCGCCTCGCCCACGTAATCTGCCACGGCCCTTTTGATGTTCTCCAGATGGGCATCCGAAGGCTTGCGCCCGCGCAGCGTCGCGCAGATGCGTTCCTCGCCGAACTGCTCGTGGGCAAGGTTCTCCGCCTCCGTGAGGCCGTCGGTATAGAGGAACAGCGCATCGTCGTAGCAGAGGGCCATCTCCTGCTCGCAGAAGTTCATCCCGCCGATGATGCCCAACGGCAGGTTGGGCTGCACGGGCAGCGGCTTGATGGCGTCGGTCAGCGTGAAGGGGGCGTTGTGGCCGGCATTGCAGTAGCGCAGATGTCCGGTTTTCAAATCCAGCACGCCGCAGAAGAAGGTGACGAACATATTGCTTTCGTTCATGTCCGCCATGCTGTCGTTCATGGACGACACGATCTTTTGCGGAGAATCTTCGTGCGCGGAGACGGTCCGGAACATCGTCCGGGTCACGGCCATCACCAGGGAGGCCGGGATGCCCTTGCCGCTCACGTCGCCCACGCAGAAGAAGAGCTTTTCGTCGCGGATGTAAAAGTCATACAGGTCGCCCCCTACCTCCTTGGCGGGGACGATGGTAGCCGACATATCCAAATCGTTCCGTTCCGGGAAGGGCGGGAAGATCTTGGGAACCATCGACATCTGGATATTGCTGGCAATCTGCAGTTCGCGGGCCATCTTGTCTTTCCGCTCGTTAAGCTTGCGGTAACGGATCTGGCTGCGGGCCATCGACCAGAGGATAAAGAGCAGCATCGCCACGCCGATCACCTGCAGCAGGAAGACCATCTTGCCTACCCGGCGGAGGCCGCCGTAAATCTCCTCTTCGGGAATGACGATCGACATGGACCATCCGGTCCGCTCCACAGGAGCGAAAAAGACCGAACTACGTCTGTCCCTGTAGGTTACCGTCATATTGCCGGCGTTCCCCGCTAGCATCTGCCGGCTCAGGTCGCCAAGGGTGGCGGTATCCTGAGAATCCATCCGGGAGACGACTTCCCCTACAGTCTGCTGCATCACGAGCGACGAGTCCGGACAGACCATGATCCGGCCGCTGCGGCTGATCATCATGCTGTAGGCGCTCGGGTAAACCTTGACGCTGCCCACGAGGTCCGTCAGCCAGTCCAGCGACATGTCGGCGGTCAGCACGGCGGCCGTGCGGCCGAACCGGTCCTTGATGGGGAGAGAATAGGTGGTCATCAGCATCTCGCCGCCACCAATATCTATATAGGGCTCCGACCAATAGCCGGTGTCGAGTTCAATTGGCTTTACGAACCACTCCTGCGAAGGGTAATCGTATTCTTCGGTGGCCAGCGAACGGAACAGCGTATTACCGTCCGGGCCTACGCAGACATAGGGTGAAAACAATTTGTGCTTCCGGTTGTAACCGGGAACCAGGGCCACGGTGGAGCCCACCACGACGGGGTTTTCCTCCACGATGCGCTGCGCCACGCGAAACAGGCTGTCCGGATAGTCAAGCGCCCACTGGGTAATCCAAACGCTGTTGCGGACGGCCGCCTCGGTCTGGTTGACTACATCCATAATCCGGTTGCGGGTGGCTTCCATCTGGTTTTCCGCCCGCAGGGAGGCCTCCCGCCGGATCTCCTTCTGGGAGTAGATGAACTGCACGAGCGAAGTCGCCTCCAGGGTCAGGGCGGCCACAATCACCAGCAGCAGCCCCTGCCCGACCGATCGCCTCAGTTGCCTCTTTTCTGTGGTTGCTTTTTTCATAAGACGTTGGCAAGCGCATCACGGAAGACCGGCATCGGCTGATTCATGTCACGCTCGATGATCAGGGTTTTGAGACCGGCAAAAGGCCGGATTTCAGCTTCAATATCGGCCAGCGGGCGGTCCGCACCGAAGTAAGCCGGCGCGAACTTGCGCCAGAACTCGATGGCAAGGGCCTTGGACATATGGAACGTCTCCTGGATAAAAGGTTCCGGACTGAGGTTGCAGCAGAGGTAGACCATCGCCACGTCGAAGAGATGGTTGCCATAGCAGAAATCACCCAGATCGATGAAGTAGCGCTTCTCGCCCACAAAAATGGCGTTGCTGTACTGCAGGTCGCCGTGGATGGCCGTATCTTCATCCGGCGTGTCCGCGATGAAGCGGGCAATCCTCTCTTTCTCCTCTTTCTTGAAGAAAGGATTCCCGGCCAGCAGCCGGTAGTAGCGGTCCTTCACATTTTCAAAGAGTTTCGTATCCACGTGAGTCGCGTGAAGTTTCAGGCACATCGCAGCGAATTCCTCGGCGAACTGCTGAATCTTTTCCGGATTGTCGGCCGTGGCGCGGGAGTAGGACTTCTTTCCCACGATGCGGTGGAAGCGGATGCCGTAGCGGCCGTCTTCGGTTACCACATATTCACCGGGTTCCGGCGTCGGGATGCCCATATCATAAACCTTGCGCGCCAGCAGCATCTCGTCGAGCGGCTGCTGAATCTTGCCCGGGAAATAGAGTTTCAACATCACCGACGGGTCGGTCTTGTGGTCGTAGCTCTCGCCGTTCGCACCGCCGCCGGAGAGAACATAATCGTCCAGAGTGATTTTAATCGGGTCCATCTATTTGGAAAATACTTGGTTAATCAATTGTTCGAATTCCTGGAAGGCGAAAGTTCCCTCCAGTTCACGGAGTGCGTCGGCAAGTCCGCGGTAATGCCATTCGTGCTCTTTGCGGTCTTTCACGTGGAAGATGTTCCACAAAGCGTCTCCCTTCACGGCATAGTCGCGTGCGATGGCGCGCATATTGGAAAGTTTGTCGCCGAGAGCCACCATTTTGGCATCGTGGCTCGCCCTCTTCAGCCGGTCGATGGCGGCCTGCTTGCGGGCATGCCAGCTCTCTTCCTCCGAGACCCCTGCGGGCATCTCATCGCTTTCTGCGGCCACCAGAGCGGCAATACGTTCGCCGAATTCGGCCCGAATCTGCTCCACCGTCACATCGGTATCTTCCACCGTGTCGTGAAGGGCGGCGGCTGCCAGCAGTTCCTGGTCCGGAGTCATGGTCGCCACGATTTCCACCGCTTCCATCGGGTGCACGATGTAGGGATAGCCCTTCCCGCGGCGTTCCGTCCCGGCATGGGCGCGTACCGCGAAAATGATGGCGCTATCCAGCAGGTTTGTATCCAACGGTTTATTAGCCATAAACTATTGATTCATAAAAGGTAAATCTTTTGTCTGCTCCAACAGGAAACCGGCCATCGCATCGTTGCTTTCCGAAGGGCCGTTGAGCGTGTCAAGCATAAAGCGGAGACCGGCCCGGCCGCCGCCGTTCTTGAGGATATAGGCGGTGCAGAGGTTCTGCGGAGCAAGCGCGGACGAAAGAATATCGATATCGGTGAGTCCGATCTGGAAGCAGGCTATCTGGTATGCCGCCTCGGAGTAATTCTGTACCATGGCGGCAATCTCGCCCAAAGTCTTGAATCCCATCCCCACGAAAAGCGGGAGGAAGCGGGAGAGATCCACCTCCTGAATCTCCGCCTGGTTGAGCGAAGCAATCCGGCGGGTGAGCGCGTCGAAGGGCCTTATTGTCAAATAACTGCGGAAGGAATCGCCGTCGAGCGAAACCTCTTCCAGATTGCCGGAGGCGACCAGGTTCTGGACGTGGCGGCGGTAATCGGAGATTTCGCGGCGGATGCGGCTGAACTCATCGTCCACCAGTTCCAGCATGCCGGCCAGCCGGCTGAGGTTGCGCAAATACACGCGGGGAATCTCCACGCCGCTTTTGTAGCCGGTGTCGTGATTCATGTTGGCCCATGCGTGCTGCAGCACGGTGCGCATCTGAACTTCGAACCGGATCCGGTTGACTTCCGGATGGCTGGGATCGTGGAAAGCGGATTCGGGAATCCGGCAGATATAATGCAGGGAGAGATAGCCGAAACTGTCTATCTCGTGCGCCTTGCGCTTGTCAACGGAATTTTCCCAGTCGATTTCGAACAGGCGCTCCAGGACGGAGGCAACCTTGTCCACGTCGTCATTGTAAAAAGTGATCACGCGGAACCCGACCAGGTCGGTAATATCCAGGATATCGTGGTATTTACCGCCTTTTCGCTGAATCTTCCCGGCGAGGGAGGACTCCTCCTTGACACGGTGTTCCAGCGCGGCCACGATAATGCCTGCTTCAGCAAAAAAGTCCTTGAGTTTCTGGGGAATCACTTCAGAGAGTTTCTCCAGGACCGGCCGCAGGGTGCGGAACTGAGCTAGCAAAGCCTCTCTCTGCGGATCAAGAGTAGGATGGGTGGACATGCTTGTAGAGTAATATTCTGTAAAAATAGCAAATTATCTGTATCAAAGCGCATGCGCGCCGTCGGAAATGACGACGGGATAGACTTTGGGGGCATGACCGAAGGCGGCGGAGAAACAGTTGCGGGCCGCAACCAGGAAATCGTCGTACTTCTCCTCCGGGACCAGATTGATGGTGCAGCCGCCAAATCCGCCGCCCATCACGCGGGCGCCTGTGACGCCCTGCCTGCGGGCCAGTTTCACCAGAAAATCAAGTTCAGGACAGCTGACCTCGTAGAGGCGGCTGAGTCCGTCGTGGGTCTCGTACATCCGCTCCCCTACCCGCAGATAATCACCTTTCTCGAGCGCCTCGCAGACATCCAGTACGCGAGCCTCTTCGCCAATCACATATTCTGCGCGGCGGAAATCCTCTTCCGGAATCTCTTCCCGAACCTCGTCGAGCCAGGGGCGTCTGGCATCG
The DNA here is from genome assembly GCA_002309795.1 of Bacteroidales bacterium UBA1199. The sequence goes on from DBXZ01000027.1 coordinate 84,433, forward strand.
CTGAGGGACTCGACCTCCGGGTGCCGCTTGCGGATGGCGGCAGCGGCGTTTTCACAGGAGGCGCGGCGGCGGTTATAGGCCGACGAGGCCAGCTCATGCTTGACGCAGGTGTCTATCAGGACAACGCGGTAGCCTTGCGGATTGAAGGGGAAATATTGATATTCCAGCGTTTTACAATTGAGACGGATCAGCTGTCCGGCTTTTCCGAAACAGGAGGCGAACTGGTCCATGATGCCGCACTTGACGCCGCACCAGTTGTGTTCGGTCGCCTGGCCGATCCGAGCGAGGGTGAAGAGATCCAGTCCGCCAGCGAACAATTCATTCAGCGCAACGGCAAAAACACTCTCCAGCGCAGCCGACGAGGAAAGCCCGGCACCGAGCGGGACATCCCCGGCAAAGACGGTGTCGAATCCCTCCACCCGGCCACCCCGGTTTTGCATTTCCCGGCAGACGCCGAAGATGTACCGGGACCAGCGCGGAGAAGGTGCCTCTGCATCCGACAGGTTGAACTCCACCGACTCTGCATAGTCCAGTGAAAATGCCCGCACGCGGTCCGTTCCGTTGGGCCGGACAGCCGCCACGATTACCTTGTCGATGGCGCCGGGTAGCACATAACCGCCGTTGTAGTCGGTGTGTTCACCGATCAGGTTTATTCTGCCGGCCGCTGACCAGCACCTGGCCTGGCCGCCGAAACGATTGGAAAACTCTGTGAGAATGCGCTTTTTCATAACATACAAATATACAAAAAAAGCGCCTATCCGTTTGTTTACGTATACTTCCGTTTAGATTACGGCTGGTGACGAACATTTTTGCAGCTTGCGGCACAAACCCAAACCCGAAACGCCATGAAAAAACTGAACACGTTTCTCGCCGCAACCCTTGTTTGCGTAATCCTCTCCGGCTGCGAATCAGACGGAGCCGGCGGCACTATCTCGTTATCTTTTGCGGAGCCGCTCAGTGCCGCTCCCTCGACACGGGCATTCGCCTATGACACCAACGCCTTCCTGCTGACGGTCAGCAGTTCGACCGGCGATACCCTCTACCATGGAGCATATGGAAACAGGCCGGAAGAATTGTCGGTCCGCAACGGGACGTATGAGATTACGGCGGTTTCCTGCCCGTTCGCCGCCCCTGCCTTTGATACGCCCCAATACGGCGACCGCCAGATCGTAATCGTCTCCAACGGACAGAACGTCCAGGTGGGCCTGTACTGTAAGTTGATGAACGCGGGCGTCAAGTTTACGTTCGCCGACTCGTTCCGTGCACAATACGGATACGGGCATCTTCTGTTGCGCGGTCCGACCGGGGAACTGCCCTATCGCCTGCAGGAGACCCGCACGGCCTGGTTCCCGCCCGGAAACGTCAATGTGAATTTTGTAGAAGGCGCCGAGGAAACGCCGCTGTTCAACCGCGTGCTCAATGCCGGGGAACGTCACGAACTGACGCTGAATGCATCCAGTGACAAAGCCTCCGCCGGGTTTTCGATCCGCGTCGATACGACTTCCACGGTGGTGCGGGAAAACATCATCATCGGCCCGGAATACCCGTCCGGTGACGGCAAGACGATGGAGACGGCATGGGATGTCACCACAGCCGCTGCTCATCCGGGTGATACGGTCTGGGTATGGGGATATATTGTCGGAGGAGACCTGACCGCCAGCGCCGTCAAATTCGACCCGCCGTTTGAGAAGAGTTCGAACCTGGCCATCGCCGCATCTGCCTCTGAACGGGATCGGGCCGACTGCTTCTCCGTGGAACTCTCCCGGGCAGCAATCAGAAACAGTCTCAATTTGGTGGATCACCCGGAGAACCTGGGCCGCAAGGTATTTCTCTACGGCATCATCTCTACCTACTTCTCCCTCCCCGGACTCAAATCCGTCACTGCCTGTCAGTTATAAAAGAACGGCCGACAGGAAAACCTGCCGGCCGTTTCGTGATCCGTTTGGGGCTCGAACCCAAGACCCCAGCATTAAAAGTGCTGTGCTCTACCGACTGAGCTAACGAATCTTTTGGGGATACAAAGGTAGGGATTAATACGGAATAATCAAACATTTTTTTAGGAGCGTAAAAACGCTAAATTTGCGGAACGATGGAAAAAGAGGAAAAGGGAATACTCGAAGGGTTGAATCCCGCCCAGGAAGATGCGGTCCGCAATACGGAAGGGCCTACGCTGATCATTGCCGGTGCCGGCAGCGGTAAAACCCGCGTGCTCACCTGCCGGATTGCCTGGCTGCTGTCGCACGGGGTCAAGCCGAACGAGGTGATGGCATTGACCTTTACCAAGAAGGCGGCGGGCGAAATGAAGAGCCGTATCGCCGAACTGGTGGGCGAACGAAAAGCCCGCTGGATCTGCATGGGTACCTTTCACTCCGTATTCGTCCGTTTCCTGCGCGAATTCGCCGACCGTCTCGGCTATCCCCAGCAGTTCACCATCTACGACCAGTCCGATTCAAAGAGTGCCATCAAACTCTGCATCAAAGAATTGCAATTGGACGAGAAGACCTATAAGCCAGGATTCCTCCAGAGCCGCATATCGCTGGCCAAGAATAATCTCTACACGGTTGCCGGCTACAGGAACGATGCCCAGCTGATGGAGGAAGACAGGGCCGCCCGCCGCGGGCGCACCATAGATGTGTATGCCCGCTATGCGGAAAAATGCAAGCAGGCCGGCGCGATGGATTTCGACGATATCCTGCTCAATATGAACATCCTGCTCAAGAATCACCCGGACGCACGCGAAGCGATTGCCGCGCGCTTCCGCTACATTCTTGTGGATGAGTACCAGGATACCAATTTCGCCCAGTATCTGATTATCAAGCGGCTTGCGGAGACGCACAAGAATATCTGCGTAGTGGGTGACGACTCGCAGAGCATCTACAGCTTCCGCGGAGCGCGGATCGAGAATATCCTGCGCTTCCGCAAAGATTACCCCGAGGCACGGCTGTTCCGGCTGGAGCAGAACTACCGTTCCACCCAGAACATCGTGAACGCGGCCAACAGCGTGATTGCACACAATACCAACCGGATTCCCAAGGAGTGCTTCTCAAAAGCGGAAAATGGAGAGAAAGTCCAGCTGATCAAGGCGTTCACCGAACAGGAAGAGGCTTATCTGACTGCCTCATCGATCGTTGAGCGTATATACAGGGACAAGGCGCCTTACAGCAGCTTTGCCATCCTTTACAGAACCAATGCCCAGTCCCGTGCCTTCGAAGAGAATCTGCGGCGCAAGAACCTGCCCTACCGCATTTACGGCGGCCATTCCTTCTATGACCGGGCGGAGGTGAAAGACATGCTGGCTTATTTTCGTCTGGTCGTCAACCCGCAGGACGACGAAGCGTTCCGCCGCGTCATCAACGTTCCGGCAAGGGGAATCGGCGACACCTCGATGGACCGCCTCTCTTTGCTGGCCGGCAACAAGAAATGCTCCCTGTTTGAAGCAGCCTCCGCTACGCCCGAAGAGCTGGCCACGATAGGCCTTCGTGAGGCCGCAGCCGCAAAATTCCGCGCGTTCGCCGGAATGCTCGCTCCCTTCATTGCGCAAAGCCGATCGGAAGAGGCATTTACCCTCGCGTCGCGTATCGGTGATGCCTGCGGTTATGTCATGGCGGTCCGTACGGACAACACGCCTGAAGGTCAAGCCCGTGCGGAGAATGTAGAGGAACTCTTCAACAGCATCAAAGAGTACTCGGAAGAGGAGGCGGAGATGCGACGCGAACTGGCGGACGATGTCCAGGGCGAAGGAATGGAGATTGTGACGCTCAGCGACTTTCTGGAGAACATCGCCCTGCTTTCGGAGGTCGAGAAAGACGATCTGGTTGACGGCGAAGAGAATACCAACAAGATTACGCTGATGACCATTCACGCCGCCAAAGGATTGGAATTCCCTTATGTCTACGTTGCAGGCATGGAAGAGGGACTTTTCCCCTCGGATTCCCTCAACAATACGGCGGCTGAAATTGAGGAAGAGCGACGGCTCTTCTACGTGGCACTGACACGCGCCGAAAAGGTCGCTACCGTATCCTACGCCAAGAGCCGGATGCAGTGGGGGCATACCGACACCCACGCCGTCAGCCGTTTCGTCAAGGAGATAGACCGCCGGTATCTGGAGGGCACGCCTGATAGCGAAGATTCGCCCTTTGGAAACTGGGGTATCAGTCAGCCGCGCTACAGTGCACAGAATTCCTGGCAGCGCCCTTCCCGGCCGCAGTACCAGAGCCAGCCTCAAAGGCCGGCCGCTCCGCAACCGGTGGCACGCCCCGCTTTCACCCGCCCTACGCGCCTGCCGTCGGCCAATTTCCAGGCGGATGCCATCGCCGATCTCCGTCCCGGACAGCGCGTAGAGCACGATCGGTTCGGTTACGGCGAAATACTCAGATTTGAAGACAACGGTCCGCAGATGAAGGCAATCGTCCGTTTCGACGAAGGCGGCGATAAGACGCTGCTGCTGAAGTTTGCCAAATTACGAATTGTAAAACCATGAAAATCATATTCCTTGATGCGGCGACCCTGGGAGAGACTTCTCTGGCGCCGATAGCACAACTGGGCGAACTCGTCACCTGGCCTACCTCGACGCCCGAGGAGGCACTGGACCGCGTTCGCGATGCCGAAATCCTGATTGTCAACAAAGTTAAGGTGACTGAGGCGCTGATGGACGCGGCCCCGAAGCTTCGGCTTATCTGCGAAGCGGCTACGGGTGTGAACAATATCGACGTAGCGGCGGCCGAACGCCGCGGCATTCCGGTCCGCAACGTGGCAGGCTACTCCACCGAATCCGTGGTGCAGGTTACCTTCACCCTGCTGCTCAGCCTGATCTGTAAGCCGGAGCGCTACGACGCCGAAGTCAAGGACCTGACCTACAGTCGCAGCGGCCTCTTTACCGACGTCAAGACGCCGTTCGCCGAACTTGCCGGAAAGATAATCGGCATCGTGGGAATGGGAACCATCGGCAGCCGCGTGGCCACCGTAGCCGCCGCCTTCGGGATGCGCGTGATCTACTACTCCACTTCCGGGACCTCGCATTGCAAGGAATACCCCAGCGTATCGCTGGAAACCCTGCTCAAGGAGTCGGACGTCATCAGCATCCACGCGCCGCTCAATGAGCGGACGAACGGCCTGATCCGCGCAGCAGAGCTCCGGCAGATGAAGCCGACGGCCGTGATTATTAACATCGGCCGCGGCGGCATCGTGAACGAGGCCGACCTTGCGGAAGCCGTCAGCAACGAAGTGATTGCCGGGGCCGGACTGGACGTCTATACGGCCGAGCCTCTACCCGCCGACCATCCGCTGCTCCATACGAAACATCCTGAACGACTGCGCTTTACACCGCATATCGGCTGGACCAGTGCGGAAGCACTCGTCCGTCTGGTGGAAGGCATCGCCGCCAATATCCGCAAACCTTTTTAATCAGGAACCATGTCTGAATTCATCCAAGGCAAGACGGTTGTGATCAACCAGCCCTCCTACTCCCTCTATACCCTCTTTTCCGATCCGGGCCGCATAGCCGGCGTCCTGCCGGAGCAATACCGCGACAAGGTCACCTTCGGGGAAGATACCGTCCTGATACACGTCAAGGGCTTCGAACTGGGTGTCAAGGTACACAGCCGCGCCCCCTTCTCAAAGGTCGAGTATGAGCACTACGGACAGAGTCCTTTCCCCTTCTTCATCGCCATTTTCATGGAGCCCGCCTCCGACAGCACCACCTATTTTCATATCGAACTCACCGCAGAGCTGAATATGATGATGCGGATGATGCTGGGCGGCAAACTGCGCGAAGCGGTCGACAAGATTACGGATGCCATCGCAGACGCAGCTGCCGGCAAAATGCCGGACAATATGCCGCAAGGCTGGCAGGATATGATGAAATAGCATCGATGCTGCCCGAAGCCTTTATCGCTCTGCTGCAGGAAAGCTATTCTGCCGAAACGGTGCACAGACTGTGTGCAGCGCTGGCGGAAGCGCCCTCCGTATCCGTGCGTCGCAATCCCGCCAAAATCAGCGCAGAATCGTTGCAAGAGCATTTCGGAGAGAATGCGGACGGTGCCGTGGAATGGGCGCCGGAAGGTTTGTATCTCAAAGAGCGCCCCTCCTTCACGCTGGATCCGCTGTTCCATACCGGGGCCTATTATGTGCAGGAGGCCTCCTCGATGGCAATCGGGGCATTGCTGAAAAAGGTATTTCCCACGGCCGGGCAAACCGGCCTCCGGGTTTTGGATCTCTGCGCGGCGCCGGGCGGCAAGAGCACCCATCTCGCTTCGATTATCGGTCCGCAGTCGCTGCTGGTGAGCAATGAGGTGATGCAGCAGCGGGCAACCGTACTGGCTGAAAATCTGACACTCTGGGGTCTGCCCAACGTGGTGGTGACCAACAACGATCCGGCAGATTTCGGACGACTGGAGAACTGTTTTGACCTGACGCTGGTCGACGCCCCCTGTTCGGGCGAGGGCATGTTCCGCAAGGACGAGTCCTCCGTCGCCGAATGGTCGCCCGACACAGTCCGGCTTTGCGCCGCACGCCAGCGCCGGATTCTGGCCGACAGCTGGCCGGCACTTCGTCCGGGCGGGATGCTCATCTACTCCACCTGCACCTTCAATCACCTTGAAGATGAAGACAATACCGACTGGATCTGCCGGGAATTGGGAGGAGAATGTCTCGCGCAGCGCCACTTCCTGCCCGGCACCGACCGGGGCGAAGGATTCTACTGTGCATTGATCCGCAAAAACGGGGAAGCCCCCCGCAAAACCTTACGCACAACTCGAAGCAAATCGCCGTCAGACGCACAGGCGAAAGAGACGGAAAAACTTATCCTCCCCGGCTTCGCGCTGCGGGAAAAAGTGACGCGCGAAGGGCTCCGGCTGCTTAAAGCCTATCCGGAAGCACTCACCGCGGAGATCGAAGCTCTTTCACAGTCACTGAAAGTTCTGCGCTCCGGAGTGGCGGTAGCCACCGTCAAGGGGCGCGACCTGATTCCGGAAGCCGACCTGGCCTACTCAACGGTATTCGACGCAGGGGCATATCCCCGCGTCGAACTCGACCGGGAAACGGCGCTTCGCTATCTGGCCCACGAACCGCTTCTGTTCCCGGACCGGCCTAAAGGCTATTTGACCCTATGCTTCAAAGGGTTGCCGCTGGGGTTCGTCAAAAATCTCGGGAATCGCAGCAACACCCTGCATCCGCTTTCCCGGCGCATCAGAATGGAGATTTAGGAAAAAATATTATCTTTGGCCGTTAATCCGGTGCATCGATGCATACCGTCTATTTCGAAAATCGTTGTATTTCAATTTGTCAGAAGGATGATCTCCCTTCCGGCACCCGGAAAGAACAAATCATAGAATACCGCGGAACAGACTCCATCCGCCAACTCCCCGAACAGTTCGCCCTTCAAACCGAGATGCCCGATCTCTACCTGGTCTGCAATGACGAGGCGGCCTGCTTTGCCGATTTCTGTTCGCTTTTCACTGAAATCCAGGCCGGCGGCGGACTGATTTCCAACGACCATCGTGAATATCTGATGATTTTCCGTCGGGGACTCTGGGACCTGCCCAAAGGCAAATGCGAACCCGGGGAAAGCATCGAGACCTGCGCTGTCCGCGAAGTGAAGGAAGAGACGGGACTTTCCGACGTAAAACTGGGCGCCCCCATCTGCATCACCCACCACACCTATCACCTCAACGGAGAATTCTGCCTGAAACACACCTGGTGGTACCGGATGCAGAACCTGGGCGACGACTCCCTCGCCCCCCAGATCGAGGAGCAGATCAACAAGGCGGAATGGATGACCTGGAACGAGGTTCTGGACCACGCTCCACTCTGCTACAATTCCGTCAAGGAGGTTATTTCCCGCGCAGGTCGGTAACGATCACATCGTTGCCAAGCGCCTCGGGATCAATCTGGAAGGAGGATTCCGGCCAGGGGACCTCCATCGTTTCCACTGAAAGAATCTTGTACACGATCCGCGAACCGTCGCGCAGGGTCAGCGTGAAGGTTTCGCGGGCGGAATCGCTCGTCAGCTGGCTGCCGCCGAAGAGGGCGTCCACATCGCCGCCGAAGATCATCACCTCACCGGCCGCCGTGTCGTAGTTCCAGATGGAGGTGCCGTCGCCGTAAATCTGCAGCGCACCGCGCGTCACGCGGAAGCAGGGATACTGCAAATCCAGCGTTCCTACCTCCACGCCCAGTTCCGCACCCTCCGCAGAGAGCATCGTCTCGCTGAAAAGAATCCGCGAGGCGGGAAGGTTCTGCGCCAGCTCCCGTACCTGAACGGGTTTCAGCGGCTGGGCAAATCCCCGGACGGGTGCGAACAAAGCCGCCAGTGCCAGCATCAGCGGCAGGAGGCGGCGGTATGTTGCGATTCTAAACATCTTAAACTATGGTCTGGTGGTCCAGCGATTCCAGTTTCCGGTCGAGCGTGTCGAAATCCGAAATCAGGACGGCGCGTGCCTTGCTTCCTTCGAACGGTCCGACGATGCCCGCTGCTTCCAACTGTTCAATAATCTTGCCAGCGCGCGGATATCCGATATCCAATTTGCGCTGAAGCAGCGAAACGGAACCCTGCTGGGTCTGTACGACAATCTTGGCCGCTTCCTCAAAAAGCTTGTCTCGACGGCGCAGATCCACGTCGCCACCGCCTGCATCGCCGTTTTCTTCTTCCGGTTCGGGCAGCGGGAAGGGCTGGGTATAACCGCGCTGATCCTGAATGAAAGTTGCCAGGTCCTTCACCTCGTCGGTTTCGATCAGGGCACACTGCACACGGGTCAGGTCCATGTTCGGAGCAATGACCAGCATGTCGCCGCGGCCGATCAGCCGGTTGGCGCCCGGGGTATCGATAATGGTCTTGGAGTCGACGCTGGAGTTGACGCGGAACGCAATACGGGAGTTGAAGTTGGCCTTGATGTTACCGGTGATGATGTCGGTGGTCGGACGCTGCGTAGCGAGCACCAGGTGGATACCCACGGCACGGGCTTTCTGGGCCAGGCGGGCAATCGGTTCCTCGATCTCACGGCCGGCGGTCGTGATCAGGTCGGCAAACTCGTCGATCACCACAACGATATAGGGCATGAACTTATGCCCGTTGTTCGGGTTCAGCTTGCGGTTCAGGAACTTGGCATTGTAGTCCTTGATCTGGCGGACGTCGGCCTGCCGCATCAGTTCGTAGCGGTTTTCCATCTCCTCGCAAAGCGATTTGAGGGTGGTGATAACCTTCTTGGTATCGGTAATGATGGCCTCGTCCTCTCCTTCCAGTTTGGCCAGATAGTGTTTCTCCAGTTTGGAATAGAGGGAGAGTTCCACACGTTTGGGGTCCACCATCACGAACTTGATCTCCGCCGGATGCTTGCAATAGAGCAGCGAAGCGATGATACAGTTCAGGCCGACCGACTTACCCATACCGGTGGCGCCGGCCACCAGCAGGTGCGGCATCTTGGCCAGATCCAGGAAGAAGGGTTCGTTGGTCACGGTGATACCCAGTGCGAGCGGCAGTTCCATCTTCGCCTCCTTGAACTGCGGCGAGTTGAGCACGCTCTTGAGCGGCACCACGCTGGCGCGCTCATTCGGCACTTCAATGCCCACGGCGTCGGTCAGGGTAACCACACGGACACCCTTGGTACCCAGGGAGATGGCGATATCTTCCTCGAGCGAACGCACCTGCGCCACCTTGATACCCTCGGCCAGGTGAATCTTGTAGAGCGTCACGGTCGGGCTCTTGGCGGCGGTGATGCCCGAGACGCCAATCTTATAGTTGGCCAGCGCATTGACAATCCGCTGCTTGTTTTTCTCAAGCTCGGAAAGCGGCACTTCGTACCATTTGTCACGGTAGTCGTGGAGGATGGCGAGCGAAGGCATCTCATAGTTGGGCAGGTCGAGACGCGGGTCGAAGAGATGTGCCGCCTCTTCCTCGGTCAGGTTGGCCAGGAAATCGTTTTCAGATGCCTCCACGGCCAGTGGAACCTCCTCCGCAGGGGCAGCTTCCGGAACGGGTTCCGGTTCAGGAGCGGGCTCGAAAGCGGGTTCGGGCACCGGCTCGTAGAAGTCTTCCGGTACGTCGTCCTGCGTGTCGTGGACAGGCAGGACCTCCGGATTCGGTTCGTCATCAAACTGTTCAAAGTCAGGTTCCGGTTCGTCACCGTCCGTTTCTTCCTCTTCCGCCGCCGCTTCCTCTTCAGGCTGCGGTTCCGGCTCGACCGGCTTTTCTGCCCGGTGGGTCGTGAAATAGATGAACTTGTCAAACCAGAGTGCGACCTTGTTGCTCAGGAGCATGGCCCAGCCCACGAGAATCACGAAAATCACGCTGCCGGCTCCCAATTTGCCGAGCAGGTTGCAGAGCCACTGGTTGGCATAGAAGCCATAGGAGCCGCCCGGTGCGCCGCCGAGCAGACTGCTGCTGAAAAAGCTGAAGATATAGGCAAAGAGCACCGAGAAGATGATGGCGCCCAGAAAACAGACGGTGAATACCCGCACCAGGTTCACCTTCTTGATGCGCAGGAAGAAAGCGGAGAGCGCGCCCACGAAGAGGGGCAGCGTGAAGGCACCGAAGCCGAACAACTTGGCCACAAGCAGGTTGGCCCAGAGGAATCCCAGCTTGCCTCCGATATTGAAGGCTTTCTGGCCGGGGCTGAAAAGTTCGGGATTCGTCAGCAGGCTCTGATCCTTGCTCCAGGTAAAGATATAGGAGACGAGGGTCGCCAGCGTGTAGAGGGCGATCAGGGCCAGCAGAATACCCGTAAGCAGGCGGACGTTCCGCCAGAACTGCGAGGGCTTGCGGGCGGCACGTTTTTTCTTCTTCGGGGTCTGCTTCGCGGATTTTTCCGCCGGCTTCTTCTCTTTCTTTTCTGCCATCGTTATTTTCTCTTGCGATTACGTTTCTTCTTGTAGTTCTTGCTGCCCTGACCGTTCTGGAGCATACCGGGACGGGCGAAGTTGGCATCCGCCGCTACCGCACCGAGTTCGATTCCCTCGGGGACCTTGAGCCGGCCTTCGGAGAGACGCTCGATGTCAGCAAAAATCGTGGCGTCCGCCACGGAGTCTTTATTCCAGATCAGGTACTGCTGCCGCATATAGAGCGCCAGCGCACGGATCATCTCGCGTTTGGCTTCGTCGTCTTCGCGGTCGGCGATCAGCTGGATCATATTCTCGATGTTCCGGCCGTAGCAGGCAGCCTTCACCGGCCGCTTTTCGATGGGAATCGGCTGCGGTTTGGTCTCGAGATCCTTCTTGTCAGGCACCGGATAGGGCGAATCGATATCGATGTCGTAGCCGGCCATCATCTGCATGTGATCCCACAGTTTGTGCTTGTAATCGACCATCTCCCGCACCTGCGGGTTGAGCTGGGCCATCACCTGCACGACGGCACGGATCTGCTCGTTTCGTTTTTCCCGGTCGGGAATGGCTTTCACCATCTCGACCATCTTCTGCACATACCTGCCGTATTCGGGCAGAATCAGTTTCTCTCGCTGGGTATTGTAATCCATATCGGTAAATAATTACAGGTTGGTGACCACTTTGACGGCTGAAGGGATAATCGTGCACTTTGCCGGCGAACAGCCGACCGGTTCGCCGTCGACCTCCATGAAGGAAGCGGGGGTCGCATCAATCTCAATGGTATGCTTTGCGCGCGCGGCGATGACCTCTTTCATTTCTAGGATGGTTCCCTTGAAGAGGCGCTTGACGGAGAATAGGAACTTGCCCTTCCAAAGCTTCTTCACGACGGTCACGTCAAGCAGGCCGTCGTCGATAACCGCCTGCGGGGTCTCCATCATGCCGCCGCCGCAGTACCGGCCGTTGCCGAGTGCTACGGAGAAGGCCGGACCTTCGTAGAACGGTTCTCCGTCCACCTTGACGGTGAAGTGCGGACACTTATACCACAGGAAGCCCTGCATCAGGCACTTATAATACTGCGCGTCGCCGCTCTTGCCCTTCTTTTTGGCAGCTTCGAAGAGATGGCAGACCTGCGCATCGAAACCCAGTCCGCCGATGTTGACCATGTAGCGCGTATAGGGATTGCCATTGTTGATGGTCTCCACCTTGACGACGTCCTGAATCATCTCCTTTCCGCGGACGATCACCTCGACTGCGGCATCCAGGTCTTTCAGCGGAATCTGGTGATAGCGGGGCCAGTCGTTGCCCGATCCTACGGGAATCATGGCGATGGTAACCTCCTGCGTGGGAACCTCGCTCTGGGTCATCACGCCGTTCAGGATTTCGTGGATGGCGCCGTCGCCGCCCAGGGTGAGAATCTTGCGGTAGCCCGCCTTGAGCGCCTCCTTGGTCAATTCAATAGCATGGTATTTGTATTCCGTGAAACTCTCGGAGTAGGTGACTCCCTTGGCGGTGAGGAGCTCGGAAACACGGGCCCAGGCCTGACCGGCCTTGCCGCCGCCGGAGAGCTTGCTGACGATAACTTTCCAGTCTTTCATAGTTCGTATATGTTCTGCAAATTTACCCAAAATTCCCGTTTCTAATAAAAGAATTTGTATTTTTGTATTTTCAAAGAAAATAATATGGGCAAAATCATAGCGATAGCAAACCAGAAAGGCGGCGTAGGCAAGACCACCACCGCCATCAACCTTGCATCTTCCCTGGCCGTCCTCGAAAAGCGCACGCTCGTCATCGACGCCGACCCGCAGGCCAACACCACTTCCGGCCTCAACTTCGATCCGGACTCCCAGGACAAGCGCACCCTTTACCAGGTGCTGATCGGCGAGCGAAAGATTGAAGAGACCATTCTGGAAACCGATCTGGACTGCCTGCATATCATCCCCTCGCACATCGACCTGGTGGGCGCGGAGGTGGAGATGCTTTCGCTTGAAAACGGCCGCGAGAACCTGCTCAGGGAGGCGATTGCCACCATCCGGGACAACTACGATTTCATCATCATCGACTGTGCGCCGTCGCTCGGCCTGATCACGGTCAACGCCCTGACAGCCGCCGATTCGGTGATCATCCCGGTCCAGCCGGAGTACTTCTCGCTCGAAGGACTCGGCAAACTGCTCAAGACCATCAAGATTGTCCAGACGCGCCTGAACACCGCCCTCAACATCGAAGGCTTCCTCTTCACCATGTACGACGGCCGTCTCCGTCTCCACAACCAGGTGGTGGACGACGTGAAAAAGCACTTCCCCGGCATGTCGTTCGAAACCGTCATCACCCGCAACGTCCGCCTCAGCGAGGCGCCTTCATACGGCAAACCCGCCATCCTCTACGACGCATCCTCCTCGGGTGCGAACAACTATCTGGCACTCGCTCAGGAAATTATCAATAAGAACAACTGACAATGGCACAAAGACCTGCATTAGGCAAAGGATTGGGCGCCCTGCTGGGCGACATCGATGCGACACCGGTTGCACAGGAACCGCGGATTGCCACGGTGACCGTGGCGGCCGACAGCCCGGTCGCCGTCAACGAGATTGCGTTGGACAAGATCGTCCCCAACCCTTTCCAGCCCCGCCTCAACTTCGATGAAGAAGCGCTTTCCGAACTCAGCGAATCCATCCGGACCCTGGGCATCATCCAGCCGCTGACGCTTCGTGAAATGCCCGAAGGCCGCTACCAGATTATCAGCGGCGAGCGTCGTTTCCGCGCAGCCAAAATGGCCGGACTCACGCAGGTTCCCGCCTATATCCGCAAGGCCGACGACGCCGCGATGCTCGAGATGGCCATTGTCGAGAACATCCAGCGCGAAAACCTTGACGCGATTGAAACGGCGCTCGGTTTCCAGCGCCTGATTGACGAATGCTCCCTCACCCAGGAGGCGATGGCGCTGCGCGTAGGTAAGAAACGTGCCACCATCACCAACTACCTGCGTCTGCTCAACCTCCCGCCGGAGATTCAGAAAGCCATCAAGGAAAACGCCATCAGCGCCGGCCATGCCAAAGCGCTGCTTTCGCTCGACAATCCCAAAGCCCAGATCCGGCTCTGCAACCAGACCGTCAAAGGCGGCTGGTCGGTCCGCACCCTCGAAGAGAAGGTCCGGAAACTGCTGGAAGAGAAGAAGACGGAGAAGGTGGCCGCTCCCGGCCTGCCCGAGAGTTATACCCGCCTGAAGGGACTCTTCGAGTCGCTGGGCAGCGGTGTCTCCGTCAAACGTTCCGAAAAGGGCGGCGGCTCTCTCACGGTCCGGTTCAAGGATGATTCCGAGACGGAAAAATTCCTCGACGCTCTGGAAAAGTTCAATCGATAGCGGTTCGGAAAGTGCGGGCGAAAGTTCTCTTACTCGGTCTGTTGCTCATGGGCATCTGCTTCGGGGCGGAGGCTCAGTTCCGGCGTGAACTTTCCACCAATACCGGCACCTTCACCAATGTTCCCGGCGCTGCGGACCCCAACAATCCGCAGGTTGCCGACAGCGCCTCCGTGGCGGTCGATTCCACGGCCGGGTTCTCCCTCAGAAGGCTCATCCGGGGCTACGCCCGCAAGGATACGCTCCCTCCGGCCTATATGTTCGCGGGAGCCGTGGTCGTTCCCGGCGCTTCCCAGATGTACAACCGCGACTGGTGGAAACTGCCGGTCATTTACGGCGGAATCGGTGCAGGCGTAGGAGCCGGCATCTACTTCAACACCCAGTGGAAACAGACCGGCGATCCCCAGTTCAAAACCTGGCGCAACCTGAGTTACGTGGGAGCCGGACTCTTTTATTGGGCCTCCCTGCTCGACGGTGTGGTCTGCTACCAGACCGACCTCCGCGCCCCCGTTCCTGCCAAATCCACCCTCTATTCCGCCTTGCTGCCCGGACTGGGCCAGGCCAACAACGGAGACTGGTGGAAGATTCCCATCTGGGTGGGCGGATTCGTGGCCTGCGGTTATGCATACCACCTCAACGATATGGAATACAAGCGCTTCCGTTACATCTACACGGTAGCGAGCGACGCCTCGAGCGGCTACTATGGCGCCGTTTCCGCCAGCCAGGCGGAGTGGTACAAAGACCTCTATCGCAAGTATCGCGATTATTCGGTGCTGGCCTTTGCGCTGGTCTATATCCTGCAAATCATCGACGCCAACGTCTTCGCCTACATGGCTGACTTCGACGTAAGCGACAACCTGGCTTCGCTCCGGCTGGAGCCCGCCGTACTGAATCCCGAATACTCCCTGCTGGCCGCATCCGGCGTTTCGCCCACGCCCGCACTGGGACTGAAACTGAATCTCAATTTCTGACGACAGATGAACTATAGAAGAATCGTAACCCTTTTGCTTGTGCTGCTCGCCGGCACTTGTACCTATGCCCAGTCCCTGGATACTCTCTCCAACCTGAGGACGAAACCGCTCGGGCGGCTGAGCAAGAACCACCTTATCGATGAACTTTACCACCAGATCGACTCCCTTCAGAAGGCTTACGATTCGCTCTATGTGGAGTATCAGTCCGTCATCCAGCCGGTGAACGTCGTGGACGACGAAGACATCATTCCTGAAAACGACGTCAACGATACCACTGCCTTTGCGGCAGACTATACTCCGGAAAATATCGATTCGCTGCTGCACGCCTTCTATATCCAGATGGACAAACAGCTCACGAGTTTCGACTTCGAAAGCATGGACCGGGACACCCTGACCTCCAGCATTCCGGATTCGGTCTACATTGCCCGCCTCAACAAGATCAATTCGTTTATTCCGCTGCAGTTCAACCGCTACGTCAAGAACGATATCATCCATTATACGGAAAAGATTCCGAACACGACCGCCCGGATTCTCGGCCTCGCCCCCTACTACCTGCCGCAATTCGAGGAAATCTTCGATGAGTTCGACATGCCCAAGGAACTCAAAGCGATGGCAGTGATCGAGTCGGCCCTCAACGCCAAGGCGGTTTCCCGCGCACGGGCAAAGGGCATGTGGCAGTTCATCTATACGACCGGACGCCGCTACGGCCTGAACATCACCTCGTTCGTGGACGAGCGTTTCGACCCGGTCACCGCCTGCCGTGCAGCCGCCCAGTACCTGAAGGACTCCTATATGATCTTCGGCGACTGGCAACTGGCCATCGCCTCCTACAACTGCGGTACGGGCAACGTGAACAAGGCTATTCGACGCAGCGGTGGCAAGACCGACTTCTGGGAGATCTATCCCTACCTGCCCCGCGAGACCCGCGGCTACATTCCCGCCTTTATCGCGGCGCTCTACGTGCTCCAGTACTATCCCGAGCACGGCATCGTACCCGCACAGGTCAGCCTGCCCGCGCACATCGATACGATTCACGTAAACAAAATGCTTCACTTCCAGCAGGTTTCCGACAATATCGGCATCCCGATGGATGTGCTCCGCGAACTCAACCCGCAGTACCTGCATGATATCATTCCGGGCACGGAGCGCCAGTATGTGCTGCGCCTCCCCTATAACTACACAGGTCCGTTCGTAGAAAAAGAGCAGGAGATCTACGCCTACAAAGACACCGTCTTCTTCAGCGAGACGGCCATCACCAAGATCAAAGAGAGCGGTAGCGGCGAGTCCGGCGGCCGGATCGTGCACCGTGTGAAGAAGGGCGAAACCCTGGGCGGTATCGCCTCCCGTTACCGCACGAGCGTGGCCAACATCAAACGATGGAACGGGCTGCGCAACAATACGATCCATGTGGGCCAGCGGCTCGTCATCTATGGCCGGAATGCAGCGCCCAAGAACACTACGACGGCCAAATCTTCACCCGCCAATGGAAACAAGACGGCCGTCTCCGGCGATTATGTGACGTACACGGTCCGCAAGGGCGACACCCTTTCGGCCATCGCCGGCCGCAACGGCGTTTCGCTGACCACGCTGCTCAATCTGAACAATCTCAACAAGAAGAGCAAGATCTATCCGGGCATGAAACTCCGGATCAGGAAGGCACAGTAGTCGTCCGAAAACCGGACCCAGCCTTCGAGTCCTTTGACAGGGGCGTACCGCACAAGCAGGTAGGCCCCTGTTCCTTTTCCGTAAAACTGCCGGGCACTGTAGCTTTGCGGAAGGCCTTTTTCATAGAAACTCACGCGGGAATCCCAGTCCGCCGTCTCGTAATAAGTCACACGCCCGGCCACCCGCAACCGGTGCCGGAACCCCGAGAAGGCAGCTTCGGCAAAAGCGGCTCCGCCTCCCGGGCCGCCCTGTGCACGGGCGCCCAGCGACCAGTGTTCCGACAGCGACCAGCTGCCGCCCAGTCGCGCCTGCCACCGTCCGGAGTTGTTGCGGAAGATCAACTGGGCGGACGAGCCGTTTGCAAAAGCGCCGGCCATCTCCAGCCGGATTCGCCAGGCCGAGGAAGGACCTTCGTATCCGTAGCGGATCCACGGGTAATAGGAGTACTCCCCGTGGGCGCGCAGGGTCCATACCTTATCCAAATAATAGCGCAGCGAAAGGGTTGCGCCCAGTTGGTTGGCGCAGGCGCTCAGGGTCGAATAGGCATTCGCATGCGTTGCGATATAAGATTTGTCGTAATAACGCAGCAGAAGACTGGTCTCCAGCGCATAGACGGGACTCCAAACCGCCCCGGCCACCGCAGCCGGCGCGCCGTGGGCATCCACCGCCGCCTCTCCGAAAATTCGCCATTGCTGACTGTGCCAATATCCGTCCACGCCCAGGTTGCCCCACCAGCCGTCGTATTGCTGATAGCGGTTGTAGTCATAGACTCGCCGGCCGTTGGCTTTGTCGTAGCGGTAGGCCGCTGCCGTGAGGCCGATCCGTCCCCGCGGGAACTCCCGGCCCAGCGCAAGTCCCGTCACCCACTCGTGCATCGAGTGCCGCTTGGCGCATTCCGTATCGGTCCGGTGCAGGCCGTCGGTGGCAATCGAGGTATAGGAATCTCCGGAAAGGCGGGCATCCACGGCATTGTACGAGGCCAGGAACGTCACCTGCCAGGAGGCCAGCGCCAGGGTCACCCCCGCTCCGCGGAAGAAGTTTGATTCGTCCGTCGAGGTATAGGGTTTCAATCCGCCGGAATGGCGGAGAACAGCTGCCGGCTCTCCCAGCAATGCCCCGGCACGGAAGGATTTCCAGAGCACCAGACCCTGCCCGAAGCGGGCAGTAAAATCGCCTGCCACTGCCTGCTTCACCACGGCACCGCGCCGGCCGTTCCATCCGGCGGAAAGCGAGACAAAATCGGGCAGAAAGCCCTTTTGCCAGGGTTCCCCGGCATCGTGGTCAAGGGTAGCGGCAAACGTCACCCGCGAAGAGCTGACAGTTGCCTTGCCGGTCAGCGACGGAACGCTCTCTCCAACCTTCCAGCGGCTCCGCAGCAGCGCATCGTGGTGCCAGTGGCGCGCCTCCGGCGACGCTCCGGGAAGATGACTGTTCCCAAAGCTGAAAAACTGCGCGCAAAACGCCGCCTTCTCCGGTGAGAAGCCGTCCACCAGCGCCAACTCGCCAACCGAGAGAATATCGCCGAATTCCTTGCGGTGATCCAGGATACTCTCTACCTGGAAGAGGGTCAGAAGACGCGTCTCCTCCATTTCCGCGCAGGAAAGCGTGTTGATGTCCGGCCGGCGGCGCACCAGCGATTCGTACCGTTCCAGCAGCGCTTCCTGCGCCGCAGGATCGTCCGACAACTGTTCGACCAGCGCGGTCACTTCCGGCGGAAGTGTTTGGGCGTCAAGGCGCCCCTGAAAAGCGGATAAAAAAAAGATTGTCGCGAGGCTGACAATCTTCAGGGCTATCCTCCCTACGATCTTACTCCTCATAGCAAATATGTCTTGAAAAACTATTTTCGTTCGAAGATAATGATTAAATTTGTATGTCCAATCAACAAATCCAGGTATGGCTAAAATCAAACTTCAGAACAGGACTTTTGCTCCCTACATCAGCAACGAAGAAATAGAAAAAGCAATCGACCGCGTCGCCGCCAAGGTGAACGCCGACTACAACGGCTGCACGGATGTCCCCATCATCCTCTGCGTCCTCAACGGTTCCATCATCTTTACGGCTGAGCTGCTCAAGCGCCTGACCTTCAATTGCGAGCTGGCCACTATCCGTCTCTCCTCCTACCAGGGCACGGAGACGACCGGCGTCACCCGCAAGGTGCTGGGCCTGACTGTCAGCCTCAAGGGCCGCCGCGTGATTGTCGTGGAAGATATCGTGGATACGGGCCATACCATCACCGACCTCACCCGCATCCTCTCCGAGGCCGGCGCTTCCGACGTCAAGGTATGCACGATGCTGTTCAAGCCCGCCATCTTCAAGAGCACCATCAAACTCGACTATGTGGCCATGGAGATCGAGCCCAAGTTCATCGTCGGATTCGGTCTGGACTTCAACGAATTGGGCCGCAACCTCAAGGATATCTACATTCTGGACGAATAGTCTGTCATGAAGCACTATATTCTTTTTGGTCCTCCGGGCGCCGGCAAGGGCACCCAGGCCGCTTTGATGGTCGAAAAATACAATCTGCGTCACATCTCCACGGGCGATCTGCTCCGGCGTGAAATCAAGGCCGGCACGGAGTTGGGCAGGCAGGCTGCCGCCCTCATCGAGAAGGGCAACCTGGTCCCCGACGAAGTGGTGGAAGGGATGATTGCCGGCGAACTGGCCGCACATCCCCACGTCAAGGGTTTCATCTACGACGGCTTCCCGCGCACCGTGGCCCAGGCCGAAGTGCTTGACCGGATACTTGCTGACCTCGGCCAAAGCGTTACCGGCGTGGTCTCCCTGATTATCGACGACCACCTCGTTTTGGAGCGCATCAAGCACCGCGCCCTGCTGGAAAACCGCAAGGACGACGCCGACGAGGAGATCATCCGCAACCGCATCGCCAACTACCACGCCAAGACCGAACCGGTGATCGGCTACTACCGCTCCGGCGGCAAGTACCACGAAATAGACGGCGACGGTTCCATCGACGAAATCTTCGGACGCATTTGCAAACTGATCGGCTAACCTATGGCTGACAGCAACTTCATCGATCACGTAAGAATCTATTGCAAGGCCGGGAACGGCGGCAAGGGTTCGATGCACCTGCACCGGGCCAAGTATGTGCCCAAGGGCGGGCCGGACGGCGGCGACGGCGGACGGGGCGGCCACATTATCCTGCGCGGCAACAAGCAGATGTGGACGCTGATTCACCTGCGCTACCGCAAGAACATCCGCGCCGAGGACGGCGGGGACGGCAGCGGCCAGCTCAAGACCGGCAAAGAGGGGGACGATATCATCCTGGAAGTACCCCTCGGAACGGTGGCCCGCGACGGCGAGACCAACGAGATTCTCTTCGAGATCATGGAGGACGGCGAACAGCGCATCCTGGCCAAGGGCGGCCGGGGCGGTCTGGGCAACAACAACTTCAAGAGTGCGACCAACCAGACGCCGCGTTATGCCCAGCCGGGCGAACTCGGTGTGGAGGGGCTTTTTATCCTCGAGCTGAAGATTCTGGCTGACGTCGGCCTGGTAGGCTTCCCCAACGCCGGCAAATCCACCCTGTTGTCCGTCGTTTCCGCGGCCAAACCCAAGATTGCCAACTACGCCTTCACCACCATGGAGCCCAATCTGGGGATCGTGAACTACTACGACGACAAGTCGTTCGTGATGGCGGACATCCCGGGCATCATCGAGGGTGCGCACGAAGGCAAAGGCCTTGGACTGCGGTTCCTGCGCCATATCGAGCGCAATGCGATGCTGCTCTTCATGATTCCGGCCGACAGCAAGGATATCGGTGCGGAGTACAAGATTCTGCTGAACGAACTCAAGCAGTACAACCCGGAACTGCTGGACAAGCAGCGCGTGATTGCCATCACCAAATCGGACATGCTCGACGACGAGCTCAAGTCCGAAATCCGCCGTCACATGCCGCGCAAGGTTCCCTATCTCTTTATCTGCTCGCTGACGGGCGAAGGCATTCCCGAACTGAAAGACCTGCTCTGGCGTACCCTCAACCGCGATGAATCCGCTGATTGAGTTCGACCAAAGCCTCTCGCTGGCCCTCAACGGAGCGCATACGGCCTGGCTTGATCCGGTGATGCTTTTTCTCTCCCGGGTCTATGTCTGGGTACCGCTTTACCTGGCCTGCCTCGCACTGCTGTTCTTCCGGCTTCCCTGGCGCAAAGCGCTGATCGGCAGCCTGATGCTGATTGCCGCCTTTGCCTTCACGGATATCTTTACCCACTGGCTGAAGGAGCATGTCTTCCTGCGCCTGCGGCCCTGCGAAGATCCAGCGCTGACCGGACTGGTCCGGTTGCTGGAGCCTCACGGCAGTCTCTACGGATTCCCTTCCGGCCACGCGGCCAACACATTCGGGTTTGCGGCTGCCAGCGCCTGGCTGCTGAAGCGCAAGTGGTGGAGCATTCCCCTCTTCTGCTGGGCGGCGCTGGTCTCCTACAGCCGCATCTACGTGGGCAAACATTTCCTGGGCGACGTGCTGGGCGGTGCGGCCTTCGGCCTGCTGGTGGCCGCCATCGCAATCGGATTGATGCACATCATTTATAAATGGATTGACAAGCGATGCGCTGCCTGATTGATACCTGTACCGACCCCTACTGGAACCTGGCTGCCGAGGAGTACCTGCTCAAGGCATGGAACGCCCCGGTCTTCCGGCTGTGGCGCAATGCGCCGGCAGTGATCGTGGGACGCAACCAGAATGCGCACGCGGAAATCAACCGTCCCTTCGTGGAGGAGCGCGGCATTGCGGTAGTCCGGAGGCTGAGCGGCGGCGGCGCGGTGTTTCACGACCTGGGCAACGTCAACTTCACCTTCATCGACCGCAAGGACGGAGATGATGCCAGCGGCGCGATGTTCCGCCGCTTCACGGCCCCGATTCTCTCGGCGCTGCGGGAACTGGGCGTGGAGGCCCGGCTGGAGGGGCGCAACGACCTGACCATCGGCGGCGCCAAGTTCTCCGGCAATGCCATGTGTATCGAGGGCGACCGCGTCCTGATGCACGGCACGCTGCTGTTCAGCGCCTCCGTGGAGGACCTGTCGCAGGCGCTGCTGCCGCGCAAGGAGAAGTACGAAGGACGCGGCGTGCAGTCGATCCGCAGCCGCGTGACCAACATTGCCAGCCACCTGCCCCGGCCGATGGATGTCACGGAATTCATGGCCTTCCTGTCCGGCACCGTGGGCCGGACAGGTGCCCCGTGGCAGTACAGCGCGGAAGACCTGACGGAAATCGATAAGCTCGCCGACACGAAATACCGCACCGAAGATTGGAACTTCGGCCGTTCGCCCGCCTTCTCCTTCAATGCCTGCCGCAAGTTCCCGGGCGGGCTGCTGGAGGCATCGCTTGAGATACGGGGCGGAAGTATCCGGGAGATCGACATCCGGGGCGATTATTTCTTCCGCAAGCCTACGGAGGAATTCTGTGCAGCGCTGCGGGGCTGCCCCTATACAAAAGAGGCGGTCACCGCCGTTTTGGGGGCGATGACCGTCGACGATTACTTCTGCGGCGTCAGCGGCACGGAGCTGCTGCAGCTGCTCTTCTGATTACTGGAATCTTTTCTCCTTGGCCTGGACCATCCGGTCCTTGAGGGTTTTTGCACAGTCAACGATGGCGGATTCGAAGGTGTCTGCATTACGCTCGACGACCATGTCTTCCGCACCGGGAATGATGACCCGGATCTTGGCGTTCTTGTTCAGCGGATCCGGCAACAGGGAGAGGTTCACTTCCATAAGGGCTGCCTCGTCGTAGAACTTCTCCAGCTTGGAGAGCTTCTTGTTGGTGAAATCGATGAGTTTCTGGTCGGCATCGAACTTGATGGATTGAATCTTGATTTCCATAATTACCTCCTGTTTTTTGCTCTTGGATGAGCGGTTAAATATGTCTCTTTCAACTGTTCGAACGAGTTGTGCGTGTAAACCTGCGTGGCGGCCAGCGAGGAGTGCCCGAGTATCTCCTTGATGCTGTTCAAATCCGCTCCGCGGTTGAGCAGGTGGGTAGCCAGCGAATGCCGTAGCACGTGCGGCGACTTGCGCCCTGTGAACCCTTCCAGTCCTGCGAGCTCTTTCCGGACCAGGTTGTTGACGTAAGCCGGATAGAGCGGCTTGCCGTGCGGCGTCAGGAAAAAGCAGCCGTCAGGATTGTCGGGGTGCTCCCGTTCATTTCTCTTCAAATATACATCAATTTCCTGACAAATCAAAGCGGGAACAGGAATTTCCCGGGGCTTGTCGCCCTTGCCGATTACGCGGAAAACGCGCCGTTTTTCATCAAAGTCTTTGATTTTGAGATTGCAGAGCTCGGCGCGCCGCATTCCGGTGCTGTAGAGAACCAGCAAAACGGTCCGGTGGAGCAGCGGCTCGAACTCGTCGCTCTCGCCGCAGCGCCGCAGGGATTGCTCGAAATAGTTTGCCACCGCGGGCTCCGCATAGAACTGCGGCAGGCGTTTCTCCATTTTGGGACGCGGCACCTTTTTGACCGGATTGGCCGCGAGCTTTCCGCGCTGCATCAGATAGCGGCACCAGCTGCTGAGGGCGGAGAGCCGCTGATTGACGGTTCGGGCGGAGAGATGACCGCTTTCCATCGCATTGGCGATATAGCTGCGGATCATCCGGGACTCCAGCAGCTCCACCGCCTGCTTGTCCGTCAGTTCATCGAGCGTAGCACTGTTTTCGTGAAAGCCGTAATAATCTTCAGCCGCCTCCCGGTAGAGGGCCGTCGTACGCGGGGAATAACGCCGCTGTACCTGCAGATAATCGATGAAATCTTCGAACAGTTGCATCTCTTCACAAAGATACTAAAAAAGAACGACGGGCCGCCAAAAGACGGTCCGTCGTGATGATATATATGCACTATTGTGGAATTATTCCTCCTCGAGTTGCATATGCTGTACATAGATGGCCTTGTTCTTCTGCTCGCGGCGCTTCACGGACGGTTTCTCAAACGTCTTGCGGGAGCGGAGCTCGCGGACGATGCCGGTCTTCTCGAATTTGCGTTTGAACTTCTTGAGAGCTCTCTCAATGTTCTCGCCTTCTTTAACCTGTACGATGATCATAATGCAAACACCTCCTTTTTCTTAGGGACGGCAAAGGTAGGTAAAAAAACGATACGTGCAAATTATTTTTCCATCAGTTTCTTGTATTTGAACCGTTTGGGTTCGGCGTTGCCCAGGCGCATCTTGCGGTTCTCCTCATATTCCGAATAGGAACCCTCGAAGAAGTAGACCTTTCCCTCCCCTTCGAATGCGAGGATGTGGGTGGCGATGCGGTCCAGGAACCAGCGGTCGTGCGAGACCACTACGGCGCAGCCCGCGAAGTTCTCCAAACCCTCCTCCAGGGCGCGGATGGTGTTGACATCCACGTCGTTGGTAGGCTCGTCGAGCAGCAGGACGTTGGCGTTTTCCTTGAGCGTCAGGGCCAGGTGCAGGCGGTTGCGTTCGCCGCCGGAGAGCACGCCGCACTTTTTCTCCTGGTCAGCCCCGGAGAAGTTGAAGCGGGAGATGTAAGCCCGGGCGTTCATCTCCTTGTTGCCCAGCCGTACGTATTCGGAATTCTCCGCAATGGTTTCGAAAACCGTCAGGTCGGGATCGATCTGCTTGTGCTGCTGGTCCACGTAGGCAATTTTGACCGTTTCGCCCACCTCGAAGGTACCGGTATCCGGTTTTTCGTAGCCCATGATCAGGCGGAAGAGCGTGGTCTTGCCCGCACCGTTGGGGCCGATCACGCCCACGATACCAGCCGGAGGCAGCGAAAAGTTCAGGTCTTCAAAAAGCAACCGGTCGCCGAAGGCCTTGCTGACGCCCTTGCACTCGATTACCTTGTTGCCCAGGCGTGGGCCGTTGGGGATGAAGATTTCCAGTTGCTCCTCTTTCTGCTTGACATCGGCTGCGAGCATCTTCTCGTAAGCGCCCAGACGGGCCTTGCCCTTGGCGTGACGGGCCTTGGGCGCCATCCGCACCCACTCGAGCTCGCGTTCCAGCGTCTTGCGGCGCTTGCTCTCCTGTTTCTCTTCCATCGCCAGGCGGGCGCTCTTCTGTTCGAGCCACGAAGAGTAGTTGCCCTTCCAGGGAATACCCTCGCCGCGGTCCAGTTC
>DBXZ01000027.1:109365-116768 GCA_002309795.1 Bacteroidales bacterium UBA1199
CCCTTGTATTGCTGCAGGTGCGCCTCCAGCCACTGGATGGATTCGGTATCCAGGTGGTTGGTGGGCTCGTCGAGCAGCAGCACGTCCGGTTCGCGGAGCAGCAGGCGGCAGAGAGCCACGCGACGCCGCTCGCCACCGCTCAGGGTGGCCACGGAGGCATCAGGGTCCGGGCATTGCAGGGCATCCATCGCACGCTCCAGCTTGGAATCGATATCCCATCCGCCGGCGTGCTCGATGGCGTCGGTCAGTTCGCCCTGACGCTCGATGAGGGCGTTCATTTCATCGTCCGACATGGGTTCGCAGAACTTCAGGCCGATCTCGTTGTATTCGGCGAGCAGATCCATCACCTCCTGAACCCCCTCCTGGACTACTTCCAAGACGGTTTTGGAGGGATCGAGCTGCGGTTCCTGCTCCAGGTAGCCCACAGAGTAGCCCGGCGCGAAGACCACTTCGCCGCGGGTAGGCGTCTCGATGCCGGCGATGATCTTCATCACCGTCGACTTGCCGGCGCCGTTGAGACCGATGATACCGATCTTGGCTCCGTAGAAGAAGGAGAGGTAGATGTCCTTGAGGATGACTTTGTTGTTGTGCGGCAGAATCTT
This sequence comes from Bacteroidales bacterium UBA1199, assembly GCA_002309795.1. The sequence continues at coordinate 109,968 of DBXZ01000027.1, forward strand.
GCTCACACCGTTCATCGAGAAGATGATCTTTTCGTCGGCCATAGTGCAGTCGGGTTTAATCTAACGAATCCAGCCGCGCTGGCGAAGCGCGAAGAGGATGAGGTCGACAGCCTGCTCACGTCCCTCCTCTCCGGCAGCGGAGATGCAGAGGTCGTAGCTGGTGGAATCGCCCCACTTCTTGAAGGTGAAATAGTTATAGTAATCAGCCCGGCGACGCTCCTCCTGGGCAATAAAACGACGGGCCACCGGAAGCGTCCAGCCATGGTCTACGGCAATCCGTTCGGTTCGCTCGTCGAGCGGCGCGGTGATAAAGACATTCAGCAGGTTCGGGCAGTCACGCAGGATGTAGTCCGCACAGCGGCCCACGAAGATGCAGGAGCCCTTGGCCGCGATCTTGTGCATCACCTCGCTCTGCAGGGCGAAGAGATTGTCGTCTCCCAGATAGGAACGGTGTGCCACCGATTCGGTCAGCGGGCTGACCGTACGGCCGGTGAAGAGCGAGGAGAAGCCCCGTTTGCGGGGTCGTTCGTCGGACGGGAAGAAGACCTCGGGGGAAAGGCCGCTCTCCCTGGCCACCTCGGCAAGCAGATTCTTGTCGTACATGGGAATATCCAACTGCTCCGAGAGCAAGTTGGCCACCCTGAGTCCGCCGGCGCCGATCTGTCGGCCGATGGTAATGATAAAGGGTTCTCTTTTCATAGCTACGCGTTGTTATCAGGAAGTTCTTTCTCCTTGCGGAACTGCCGCTTGAGCTGCAGAAGCATGATCTCGGATACGATCAGGGCCGCCAGGTCGGAGGCGGGCATGCTGAACCATACGCCGTCATTGCCGAAGAAATGCGGCAGGACGGCCAGGAAGGGCAGCAGGAAGATCAACTGCCGGGTAAGCGAGAGGAAGATGGCCTTGCGGGCCAGTCCCAAACTCTGGAAAAAGTTGGAAATCACCATCTGCCGGCCTACGATCAGGAAAATAAGGACGGTGATGGTAAATCCGTGCGCCGCCATCTCGATCAGCTGCGGATCGTGGGTAAAGAGCGAAACCGCCGTACGCGGGAAGAAAACGCCCACGATAAAGCAGACCGAGGTGACCATGCAGGCGCAGAAAACCGTCAGCCGGAATACCCGCAGCACACGGTCGTACTGCCGAGCGCCGTAGTTGTAGCCTGCGATGGGCTGCATTCCCTGCGTAAAGCCCATCACAATCATCAGGAAGATGAATACCAGACGGTTGACAATGCCGTATGCACCGATCGCCAGGTCGCCGCCGTAGTGCTTGAACTGGTTGTTGATGAAGATCACCACAAAGCAGGAGGCCACGTTCATCAGGAAAGGAGCCAGACCGATCGACATGGACCGTTTGGCGATTCCCCAATCCACGGAGAAGGTGTCGCGGGAGAAGTGCAGCAGTTCCCGTTTGTTGCTGAGAATCCGCATGATCCAGACCAGGGAGATGGTCTGCGACAGGATGGTGGCCACCGCTGCGCCCTGGATGCCCATCTTGAAGACAAAGATGAAGAGCGGATCCAGCAGCGTATTGATGCCTACGGTAAGAAGCGTGGCGGCCATCGCCTTCTGGGGATGGCCGGACACGCGTACGATTGAGTTGAGTCCGAAGTAAAGGTGCGTGATGACGTTGCCCAACAGGATGGGTATCATGTAACTGCGCGCATAAGGCAGCGTCTGGTCGCTGGCCCCGAAAAAGCGCAGGATGGGGTTGAGGAACACGATGGAGACGACCGTAAAGATGACGCCGATGAGCACGTTCAGGATAAAGACGTTGCTCAGCACGCGCTTGGCCGTATCGTAGTTCTTCTGTCCCAGCAGCACCGAAGTCAGGGTGGCCGCTCCCACGCCGACCAGCGTACCGAACGCCGCCGAAAGGTTCATCAGCGGGAAGGTGAGCGCCAGTCCGGAAATGGCCATCGGTCCGCAGCCCTGCCCGATAAAAATACTGTCCACCATATTATAAATGGACGAAGCCGCCATCGCAATGATGGCGGGCAACGCGTATTTTCTGAGCAGCTTGCCGACCGGTTCGGTCCCAAGCTCCAAAGGAACTATCTCAGCCACAGGCTACTTGGCGGTCAATGCTGCCAGAGCAATCGAGTTGAGTTTGGTGTCGATGCTGTCGGCACGGCTGGAGAGCACGCACGGAGCGGCTGCACCGGCTACGATGGCAGCGGTGCGGACACCGGGGCAAAGCTGGGTATTGACCTTGTAGAAGACGTTCGCCGATTCGATGTTCGGGAAGAGGAGGCAGTCAGCATCGCCGGCCACTTCGCTCTTCAGTTTCTTGATGGCGACAGCTTCCTGGGAAAGGGCCACGTCGAGCGCGAGCGGGCCGTCAAGCACACAGCCGGCAATCTGGCCGCGGTCAGCCATCTTGGCCAGCAGGGCTGCCTCTACGCAGGCGGGCATACCGTCGAGCATCTGCTCGGTTGCAGCCACGGCAGCCACCTTCGGTTTCTCGATACCGAGTGCCTTGGCGGTGTTCACCAGGTACTTGACCTCTGCCTGTTTCTGCTTGAAGTCCGGTGCAGGGATTACAGCCATATCGCTGACGATGATGAACTTGTGGTAATTCGGATTCTGGAGCACGGAAACGTGGCTCAGGACAGCCTTCGGAGGAAGCAGGCCGTTCTCCTTGTTGAGGATGCCGCGCATGTATTTGTCCGTGCTGCAGAGGCCCTTCATCAGGATGTCGCCTTCGCCGTTACGGACCATCGATACAGCCTGCGCGATGCTCTTGAGCTCGTCTTTGTTGTCAACGATCGTGAAGATGGCGGGATCGATGTTCTCAGCCTTGCAGACAGCGGCGATCTTGTCGGCGTCGCCCACGAGGGTAGCCTCGACGATTCCCAGCTGGACAGCCTTGCCGGCAGCGGTTACGGTATGGTCATCGACTGCCCATGCAGCGACGAGACGTTTCTTGCTCCGGGAACGGAGCACTTCGAAAAGTTCTTCGAAATTACGAATCATGGTATTCTGGATTATTTAAGTGATTTGACAATGTCCATCGTATCGCGTGCGATCACCAGCTCTTCGTTGGTCGGCATCACGCAGACTTTGACCTTGGAGGAAGGTTTGGTAATCATGGCTTCGGTGCCGTGGATGGTCTTGTTGACCTCTTCATCGAATTCGATGCCGAGGTATTCCAGGCCCTGGATGGCGCCGAAACGGGTGGTTGCGGAGTTCTCGCCGATACCGCCGGTGAAGACAATCAGGTCTACGCCGCCGAGGGCTGCCGTGTAGGCGCCGATGAGTTTCTTGATGCCGTAGCAGAGAACGTGCTGCGCCAGCGAAGCGCGGACGTTGCCGGCATTGGCCGCCTCTTCGATATCACGGCAGTCGGAAGAGACGCCGGAAATACCGAGCAGACCGCTCTTCTTGTTGAGCACCTTCTCCACATCTTTGTGAGAAAGGCCCTCTTTCTCAGCCACGTACGACATGATGGTCGGATCCACGCTACCGCTGCGGGTACCCATCGGAACGCCTTCCTGCGGGGTGAAGCCCATGGAGGTGTCGATGCACTTGCCGTCCTTGACGGCGGTGATGGAACTGCCGTTGCCCAGGTGGCAGGTGATGATGCGGGAGTTGTTCAGGTCGATCCCGGCGAAAGCGGCTGCAGCTGCGGCCACGAACTTGTGGCTCGTGCCGTGGAAGCCGTAGCGGCGGACTGCATATTTCTCATAGTATTCGTACGGAATTGCGTAGGTGTAGGCGTAATCCGGCATCGTCTGATGGAAGGCGGTGTCGAAGGTAGCCACCTGCGGAACCTCCGGCATCAGGGCCTTGATGGCTTTGATGCCCAGCAGGTTTGCCGGGTTGTGAAGCGGAGCGAGCACGCAGAGCTTCTCAATCTCTTCCTGCGACTTGGGGGTCACCAGCGAACTTCCCTTGAAGTATTCGCCGCCGTGTGCTACGCGATGTCCCACGGCCTGGATCTGGTCGAGGCTCTTCAGAACGCCGTGCTCCCTGGAAACGAGCAGGTCGAGCACCGCCTTGATACCCACCGTGTGGTCGGGAATCGGCATCTCTACCATGTATTTGTCGTGATCCGGAACCCGGTGGGTCAGGGCGCCCATCTTTTCACCGATGCGCTCGACGAGACCTTTGGCGAGCAGGGAATAATTGTCATCACTCTTCATATCAAGCACCTGGTACTTCAACGAAGAGCTGCCGCAATTCAATACTAATACGATCATATTTCTGGAATTAATGTTAAAAATCGAATAAACTGCGCAAAGTTAACCATTTTTTGGATGAAAACCTGCACCTAATTCTTATCTTTGAACAGTTATGAGGCAAGGTAGGTATATCGTTCTTTGCGCGGCGGCTTTTCTCACCGGAGATCTGACGGGAGGATGGATTCCCCTGCCCGCCTGGTGCTATCTTTCCGCCGCGCTCGGCTGTGCCGCCTGCACATTTTTCCTACGCAGATCTGCGCTTATTCTGATCACATTCCTGCTGCTGGGGGCGGCTGCGGTCCAAACGGCCAGACTGCCCGGTCGGAGTGCCGTGCAGAGCCGGCTCGACGCCCGTTTCCGCAGCGCACAGCAGGCCTGTTCCCGCCGGCTCGACGCCCTGCTTCCCTCCGGCAGCGAACGGGCCGTGGTCAAGGCGTTGGGGCTTGGGGACAAGCGCGAACTCGAACGCGCCACGAAGAGAGATTACCGTTCAAGTGGAGCCTCCCACCTGCTGGCCCTCTCCGGACTGCACGTGGGCATTCTCTATAAACTGCTTGTCGCGCTCTTCTTCCCCTTCGGCGGCAATCCCCGGATACGACGGCTCCGCAACCTCGCCGTGCTGGGTTTCCTCTGGTTCTACGCCCTGCTTTCGGGAATGAGCGCTTCGATTTCCCGCGCCGTGCTGATGATTACGATCTACGAGGGGGCCGCTTTTGCAAACCGTCCGCGGGATGGATGGAATGCATTGGCAATCAGCGCCATGATAATCACTCTTTTCAATCCGGAAGCTCCGCGGGAGATCGGTTTTCAGTTCTCCTTCGGGGCCTGCGTCGGCATCTTTGGTATCTACCCGCATCTCAAGGGACTGCTCCGCACCCGGATACGCCCGCTGGCGGCCGTCTGGAGGGGCGCCTCGCTGGCCATCTCCTGCCAAGCGGTCACCTGTATTCCCGTTTGGATCTACTTCCGGAGTTTTCCCCGGTATTTTTTAATTACGAATCTCCTGACGCTGCCGCTGGTAACGGCAACGCTCTATCTGACCGCCTTCACCCTGCTGGCCTCCGTCACCGGCGTACCGACGAAACTCCCCGCAGCGTTGCTGCAGGGAGTCGTCCGGTTACTGAACCGCACAGTCGCGCTGATAGCTGCGATGTGATGTCGCGCTGGAATTATTCGAACTTCTGGTTCAGGATTTCCATGATCTTGATGGCGGCCGTAGCGACCGGGGTACCCGGGCCGAAGATGGCCATGGCGCCGTCACGGTAGAGTTCATCATAGTCCTGGGCCGGAATCACACCGCCCACGATCACCACGATGTCTTCGCGGCCGAGCTTCTTGAGTTCGGCGATGATCTGCGGAACCAGGGTCTTGTGGCCGGCAGCCAGAGAGGAGACGCCCACCACGTGAACGTCGTTCTCAACCGCCTGTTTGGCAGCCTCTTCCGGAGTCTGGAAGAGCGGACCCATATCCACGTCGAAACCGCAGTCGGCGTAACCGGTAGCCACCACTTTGGCGCCGCGGTCGTGGCCGTCCTGGCCCAGTTTGGCAATCATGATACGGGGCTGACGGCCCTCCTTCTTTGCGAAGTCGGCGACCATCTTCTTGGCCAGCTCGAACTGATCGTTCTGCTTGACCTCAGCGGAATAAACACCAGTGTTCATACGGATAACTGCTTTATAACGTCCGACAATCTTTTCGCATGCATCGGAGATTTCACCGAGGGTGGCGCGGACCTTGGCAGCCTCGACTGCGAGTTCGAGCAGGTTGCCGGTCTTGGTCTCCACGGCGTGGGTAATGGCAGCGAGCGCTTCCTGGACGGCTGCTTCGTTGCGGTGCGCACGCAGATCTTTCAGGCGGGCAATCTGGCTTTCGCGGACTTTGGTGTTGTCCACGTCCAGAATCTCGATGGGATCTTCGTGTTCCAGACGGTACTCATTGATACCGATGATCTTATCGGAACCCGAGTCGATGCGTGCCTGCTTGCGGGCAGCCGCCTCTTCGATACGGAGTTTGGGAATACCGGTCTCGATAGCCTTGGCCATACCGCCGAGTTTTTCGACCTCCTGGATATGACCCCACGCTTTGTGCGCGAGTTCATTGGTCAGGCTCTCGATATAATAGGAACCTGCCCACGGGTCGATACTGCGGCAGACCTGCGTCTCTTCCTGAATGTAGATCTGGGTATTACGTGCAATACGGGCGGAGAAGTCGGTCGGCAGGGCGATCGCCTCGTCGAGGGCGTTGGTATGCAGACTCTGGGTATGACCCAGCGCTGCGCCCATCGCCTCGATACAGGTGCGGGCCACGTTGTTGAACGGGTCCTGCTCGGTGAGCGACCAGCCGGAGGTCTGGCAGTGGGTACGCAGCGAAAGACTCTTCGGGTTCTTGGGATTGAACTGGTTCACGATCTTCGCCCAGAGCATGCGGGCCGCACGCATCTTGGCAATCTCCATGAAATGGTTCATACCGATTGCCCAGAAGAAGGAAAGGCGCGGCGCAAAGGCATCCACGTCGATTCCCGCCTTGATACCGGTACGGATATAGTCCATACCGTCAGCCAGGGTGTAGGCCATCTCGATATCATTGGTAGCACCGGCTTCCTGCATGTGGTAACC
>DBXZ01000027.1:116845-141560 GCA_002309795.1 Bacteroidales bacterium UBA1199
GAGGATGTCGTTCTGGATGGTACCCGCCATCTCTTCGAGCTTGACGCCCTGCTCCAGGCCGGCCACGATATAGAAGGCCAGCACCGGGAGGACGGCGCCGTTCATGGTCATGGAGACGGACATCTTGCCCAGCGGAATCTGGTCGAAGAGGACCTTCATATCCTCCACGGAGCAGATGGAAACGCCTGCTTTGCCCACATCACCCACTACGCGCGGGTGGTCGGCGTCGTAACCGCGGTGGGTAGCCAGGTCGAATGCGACCGACAGACCCTTCTGTCCGGCAGCCAGGTTGCGGCGGTAGAATGCGTTGGACTCTTCAGCGGTGGAGAAACCCGCATACTGGCGGATGGTCCACGGCTTGTTCACGTACATCGTGGAGTAAGGACCGCGCAGGAACGGAGGGAGGCCGGCGGCATAGTTCAGATGCTCCATGCCCTCCAGATCTTTGGCGGTATAGAGCGGCTTCACCTCAATCTTCTCAGGAGCGAGCCAGTTTTCGCCTGCCAGGGCGGCGTTGCAACCTTTGGAGGCAGCGCCCGCGTATTCGATATCTTTATTGAAATCAGGTCTCATGGTTCTTCCTCCCAATTAAAGCGGCTTGATGCCCATCGCCTGCTGATACTCCCTGAGGGTATCGAGGATGTTGCATTTTACGTGGATGTAGTGGTTGATACCCTTCTCTTCGAGCTGCGGGCGGCACTCCGGATCGCCGGCGACCACCAGGATGGCACGGTCGCCGAGCAACTCGGCAATCTGCGGAACGGCTTCGGCGTATTCGTCGTCGGCCGAGCAGGCTACGACGATATCGGCCTTGGCGGCCACGGCGGCCTTGACGCCCTCTTCAATGGTTGCAAAGCGGTTGTTGTCCACCACTTTAAAGCCGGCTACGGCGAAGAAGTTGCAGCTGAACTGCGCACGCGCACGGCACATGGCCAGGTTGCCGAAGGTCAGCATGAAGACCACCGGCTGGCGGCCGCTGCGGTCGGTTGCCAGGCGGAGCGCCTCGAACGGCTGGGCGGCGCGGTACTTGCGCAACGGCTCGGCGATGCGTTCTTCTCCGCATCCGCAGTCGCACTTGCATTCGCACTCCCCAGTGACGATTTCCTTGGTAATCTCGTCCGAAGCCTTCTCGAGGAAGTTCGGGAACTGGTTGGTACCGAGAATCGTTTCGCGGCGCTGCGCGAAGTTCTTGTCTTTCTTGTCAGCGACAGCCTTGACTTCAGCCTGGACGAATCCGGCCTTGAAGGCCTCGGTGTAACCTCCCTTCTCCTCTACAGACTTGAAGAGTTTCCAGGCGGCGTCGATGATGGAAGCGGTGAGGGTTTCGATATAGTAGGAACCGCCGGCAGGATCGATAATCTTGTCGAAACGGGATTCTTCCTTGAGGATGGACTGCACGTTGCGCGCAATGCGGTTGGAGAATTCGCCGGGAGCGCGGAAAGCGTAGTCGAAGGGAAGCACCTCCAGCGAGTGAACGCCTGCGATGGCTGCGCTCATGGCCTCCGTGGTTCCGCGGAGCATGTTCACGTAGGCATCGTAAACGGTCTGGTTCCAGGAACTGGTAACCGCATGGACGAATATCTTCTGCGCACAGCCGCAGGTTGCGCCGTAGTCCTTCACGATATTGGACCAAAGCACGCGGGCCGCACGGAATTTGGCAATCTCCATAAAGTAGTTGGAACTGATGCCGAAGGTGAACTTCATGCGGCGGCCGATCTCGTTGACGTCGAGTCCGCGGTCCGTGAGGGCAGCCAGGTAATCGCTGCCGATTGCCAGCGCAAAACCGAGTTCCTGCACGATGCTGGCACCGGCGTCGTTGAAGTCGTAAGCCTCCACGTTGATGACGCGGATCTGCGGATATTTTTCAACGGCCTTGATGCAGGATGCGAGAATGTCGTATGCTTTGTCCTGGCAGAACTTGCCGCGGGTGGTGAGCATGTGCAGCGGGCTTACATCGAAGGAGGCACGGACCTCTTCCGGCTTCACGCCCTCGCCCTCGACATAGGCGAGGAAGTTGGAGATGGTCTCCTCAGCCACCTTGGGACGCACTTCGCAGAAGTTGACCTCTACGGCAGGGAGCGAAATACCCTTGAGAAGTTTCCCGTAGTCTGCCACGGTGAGCGGCTTGCGCTCGTCAATGCAGAAGCCGATGGACTGAACGCCTTTCATCAGGCCGTCCAGGGCCTGCTTGTTGGCCTTTTCAGGGCCGATTTCACAGAGGCAGTAGTCCTGACGCGTCAGCCATTCGTTGGTGGGGACGTTTCCCCTGACGAAGGGGAACTCGCCCGGAAGCGTGCCCAGGAATTTCAAGTCCTTGAGATTCTCGGCACGGTAATAAGGCCTCACTGCAAATCCCTCATGGGTTTTCCAGACGAGCTTCTTGTCGTAGTCGCCCCCCTTGAGATCTTTGATGATTACCTCGTCCCACTGTTCCGTTGAAACAGGAGGGAATTCAGTAAAGAGTTTGTTAGCCATTGTTAGCGGATTGAATTATGGGGTCGTTTGTTGTTTATATCAATATTTCATCTTGATTAATCTGCAAAATTACGATTAATTTTCTACATTTGGAAACCAAAATGGACGCCTCGATGAAACGACTTTTCAGCCTCTTGATTATCACCTCTTTGACCTGTTTTACCGCTTTTTCGCAAGAACCCGACCGCAGTATTGTCTACGCAGTAGACGACAGCCTGATTCTGGGCATGGACCTCTATGCGCCGCAAGACGCCGAGCCCACTCACCCGTGCGTCATTTTCATCTATGGCGGCGGCTTTACCGAGAACAACCAGAAAGCGGAATCGACGCGCGCCTTCTGCCGCAAACTGGCCGATGACGGATTCGTGACCTTCGCCATCGATTACCGGCTGGGGCTGAAAGGGTTTGTCAGCCACGGAAAGATGGGGATGATCAAACCCACCCGGAATGCCATCCAGATGGCCGCGGAAGACCTGTTCCGCGCACTGGACTGCATCCTGAAGAACGCATCCGACCTGCGCGTGGACCCGGAAAAGATTATCCTCACGGGCAGCAGCGCCGGGGCCATCACCGCCCTTCAGTCAGACTATGAACTGGGCAACCGCACGCCGATGACCGCACAGATTCCGACGGACTTCCGCTTTGCAGGCGTGGTATCCTTCGCGGGCGCCATCTTCTCGAGCGACGGCGCCGTCAAATACCGCATCCATCCGCCGGCTCCCACTTTCTTCCTGCACGGCACGGCGGACCGGCTGGTCACTTACGGTTCCATGCGCTTCTTCAAACTGGGCTTCTTCGGCGCGAAGCCGCTCATCAAGCGGTTCGAGAAGGCGGGCTATCCCTATCTTGCCCTGCGCTACAAGGATGAAGGGCATGTGGTTTCCACGAAAATCATCAAGGAATACGACGCCTTGATGTGGTTCATCGATAAGATGGCACTGGGGAAGGCAAACTACCGGATCGACGTCACTTTCAACGATGTAAACCGCGAACCCGTATGGTGGGACCGCATCGGCCCCGAGGGGATTTACAAATAAATTTCTTACCTTTGCGGGTCATTTTTCAGGAACAGGAGATGAAAGAGATCGAAGACGAAGAGTTACAGCTGCAGCCGCTGGCGTACGGAGACGAGAGCATGACGCATCTCGAGGATATCGAGCATATCCGCCTGCGTCCCGGTATGTACATCGGCCGTCTGGGTGACGGTACCGCCCCGAACGACGGTATGTACGTGCTGATGAAGGAGATTATCGACAACTCGGTAGATGAGTTTTCAGCGGGATTCGGCAAGCAGATCAACATCACCATCACGGACAAGCAGATTGCCATCCGCGACTACGGCCGCGGCATTCCGTTCGGCATCAACGCCAAGACCGGAATGAACAACCTGGACGCCGCGGTAAGCAAGCTGCATACCGGCGCCAAGTACGACAACAAAGTCTTCCAGAAGTCCGTAGGTATGAACGGCGTGGGCCTCAAGGCTGCCAACGCCCTCTCTTCGCAGTTTATCGTCCAGAGCTTCCGCGACGGTGAAACCCTCCGGCTGGAATACTGCCGCGGCAAGCTGGTCACGCCGGACTTCACCCCCGTTCCCACGTCGGAACGCAACGGTACGCTGGTCTCCTTCATCCCGGACGACACCCTCTTCGAGCCCTACGAGTACAATCTCGAGTACATCGAGACGATGCTCCGCAACTACTCCTACCTCAACGTGGGACTGCGCCTGACCTTCAACGGCCAGGAGTACAAGTCGACAAACGGCCTGCTGGACCTGCTGAACGAAACGATCGACGAAGAGCCGCTCTACGCTCCGATCCACCTGAAAACCGGTGATATCGAGGTAGCTTTCACCCACGGAAACGGCTACGGCGAGAACATCTACTCGTTCGTGAACGGCCAGAACACCACCCTGGGCGGTACGCATCTCTCCGCCTTCAAAGAGGTAATCGCCAAGGTGCTCAAGGATTTCTACAAGAAAGATTTCAACCCCGTCGATGTCCGCCAGGGCATCATCGGCGCCGTGAGCGTCCGCATCCAGGAGCCCGAATTCGAAGGGCAGACCAAGGTGCAGCTCGGTTCGAAATACATGTGGCAGAACAAGCAGGAAGGCACCCACGGCCCGACCATCGTCAAAGAGATGTCCGACTTCCTGATGGCCGACCTGGACAACTACCTGCACAAGAATCTTGACGTGGCCGATATCATCCTGAAGAAGATTCAGGATTCGGAGCGCGAGCGCAATGCCATCTCGAGCATCAGCAAGAAGACAAAGGCGCGCCTCAAGAAAGCCAGCATCCACAACAAGAAGCTGCGTGACTGCAAGATCCACTACGGCGACCGCAGTCCTCTCTCCGACGAGACCACCATCTTCATCACCGAGGGTGACTCCGCATCAGGCTCCATCACCAAGAGCCGCGACGCCAACACGCAGGCCGTTTTCAGCCTGATGGGCAAGCCCTTCAACTGCGCAAAAGCCTCCAAGAAAGATCTTTACGTAGACAAGAACGTGGAGCTCTGCCTGCTTCAGTCCGCCCTCAATATCGAGGAAGGCGTGGACGGTCTGCGTTACAACAACATCGTGATCGCGACCGATGCCGACGTGGACGGCATGCACATCCGCCTGCTGATGCTGACCTTCTTCCTGAAGTTCTATCCCGACGTGGTCCGCGCCGGCCATCTCTATATTCTCCAGACCCCGCTCTTCCGTGTCCGCGACAAGAAGAACAACTTCTACTGTTACAACAGCGCCGAGAAGGAAGAGGCCCTCAAAAAACTGGGACGCAACGCCGAAATCACCCGGTTCAAGGGACTCGGCGAGATCTCCCCGGACGAATTCAAGGGTTTCATAGGCAAGGACATCCGGCTGGAGATGGTCCGTCTGACCGGCGAAGACAAGATTGCCGACCTGATTGAGTTTTACATGGGGAACAACACCCCTACCCGTCAAAAGTTTATCCGCACCAATCTCCGCAGCGAGATTGAAAATACGGAGGAAGACCAGTAATGCGCGCAAAAACAGCCAAAGTACTGCTTCGACTCATGGGCTGGAAGGGCATCGGAGGCCCTGCGCCCGACAAAAAATGTATTTTTCTGGGGGTGCCCCACACCAGTATCGCCGACTTTTTCGTAGCCTGGGTCTACTGCCGTTCGGTGGGAATGAAGACCGCCATCGTGGTCAAGGACACCTTTTACCGGTGGCCTTTCCGGAAACTGCTGGACAGCGTGGGCGTAATCCACATCGACCGTTCGCACCCGACCGGTACGGTGAAGAGCGTGATTGACGCTTTCAACAGCCGCGACGAAATGGCCCTGGGCATCGCTCCCGAAGGCACCCGCGCTCCCGTCAAGAACTGGAAGACCGGCTTCCACACCATCGCCCGCGAGGCGGGGGTTCCGGTCTACGTCTCCTTCATCGACTGGGGCACGAAGCGCGTGGGAATCGGCGAACGGTTCGAATGCACGGCGGATGCCCGCGCCGATATGGTCGCCATTCAGAAGATGTACAAAAAAATGGGTGTCGTCGGACGACACCCTAAGAATTTCGTCTTTCTGGACGAAGTAGAAAAGTCGGCGGAGTAGCCGTTACTTTACACGCTCACCATAGGAACGGTCCGTCGTATTGACGCGGATCAGTTCGTCGGTCTGGATGAAGAGCGGAACCATGATCTTGGCACCCGTTTCCAGCGTAGCTTCTTTGAGCGCGTTGGTCGATGCGGTGTCGCCCTTGACAGCCGGTTCGGTATAGGTGACGCGGAGCTCCACGTAGGTCGGGAGTTCGCAGGTAAGGCACTTCTCCTCATCGCCGTCCACATGGAAGACCATCTGGACCACCTGGCCCTCTTTCATCAGGTCTGCGTTCTCTACGAGATCCTTGGGGATGGGAATCTGGTCAAAGGTTTCCGTGTTCATGAAGTTGAATACATCCTCCTCTGCATAGAGGAACTGATACTCGCGGTGTTCGACGGTGATCACGTCGATCTTCTCGCCCGCGTTCCAGGTCTTCTCCAGAATACGGCCGTTCTCGAGGTTGCGCAGTTTGGATTTGACAAAGGCGGGACCCTTACCCGGTTTGACATGCTGGAACCAAACGATGGAGCAGGGTTTTCCTTCAAAATCGAGATAGAGACCGTTCTTGAAATCAGCTGTTGTTGCCATAAAAGAATTGTATATCTGTTAAAAATTTGTTTCGAGGCTGCAAAAATAGGAAAAATCAGCAAAATAGTGAAGAAACTTTGGCGGCCGTCTCCTCCAGTTGCCACTTGGGGGTGGAAGTGGCGCCGCAGACGCCCACCGTGTCGCCCTCGCTGAACCACGAAGGGTCGATCTGCGAAGCGTCTTCCATCCAGCGGGAGCGGGGATTCACACTCCGGCACAGGTCGAACAGCACTTTGCCGTTCGAACTCTCCTTCCCGCTGACAAAGAGAATGACGGAGTGCGCACGGGCGAAAGCGACGAGCGATTTGTGGCGCGAGGCCACCTGCCGGCAGATGGTGTCGAATACCACCGTGTGGTTGCACCGCTCCTCCACCGCCCGGCAAACCTGCGCATATTCATCCGGATCTTTGGTGGTCTGCGAGAAGAGGGCGACCGGCCGCGAAGGATCGATCCGTTCCACCTCTTCCAGGCTGCCGATTACCAGTGCGGTCCCCTCCGTCTGGCCCACCAGGCCGTTGACCTCGGCATGGCCCCGTTTTCCGAAGATGACCACCTGGCCGCCGGAATCTTTCATTCCGCGGTAAACCTCCTTGACCTTCTGTTGCAGCTGAAGCACCACCGGGCAGGTGCAGTCGATGATACGGATGCCGTTGGCGGCCGCCAGCGCATAGGTGGCGGGGGGTTCGCCGTGAGCCCGGATCAAAAGCGTCTCGTCGTGAAGCGTGCGGACATCGTCCAGCTCCAGAATCTCCAGGCCCTTGGCCTTCAGCCGTTCCAGTTCAAGCGAGTTGTGGACGATGGCGCCCAGCGAATAGAGCCGCGGCTCACGGGAGAGATACTCTTCCGCCTGCCGGACAGCCCGGACCACACCGTTGCAGAAGCCGCTGCCGGGATCGATTTCAACGGTAATGTTCATCTCAGAAGTCGATGCCGAAACGCTCCTTGAGGATGCCGCCGAGCCACTGCATCTGGTCGTCGAAGGTCATGTGACTGTTGTCCAGTTCCAGGGCATCGTCGGCCTTGCGCAGGGGATTCATCGCGCGATGCGAATCGATATAGTCGCGCTCCTTGACGTTCTGGAGCACCTCTTCGAAGCTGGCCGTTTCGCCCTTGGCCTTCATTTCGTCCAGCCGGCGCTGTGCCCGGATAGCCGGGTCGGCCGTCATGTAGATCTTCAGGTCTGCATTGGGGAAGACGGCGGTACCGATATCGCGGCCGTCCATCACGCAGCCGTCCGCTCCGTAGCGGTGCAGCAGATTGTCCACGAAATTGCGCACGAAGGGGATGACGGCGATATAGCTTACGTTTCCGGAAATGTCCAGCTGGCGGATGCGCGTCTCCGCGTCTGCACCGTTGAGCCAGATGACGTACTTGCCGGTATCCTCGTTGCGGACAAAGGCGATCTCCACCTTGCCGGCGTCCAGGTCCGCCTTCAGGGCGGATTCGTCAATCGTGTGATCTGCAGCGATATAGCCGCTGTTAAGCGCATAAAGGGTGACAGCGCGGTACATGGCTCCGGAATCGAGGTAAAGAATACCCAGACGGGCCGCAATCAGTTTGGCGAAGGAACTTTTCCCCGTAGAGGAGAAGCCGTCGATGGCAATGATGATGTTGGGCATAAAGCAGCGTTCTAATCGGTCCACAAATTTAGCCAAAAAACGCTATCTTTGCAAATCAATCCTCATCCAAGAAGCCATGAAGATTCTGATTATCGACGACGCCGAACCCATCCGGATGATCCTCAAGGAAGACCTCGAAACGCTCGAGGGCTGCGAGGTCGCAACGGCCGCAAACGGCCGCGAAGGAGTGGACCTGGCGCTCGCCGGAGATTTCGACGCCATCTTCTGCGACATCAAGATGCCGGTGCTCGACGGTCACGGCGTGCTGGACGAACTTGCCGCCGCCGGCTGCGAGACGCCCGTCATCATGCTGACCGGCCACGGCGATATCGAAGATGCCGTCAACTGCATCAAGAAGGGAGCCTACGACTACCTCAACAAGCCGCCGGACATCTCCCGGATGATGATTTCCATCCGCAACGCCACCGAGAAGACCAGTCTGGTCAAGGAGACGCGCACCCTCAAGAAGAAGGTTCGTTCCAAATACGAGATCGTAGGAGAGTCCGCCGCCATCAACCATATCAAGGAAATCATCGACCGCGTGGCGCCGACCGACGCCCGCGTACTGATCACCGGCAGCAACGGTACCGGCAAGGAGCTGGTGGCCCGCCAGATTCACGACCGCAGCCAGCGCGCAGGCGGCCCCTTCATCGAGGTCAACTGCGCCGCCATCCCGGGGGAACTGATCGAGAGCGAGCTTTTCGGCCACGAAAAGGGCTCCTTCACCTCCGCCGTCAAGCAGCACAAGGGCAAATTCGAGCAGGCGGAAGGCGGAACGCTCTTCCTGGATGAGATCGGCGACATGAGCCTGGCCGCCCAGGCCAAGGTGCTCCGCGTGCTGCAGGAGAACAAACTGACCCGCGTGGGCAGCGACAAGGATATTCCCGTGAATGTCCGCGTCGTGGCCGCAACCAATAAAAACCTGACCCATGAGATCGCGGAAGGCAATTTCCGCGAAGACCTTTATCACCGC
Source organism: Bacteroidales bacterium UBA1199 (assembly GCA_002309795.1). The sequence continues at coordinate 126,068 of DBXZ01000027.1, forward strand.
CTGAGCGTGATCGTCATTCACGTTCCGAGCCTCTCGGAGCGCAAGGAAGACATTCCGGTGCTTGTGAATCACTTTATCGCCCAGGTGAGCGAAGAGATGGGCATCGCCCCGAAAACCGTCGCTCCGGAGGCCATTGCCGCCCTGCAGGAACTGCCCTGGACCGGCAATATCCGCGAACTCCGCAACGTAACCGAACGGTTGATGATTCTCTGCGGGCCCGTGATTACCCGCGACGACGTGATCGCTTACGCAACCCCTTCAATCTAGACAGCCATGAACCTCGTAGCTATCGTAGGACGCCCGAACGTCGGCAAGTCCACCCTCTTCAACCGACTCGTCGGTACCCGCAAAGCCATCGTCGATGAGACGGCCGGCGTCACCCGCGACCGCCATTACGGCCGCTGCGAATGGTGCGGCACGGAGTTCTCCGTGGTGGATACGGGCGGTTTCACCGTCAATTCGGACGATATCTTCGAGGAGGAGATCCGCAAGCAGGTGATGATTGCCATCGAAGAGTGCGACCTCGTGCTCTTCCTCACCGAAGTGGGCACCGGCATCACCGATTTCGACGCCGAGATTGCCAAGATCCTGCGCCGCAGCAAGAAACCGGTCGTACTGGCCGTCAACAAGGTGGATACCAGCGAACGGATGTACGATACCTACGAATTCAACGCGCTCGGGCTCGGGGAGCCCTGGTGCATTGCCTCCGCCACCGGCAGCGGCACAGGCGACCTGCTCGACGAGATTGTCCGCCTGCTTCCCAAAGATTCGGCGGCAGAAGAGGACAACGCCGACCTGCCGCACTACGCGATCGTAGGCAAGCCGAACGTGGGCAAATCCTCGCTGACCAACGCCCTGCTGGGCGAGGAACGCAACATTGTCACGCCGCTGGCCGGCACCACCCGCGATTCCATCTCCTCGCATTACAATAAGTTCGGTCACGAATTCATCCTTGTGGATACCGCCGGCGTGCGCCGCAAGAGCAAGGTCCGCGAAGACCTCGAGTTCTATTCGGTGCTCCGCTCCATCAAGGCCATCGAAGAATCGGATATCTGCATCCTGATGGTAGATGCCACCACCGGTATCGAAGCCCAGGATATGTCTATCTTCAACCTGATCGTGCGCAACCGCAAGGGGTGCGTCGTGGTGGTCAACAAGTGGGACCTGGTGGAAGACAAGAGCGCCAACACCATGAAGGAGTATACGGAGGGCATCCGGGCACGCCTGGCACCCTTCAACGACATTCCCATCATCTTCACCTCCGTGCTGAACAAGCAGCGCATCCTGGACGTATTGAACGCCGCCAACCGCGTCTATTCCAACTACAGCCGCCGCATTCCCACCTCCGAGCTGAACGAGGTGATGCTTCCCGAGGTCGAGAACTATCCCCCGCCGGCATGGAAGGGCAAATACATCAAAATCAAGTACATCACGCAGTTGCCCACGAAGTTCCCGGCTTTTGCCTTCTTCTGCAACCTGCCGCAGTACATCCGGGATCCCTACAAGCGGTATCTGGAAAACAAGCTCCGCAGCCACTATGACTTCACGGGCTGCACGATGGAGATCTATCTGCGCAAGAAATAGCGGTTACGCCTCAACGTAGAACCGCACGGTAAAGCAGGCACCTCCCAGGGTGTCCGAGCGGCCGCATTCAATCGTGCCTCCCGTCTGCTCGATAATGCCCTTGCAGATGGAGAGGCCCAGACCGGTACCGCTGGAACGGGTGGTGAAGTTTGAAGTAAAGATTCGGTCAATATTTTCGGGCGGAACGCCGGGGCCGTCGTCCTCCACACGGACCACATAACACCTGCGGTTCGAATCAGCCGTCTCCTGAGTCAGAGAGATATTGATGCGTCCCTTGCCTTTCGACTCTTCGATGGCCTGAATTGCATTGGTAATCAGGTTCGTGAAGACACGTGACAGCTGTTTGCGGCGTCCCTGGACCACAGGTTCTGAAACGCGGCAACGGTACTTGATGGCAATATTGTCGCGGTTGTCGAAGATAATCATCTGCTCGCGGAGAACAGCATTGATATCCACTTCACCGGTCACGTCGTCGGCTGTCCGGGCAATCGCGGAGAACTCGGAAGCGGTTTCGGCAAGGATGTCGATCTGGCTGATCAGGCTGCCGCCGATCTGTTCCACCTTCTCTTCCCAGCCGGGAATGCCGCGCTGTTTGAGGCGAATCAGGTGCTGGATGCTCAGGCGCATCGGACTCAGTGCATTCTTGATTTCGTGGGCAATCCGGCGCGCCATCTCTTTCCAGGCCTGCTCGCGTTCGCTCTGGGCCAGCGCACGGGTACTCTCCTCAAGCGCGTCGATCATATCGTTGTACGACCGCACCAGCACACCCAGCTCGTCGCGCGTATTCTTATAAGGGATATGGGCCAGTTTGCCGGGAGAAGCCGCGGCGGCGCGCATCTGGTCGCGCAGGTTGCGGATGGGCCGGGACATCGAATTCGAAAGCAGCACGCCGATAATGAGCGACGCGATGATCAGTACGAGATAGAGGTTCACGAGCATCACCAGCGTGTGACCGGTCACCGAGCCGGATGTCCGGGAACGGTACGGGACATAGACGATACCCACCAGTTCGCCGTCCACATTGAAGATGGGCGCGTAGACGGCATAATAGTTCCGGGAGCCCTCTTCCACCACCTCGGAGAAGCGGGTGGCGTGCATGTGGACGATTTCGTGGAATGCGTGATGGCTGAGACGGTAGCTGACCGGACGGATGCCGGCGTCTTCCGGGTTGGTGGTATAGACCAGCGAGCCCCGTGTATCGTAGATGCTGATTTCATAGCGGGTCACCTCGGAAAGGTGGCGGACCGCCGCGATGAATTCAGGCGAAGAGAGTGCTTCAGAATCGGAATAATACTGACACTGTTCCGCCAAAGCGCCCTGCACGGCGGCCATCCGTTCCTCCATGAAGGCGGCATTGGCATTGTGCCGGAAATTGCTGTTGTAAAAGACGGCTGTCCCGCCGACCGTAGCCAGCGTCACAAGCATCACGCCGGTGGTCAGCAGGGTGATTTTTCGTTTGATGGAGTGCTTGGGCAGATCGAGGAACCGGCCGCGTGCATCACCGGAAGTGAAGACAATCAGGAAGATTCCAAAGAAAATCAGCAGGTAGGAGAAGGAGACCAGGTAGGGAAGCCAGGGACGCGACGGACGCGAGAGAATCGTGGCGTTTCCCTCCGAATAACGGTTGATGAAATGGACCGTACCGCCGCGGGTGACCATCGAGTAACCCGTCTTGTACTCTTCCGGAAGTGCCACCGGGTAGCTGACGCTGCCCTCCGAGGTGACGAGCCGGTGGTCGTTGTAGCAGGCCACGGAATAGCGGCCCGGAAGGGCACCGATCGCCGATTCCGTGCTGCGGTGTTTCGACGTAAAGCCGAGGTAGAGGCGTCGGACATCCCGGCCTTCCTGGTCGTAATACTGGAACTGGCCCAGATAGGTCAGTTTGCCGTCGTAGTTGTTGATCTGCCAGAAATGGGCGCTCTGGTCGAGCCGAATCCCCCGCGTGCTGACCATATCATAATAGAAGGGGAAGCAGAGCGCGGGATCCGACTGGCTGCCGGGAGCGATATAGTCTCCGGAGGCGCAGACGGAGATCGTCACGTTGTAACGGTCGAGAAGATCCTTGTAGAAATAGCGGTCTATGAGCCGGTTGCGGATCAACTCGCCGGCCTTGACACCCACGAGGGTTCCGATAAAGGGGTCTTCCGAAATCTCCTGCTCGATGGTGCGCAGGTAGAATTCAAAGGGCAGGTCGTGCTCCACGGCCAGCTTGGCGGTGGTCACACGGTTGCTTTCATATTCCCGTTCCACCCCGAAAACAGTCTCCGCCACCACGAAGAAGAGGGCGAAGACGACACTGCTCAGGATAATGTTCCGCCAGGAAAAGAGGGAAACGCGCCGGAAACGCCGGGTCAGCAACAACGCGGTCTGCAAGGTCAGGAGCAGTGCGAGGGCAAGCATCGCGAAGGTTCCGTAGCAGAGCAGCGTCGCGCCGGTGAATTCGTTAATCCGGAAGGGCTCCAGCACCAGACTGGAATTCATGATCAGCGACCGGAGTGTCATGTAGATGTAGAAGGCCAGCGCAACGGAAGCCAGCAGCATGAGCAGCGGAGCAATGATCCGCAGGGCGGGCAACTTCCGGCCGCGACGCTCCACCCTGCGCAGCATCGGGAACCGGAGCGCAAAGAGCAGGTAGGCCACCGAGGCCACGTAGACGTTATTGAGCAGGAAATCGCCCAGCGTCGGGAACAGGGTACTGTCGGCGTAGAGGATGGGCGAAAAGAGCGGAAGAGTGTGGGCATACTGACCTGCCAGCAGCACGGCAGCAAGACGTAGCAGTGTCAGACCGACGAACGCGATGCCGAAGGTCCGCCACGACGGGTGCCTGAAATGGAGGGCGAAGAGCGCCAGGGCCGCCAGCAGGAAGGAGAGCCACTTCAACAGCCGGCCCATCGAGGAGAATGCCGTGGGGGAATCGGCCACGATGGAGAAGACCGGCGTACCGTCGGCGGCGTGCACGGCTGCCGGCGGATTCTCCGTCACCTCAGCCAGGTGAAAATAGTGCCCGAAGGGCAGCCGGTCCACCTGGATACCGGCGACAATCTTCACTCGGCGCGAGGTGGAGTACCATTTGCTGACGATATAGTGTTTTTCACCCAGGTCCAGATACTGCCACTGATCGCCCAGACTCGCCAGCGGATAGATGCCGGTTTCCGATTCAGTAGCCATCCCCAGGCGATAGGAACCGGGATAGATGTCGCGGTCGTCATGCTGGATGGGGAACTCGTTGATCCATGAATGGAGTGTGTCCAGGTTGTACTTGTAGAGCACCATGTCGTCGGGCAGGTCGTCCATATCCAGACAGACGTCGGCAGACTGGGAGAGCGCGTTGCGTATATAGCCCTCGATGATCCGCTCCCTCCCCTGCAGCGCCCGTTCAATCCGGGCAACGCGCGAGGCGAGCTGCGATTCGTAGCTGCGGGAATGGAAGGAAAAGACGAAAAGGAGTATGGCAAGCGCACCCAGCAGTTCAACCAGGTAGCGGGAGAGCAGGCGTCCGGGACGCGAGGAAAAGGCACGCTTCGTTTTCATCTATTCATGGTGGTAGGGTTCCCCCCGGATAATCGTGAACGCACGGTAGAGCTGTTCCACGAACACCAGGCGCACCAACTGGTGGGAGAAGGTCATTTCGGAGAGCGAGAGCAGTTCGTCGGCACGGTCGGTCACCTGTTTGGAAAAACCGTACGCGCCGCCTACGACAAAGACCAGGTCCCGTGAGCCGTGCAGCAGCTTCTGCTCCAAATCCCGTGCCCAACTGACGGAGGTGAAGCGCCGTCCGTGCTCGTCCAGCAGAATCACGTAGTCCGAATCCTTGAGCCGGGCGGCGATCAGCGCCCCTTCGCGCTCTTTGATCTGGTCGCGCGAGAGTGCGGAAACCTGCTTCAGTTCGGGAATCTCCTCGACGGAAAAGGCCGCATAGTGTTTCAGGCGGCCAACATAGTCGGCAATCCCCTCTTTGAGCGGGGCGCCGACCGTTTTACCGACAAGAATCAACTTCAGCTTCATGTGCGCGAGTATTGACTTGTAAAGGTAATGTTTTTTGTCCGTTTTTCAACGCATGACGTGGCTTGATTTTTGCATCGGTTTCGTCCGCTTTCCGCTGTTATGAAACTGTACCGATTGCTTCCCCTGCTCGCGCTGCTGCTCGCCGCGACTCCCGCCCGGAGCCAGAACACGGTCCCGGCCAGTCTCGTCCCGGCTGCCGGCCAGGATTTCTTTACCCCCATCAGCAAGTATTTCCAGGCCGGAGATTACAACAGCCTCTCCGCCTGGTTCGCCGACAATCTGGAACTGGACCTGCTCGGCTCGAACAGCAACTGTTCCCGCAACCAGGCCCGCCGGATCATGAAAGATTTCTTTGCGGATTATACGCCCAAGTCGTTCGAGATTGTCCATAAAAGCGGAAAGGCCCCGATGCGCTATGCAATCGGAGTCCTTCACGCTGGCGGCGAGACCTTCCAGGTCACGCTCTATGTCCGGACCGGCGAGGGAAAGAGCGCTATCCAGCAGCTCAAGATCGAACGCCGGTAAAAGCCTTATCGTTTGAGATAATAGGTGACCGAGGTCACGACGCGGACTTTCTTGGTCTGCGGCGTATTGCTGTCGCGCGCCTCTATGCTGAAGGTGCCCTGCGAAGCGGTGCGGATCTTGCCCAGCGAACTGCCGCTGTCCTTGGCAAACTTTTCAGCCACCTGGCGGGCGTTCTTCGTGGCCTCCTCGATCATCTCGGGCTTAATCTCGTTCAAGCCCTCGAAGAGGAATTGCGGCGTGGACTCCCAGCCGCTGTCAAGAATGATATCTTTGCTGAGCAGTTCGCTCTGTGCGGCCATCAGGGAGAGCACCTTGTCCACTTCCGTAGAGCAGACGGTGATGGTGCAGGTCGCCACATAGCGATAGAGCCGGGTGTTGCCGCCATACTCCTGGGCATCCTTGTCAGAGAGGGAGGGAACGGAAATGGAGATGTCCTGAGGGTCGATTCCGCCTTTCTGCAGGAAGGAGATGATAATATCCTTTTTATTCTCGATGGAGCGGTAGACCGAACCCAGGTCGTTGCCCACCACTTTGTAGACCACCGGCCAGATCACCTTGTCGGCGGGAACTTCACGTTCGCACAGGCCTTTGACACTGACGGTCCGTTCAAAGGAACGGAATTCGCGGGCGGTGCGGGGAAGCATCAAACCCAGAAAAATCAGACCGACCATGATGGCCAGGCCCAGAGAAAGTTTGCCTTTATTTTCCATACGCGTATAGATATTATATTACAAATATAAGTATTTTTGTAGTTTGAACACGCTAATTCAATCCTGAATATGCTACAGTGCAAAAATATTACCAAACGGTTCGGTGACTTCACCGCCATCCAGGATATCAACCTGGAGATTCCGGAGGGCAAGATCTTCGGCCTGCTGGGACCGAACGGCGCCGGCAAGACGACCCTGATCCGCATCATCAACCGGATTACCATTCCCACCGCGGGCAGCGTCTGGTACAACGGCGTCCCCATGACCGACGAAATGGTCCGCACAATCGGCTACCTGCCTGAGGAACGCGGCCTCTACAAGAAGATGAAAGTGGGCGAACAGTGCCTCTACCTGGCCCGGTTGCGTGGAATGACCGCTGCCGAAGCCACCTCCGAACTCAAGAAATGGTTCATCCGTTTCGGCATCCAGAACTGGTGGAACAAGAAGGTGGAGGAACTCTCCAAGGGCATGGCCCAAAAGGTGCAGTTCATCACCACCGTACTTCACCGGCCGCAGTTGCTGATTCTCGACGAACCCTTCTCGGGGTTCGATCCGGTCAACGCCCAGCTGATCCGCAATGAAATCCTGCGCCTGAAGGACGAGGGCGCCACCATCATCCTCTCCACCCACAACATGGAGTCGGTCGAGGAACTGTGTGACGAGATCGCCCTCATCAACCGTTCAAAAGTCGTGGTTTCGGGACAGACCGACGCCATCCGCCGGGAATACGGCGACAACCGTGTGGAACTCGTCTACAGCGACGGCGAAGGCCGCCATACGGAGATTCTCGAGATTGACGGCGACCCCAACGCCGCTTTGCGCGAAGTGCTCGATCGGGGTGTCACCATTCACTCCTGGCGGGAACTGGTTCCGCGCATGAACGATATCTTCATCAAACTGGTCACCGACAAAGAATAGGAGGAGCGACGTATGAACATTTCAAAAATCGGCCTGGTCATCGGCCACGAATATGCGGTACGCGTCCGCAAGAAATCCTTTATCCTCACCACCCTCCTCACGCCGCTGCTGTTCGGCGCGCTGATCTGCGTGCCGGCCCTCATCATGCTCTGGGGCGGCGGCGGTGAACAGAAAGTCAAGATTATCGACGGCACCGGCGAAATCGCCGCCCGTTTCGAAGACAGCGGCAACGCCCGCTACGAACTGGCCGCCAAGGGCGAGACCCTCGACCTGATGAAAGAGCTCTTCAAGGAGATGGATCTTTATGCCATCGTGGATATCTCCGATTTCAACGAGAATGATGAAGTTTCCGTCACCACCTACTCCAAGGAGCCGCTCAACATGGAGATCAAGTCGGCTGTCAGCCGCACCGTCAACAAAGCGGTGGAGGACCGGAAGTTGACCCGCTACAATATCAACAACCTGGAGGAGATCATGGCCGATGTCAAAACGGACATCCGGCTCAACACCCTCACGCTTAAAGAGGACGGCAAGGCAGAAGAGGATTCCGTGGAGATCTACATGATTCTTTCCTACGTGATGAGTTTCCTGATCTATATGTTCGTCTTCATGTTCGGCACGATGGTGATGCGCAGCGTGATAGACGAAAAGAGCAGCCGCGTGGTGGAGGTCGTCGTCTCCTCGGTGAACAGCGTCGATCTGATGATCGGCAAGATCGTGGGCGTTGCACTGGTGGCGCTCACGCAGTTTGCCATATGGATCGGCCTGACCGCCGCGATTGCCGGCGGCGTGATGGGTGCGGCAGGCCCGAAACTGATGGGCTCGCTCGGAAATACGGAGCAGTTGGTTCAGATGGCCTCCGACCCGTCGGTCGGCGTGCATCCGGACAACCTGGACCTGCTCACGCAGGCAGCTGCCGACGACAATGCTCCGCAAGCGCTGAAAATGGTCGCCCAGATCCGCAACCTCAACTGGGGATACATCGTGGGATGCTTCCTGCTCTATTTCCTGCTGGGCTACCTGCTCTATGCGGCGATGTTCGCCGCCGTCGGATCGGCCGTAGACAACGAAGCCGATACCCAGCAGCTGCAACTGCCCTTGACGCTGCCGCTGATTGTCGGACTCTTCATCATGCTCCATACCTTCGAGCATCCGGGCAGCCAACTGTCCATCTGGGCCTCCATCATTCCATGGACCTCTCCGATGGTGATGCTGGCCCGCATCCCCTTCGGAATCGTGCCGGCATGGCAGCTGATCCTCTCGCTGGTCCTTCTGGCCCTGACCTTCCTGGGCACCGCCTGGGTATCGGCCAAAATCTACAAGGCCGGCATTCTGATGTACGGCAAAAAATCCACTTTCAAGGATTTGTGGCACTGGATTCGCATGAAAGAATAACCAAACATTCCCATTATCATGAACCTCAAACGTCGCATCGTCCTGTTCGTACTGCTGGTGCTGATTCCGGCGACGGTTTCGGCCCAGGTCCGGTACAACTGGTGTACCGTACAGATAGACAGCCGGTTTGACAGCGGAACGGACCGGACCATCGCCATAATCATCGAGAAATACAGTCCGCTGGTCGCGCCCCTGCAGGAGATCATCGGTTACAGTGAAGCGGAGTACGAGAAGGCGCGCCCCGAAAGCGGTCTTTCCAACTTCGCAGTCGACATCATTCGGGAAACCGCTGAAAAAGCGTGCGGCCAGCACGTGGATGTGGGCCTGACCAACTTCGGCGGCATCCGGACCAGCCTGCCCAAGGGTGCGGTCCGCGTCTATGATATCTTCTCCATCTTCCCCTTCGAGAACCACATTGTCATCTTCGACATCCGGGGAAGCGACCTGCTGAAGTTCTTCAAGCAGATGGCCGTCCGGCCGGAAGCGCTCAGCAATGTCTCGCTGGCGGCCAGAGGCGGCGAAATCGTCTCCCTGCAGATTGGCGGGCAGCCCCTCGACATCAACCGTACCTACAAGATGGCGACCATCGATTTCCTGATGGACGGCGGTGACGGCGTGAGTTTCACCAAATGTGCCATGAACAAGATTGAAACCGGCATCCTCATCCGGGACGCCATCGTAGACTATATCCGGCAGATGAACGCGGAGGGCAAAGTGCTCCGTCTCGTCAAGGACGGGCGCGTAATCATCAACGAATAAAGAGAAGCAGCCATGAAACGATTCCTGATTATCATCGCACTGCTGGCCGTCACCGCTCCGTTCACGGATGCGCAGCGGCTCATCATCCTGCATACCAACGACTCCCACAGCCAGATCGAACCCCTTCGCGTTGGCCGAGACAAGGGTTTCGGCGGCGTGGAACGCCGGATGGAATACATCCGCCAGGTCCGGGAGCAGTATGGCAAAAAACGCGTCCTGCTGCTTGATGCCGGCGACTACAACCAGGGCACTCCCTACTTTACCGTAGCCAAGGGCGACCTGGAGATGGAACTGGTCAACGCCATGAAATATGACGTGGCCACTCTCGGCAACCATGAATTCGACAACGGCCAGCAGGAACTCGCGCGCCGGCTCAAGAAGGCCCGCTTCAAGACCCTGACCTGCAACTACGACTTTTCGAACACCTGCCTCCGCAAACTGGTGAAACCTTACACCATTGTTCGGCGGGGCGGCATGAAGATCGGCATCGTGGGCGCCACCTCCTACCTGGAGGGGAACGTGATGCATTCCCACCTCGACGGCATGAAACGGTTGAACACCATCGACGAGGTCAACCGCTGGGCCGACTATCTCAAGAACAAGAAGAAATGTGACCTGGTCATCTTCCTTTCGCACCTGGGTTACCGGGGCGGAACTCCGGACAGGCCTTCCGACGAGATATTGGTGGCCGCGTCCCGGAACATCGACCTGGTGATCGGCGGGCACAGCCACACCTTTATCAAGGCGCCTCTTCTCATCAAGGATCTGGACGGCAGGGAGGTTCCCATCGTCCAGGCCGGATGCCAGGGCGTCCAGGTCGGCAAATTTGAAATCTATTAACGACTACGAAATATGGCAGCTAAAAGACTTTACAGAAAACAGCAGGGCCGTATGATCGGCGGCGTCTGCAACGGCATCGCCGATTACTTCGACATCGATCCCACCATCGTGCGCCTGGCCTGGCTGATTTGCATCTTCGCCGCAGGCGGTGGCCTGCTGGCCTATCTGATCGCATTGATCGTCATCCCTTCGGATGGAATCTATATCTCTAAACAATAAGCAATTACCATGACTATCACGATTATTGTCCTCGCCGTCGTGCTGCTGATCGTTCTCTGGCTGATCGGCGCACAGCGCAAACTGGTTTCCGCAGAGGAGATCTGCAAGAATTCGCTCAGCCAGATCGGCGTCCAGCAGAACAGCCGCTGGGATGCGCTGACCGCACTCGTCGAACTGACCAAGGGCTATGACGAGCACGAATACAAAACTTTGATGGACATCATCGCCCAGCGCACCGCGGTCGGCCGCAACGCCACCGCTGCCGACGTGCAGGGCAACGAGGAAAAGATGGCCGAGGTACTCCGCCAGATCAACGTGGTCGCCGAGCAGTATCCGAACCTCAAGGCCAACGAGATGTACGGCAAAACGATGGACAGCGTAAATACCTACGAGAATCAGGTCCGTACGAGCCGGATGGTCTACAACGACTCCGTCACCCGTTACAACCGGATGGTCCGTCAGTTCCCGGATTCGCTGGCAGCATCGCTCTTCCGTTTCGCTGAGCGGGATTACCTCTCCGAGCCGAAGGGGAAGACCGAAATGCCCTCCATGCGCTGATGAAACGGCTGTTCTGTCTGCTGGGACTGCTCTTCGTCGTTCTGACGGAGGCCGGCGCCACGCGTATCCGCAGCGTGCGCATCGTAGCCACGCTGGAGCGCGACGGCTCTGCGACGGTCGTCGAGACCTGGGACGTCCAGGCAGACCGCGGAACGGAGTGGTACCTGGTCAAGGACAACCTTGATCATATTGTCCTCTCTGACTTCACCGTCATGGAGAATGGGCAGCAGTTCACCAATATCGGCAGCTGGGACGTCGACCGCAGCCTGAGCCAGAAGGCCGTCCGGTGCGGAATCGTCCGCAAAAAGAACGGCTGCGAACTCTGCTGGGGACTCGGTTCGATGGGCGACCATCTCTTTACCGCCACCTACCGGCTTTCCGGGCTGGTCGAATCCTTCCATGAAGCGGACGGGTTGCATTTCCAGTTCGTTTCGCCGGGACTCTCCGCACCGGCTGAATTCGTGGAAGTCCAGCTTGTCCCCGGGGCGGGAGTCGCTCCTTTTTCTGCTGAAAACGCCCGTATCTGGGCTTTCGGCTATTCCGGAACCAGCGCTTTTGCGGACGGAATCATCACGGCCCGCTCCGACACCGCATTCTCCGGGCGGAGTTCCGTAATCCTGCTGGCCCGCTTCGACAAAGGTGTATTCTCCCCGGCTCACGTGACCGACAAGGACTTTTCAACCGTGCTGGATGGAGCCCTGGATGGATCAGACTTCGGAGATAATGACGAACTCCCCTGGTACGGAGTCCTGTTCATGGTCTTCTTCACCGTCTTCCTCCCCGTTCTGTGCATCATTGCAGCCATCCTATCCGTCCGGAAGCGCAACCAGAAGCTGTTCGGCGTATCGCGGATGAGCCAGATTGACTGGTGCCGCGACGTGCCCTTCGACGGCGACCTTCTCCAGAGCGATTACATTCTCCGGAAGGTCAATACCGTTGCCGGCGGAAGTGCACTGGCTTCCGCAATCATTCTCCGGATGGTGGACCGCGGCCATATCAACGTCCTGCGCAGCGGCCGCGACAACCGTCAGGTGGAACTGGCCTTCAACGACAATGCCCCGCTGGAAACTCTCTCCGAGAGCGAACGGATGCTCTACCGGATGATGAAAGAAGCCTCCGGCAGCGACAGTATCCTGCAGAAAAACGAGTTCTCACGCTGGAGCCGACGCAACACCAAACAGATTGAGCGCTGGATCTCCACGGTAGAAACCGAATCCCGGAAGCGGATTGCCGACAACGGACATGCCGGTGAAGGCGGCCAGGCGGAAGCCCGCAAGGTGATCGGACTGAGGAAATTCCTGAAAGACTTTACCTTGATTGAAGAACGCGGCTCAGCAGAAGTGGCTCTCTGGAATGATTATCTGGTCTTCGGCGCCCTCTACGGAATCGCCGACAAGGTCGCCAAAGAGCTCTCCGAAATCAACCCCAAGGTCTTTGAACAGACCGTATACAGCGACCCTTACACGGCCCGTCAGGTTGTCTGGATGAGCCGGGACCTTTCGAACAGCATCACCAATGCGGCGGCCCGTTCCGCATCAGCCGCAAAGAGTGGATTCGGAGGCCGTGCATCATTCGGTGGCGGCGGCGGTTTCCACGGCGGCGGTTTCGGCGGTGGAGCGAGATAAAGAAACGATTTACACTATGGCATCAGTTACCAAGAACTTCTTCCGGTTTGGCATACAGGTCTGGCACTTTGTCGGGCTCCCCATTTACTTTTTCGCCGTATCCATGATCTATCATCCGCTGGATATCCGCGAATTCATGGATATGGGCCTGGGCAAACTGGACTTCAACATGACCATCGTCACCAGCATATTCTTCGGGGTCCTCCTGATCTCCCGGCTGATCTTCTATCTGGCCCGGAAATCGTTGAATCTCAACCTTCCCCTCTACGCAGCCTGGTGCGCGTTGGAGGTCTTCATCGCCAGCGCCTTCTCCGCGCTCTTCATTCACCTGATGTCAAAAGGAGAGATGGCTTATTTCTGGACATGGGGCAACCTCTTCGGGTACGCACTCTCCATTCTCATCTTCCCCTACACCGTTCTCACCCTGTTGATGATCATGCGCGGAATGCGGGAAGAGGCCCTCGTGGATACGGAAGACCTCATCCGCTTCCGCGATTCGAACGGGAAACTCAAGCTGACCATCGCCCCGAAGGCCGTCCTTTACGTGGAGTCGAAAGAGAATTATGTGAATATCTGCTACCAGGACGGGACCCGGGTACGCGACTATCTTCTGCGCTGCTCGATGAAGCGCACCGACGAACTGCTCACCCGCCACGGAATGGTCCGCTGCCACCGTACCTGTATCGTCAATCCCGCCCACGTCAACATCTTGCGTCGGGACAAGGAGGGACTGATTTTCGCGGATCTGGACGTGGAGGGATGTCCTTCCATTCCGGTTTCCAAACCGAACTACGACAAACTCTCATCCCTGCTTTAAAACCACGCGTATGACTGTTGAAATATTCGTCACGGCACTCGGAATCACCGTTTCCGTCTACTGCATCAACCACGGCTCGTTAGCCCTCTCCATCCGGTGGCCGGATTCCGACCGGAACTATATGGTATGGGTGGATCCGGTCGCCGATTATTACGGAAAAACGATCGATTTCAGCGGCGTCCCGGCTCCCGATGCGCTGCTCGTCACCCACGGGCACAACGACCATCTGGATACGGCGCTGGCCACTTCCGCACTGCGCACAGGCGCCCTCTGTATCGGATCTCCGGATGTATGCGCCCACTTCCCGCAGGCCACCCTGCTGCGGATCGGGAGCAGCACGACGCTGACCCCGGGCATCACGGTCACGGCCGTTGCCGCTTACAACAACTCGCCGGGACACACGAAGTTTCACCCGCAAACGCGCGAAGACAACGGCTATGTGATCGACATCGAAGGGTTCCGGGTCTACGTGGCCGGCGACACGGAGGTGATTCCTGAAATGAAAGCGCTCTCGGGCACGGTCGACCTGGCTTTCCTGCCGGTGAACCAGCCCTACACCATGACTGTAGACCAGGCGGTGGAAGCCGCCCGGATTATTGCGCCCAAAGCCTTGATGCCCTACCATTTGACCGATACATCGCTGGAAGAATTGTCAGCCGCGCTGAGCCAGGCCCTGCCCGGCTGCGACATCCGAATCCGAGAAGATTTTCGATAAATAATCACATTTTTTATAAATTTGTAGTACCATCTTAAAATACTGCACTATGGGAAAATTTGAAGTTTCTGTAAGAAAGAACGGTGAATTCCAGTTCAATCTGAAGGCCAGCAACGGTCAGGTCATTCTCTCCAGCGAAGGTTACAACACGAAGGCCGCCTGCCTCAACGGTGTTGAATCCGTGAAGAAGAATGCCGTAGAAATCAAACGCTTCGAGAAGAAGGTCGCCAAGAACGGCAAACCGTTCTTCTGCCTCAAGGCCACCAATGGCCAGGTCATCGGACAGAGCCAGATGTATGCCAGCGAAAAGACTTGCGACAACGGCATCGCTTCCGTCATGAAGAATGCGCCCGAAGCACCTATCGTAGAAATCTAATCAATAGTACTTCGTAAAAACGAAAACGACCCTTGAACAACTGAAACCTGGCGAAGCTGCCCGGATCCTGTCAGTAGGCGGAACCGGGCAGTTGCGTCAGCATTTTCTGGACATGGGCCTCATCCCCGGGGCCGTTGTCAAGGTTACCAAGCTGGCCCCGTTGGGCGATCCGATGGAGCTGCTTGTGGGCGGATACGCCCTTTCGCTCCGGCGCGCCGACGCCCGAAGCCTGACCGTGGAGCCGGCCGTCTATGAAGAGCCGGCGGTGCCCGCAGATCAGGACGCCGAATGGAGTTCTCTCCACCCTGGACTCGGTGAGGGCGGCAAGTACCACCAGAAAGATCACGAACAACCGCTCCCCAAGGATACGGTCCTCACCTTCGCTCTGGTCGGCAACCAGAACTGCGGAAAGACCACGCTCTTTAACCAGCTGACCGGATCGAACCA
>DBXZ01000027.1:141572-146427 GCA_002309795.1 Bacteroidales bacterium UBA1199
TCGACCGCAAGGACGGCGTGATCCGGCGCCATCCGGAAACCCGTATCACCGATCTGCCGGGCATCTATTCACTGGCTCCCTACACGGCCGAAGAGCGGGTGGCGCGCGACTTTATCATCAAAGAAAAACCGCACTGCATCATCAATATCCTGGATGCAGGCAATATCGAACGCAATCTCTACCTGACCATGCAGCTGATGGAGCTGGAGGTCCCGATGGTATTGGCGCTCAATATGATGGATGAGGTACAGGGAAACGGCGGCTCCATTCGCGTGAACGAAATGGAGTCCATTCTGGGATTGCCGGTCCTGCCCATCTCCGCCATCAAGAATCAGGGTGTGGACGAGCTCGTGGAGCACGCCGTCCATATCGCGAGATATCAGGAAAAACCGGCCCGTCAGGACTTCTGCGACAAAGAGGATTATGGCGGAGCCGTCCACCGCTGCCTTCACGGCATCATGCACCTGGTGGAAGACCATGCCGTTCAGGCAGGACTTCCGGTTCGCTATGCAGCCAGCCGGCTGATCGACGGCGATCCCCAGGTAGAAAAAGATCTCCATCTCGAACAGAACGAGAAGGAGATGATCGAGCATATTATTCTCCAAATGGAGGAAGAACGCGACCTGGACCGAAACGCCTCGATGGCCGATATGCGCTTCTCCTTCATCCGCCGGCTCTGCGGAAAAACCGTGGTCAAACCCCGCGAAAGCAAGGAATACTGCCGCAGCCGCAGGATTGACCGCATCCTGACCGGAAAATGGACGGCGTTGCCCATCTTCCTGGCCGTAATCTCAGCCGTCATCTGGCTCACGATCGACGTGATCGGCGCGCCGCTCCAGGAGCTGCTCGCAGGAGCCATCGGACGACTGGGCAGCCTTACGGATGCCGCCATGGCCCGTGCAGAGGTTGCACCTGCCGTCCGGTCGCTGGTCGTGGACGGCATCTTCGGCGGTGTGGGAACCGTGGTGAGCTTCGTTCCCATCATCCTGCTGCTGTTCTTCTTCCTGTCATTGCTGGAAGACAGCGGGTATATGGCCCGCGTGGCATTCGTGTGCGACAAACTGCTCCGCCACCTCGGTCTCAGCGGCCACAGTATCGTCCCGCTGCTTGTAGGATTCGGCTGCTCCGTGCCGGCCGTGATGGCTGCGCGTACCCTCCCCTCCGCACACGACCGCCGGCTGACCATCCTGCTGACCCCCTATATGAGCTGTTCGGCCAAGATCCCCATCTACGCTTTCTTTACGGCCGCTTTCTTCCCCGGCCACGGCGGATTGGTGCTGGTCATTCTCTATCTTTCAGCCATCCTGGTGGGCATTCTGCTGGCGCTGCTGGCCAAGTGGATCCACCCGCAGCGGGAGCCGGCTCCGTTCGTCATGGAGCTGCCGAACTACCGTCTGCCCGGGCTCAAGAACGTAGGCCATCTGCTGTGGGACAAAACCAAAGACTTCCTGCAGCGGGCCTTCACGGTCATCTTCGTGGCCTCCATCGTCATCTGGTTCCTGCAGTCGTTCAATTTCCGCCTGCAGTTCGTGGAGGGCGAAGGAAGCATGCTGGCCTGGATTGCCGGACTGCTCGAACCGCTTTTCCAGCCGCTGGGACTGGGCGACTGGCGGATTGTCACGGCACTCATCTCCGGCTTCATGGCCAAGGAGAGCGTCATTTCAACCATGCAGGTGCTCGGCGTCACCGCCTTCCTGACACCGGCGACCGCAGTACCGATGCTGGCTTTCTGCCTGCTCTATACACCGTGCGTTGCGGCCATCGCCGCCGTCCGTCGCGAGCTGGGCAGACGACTGGCGATCTGGATGGTTATCTTCCAATGTGCAGTGGCCTGGGTGGTCGCCTGGCTGGCCTTTTTGATTACGGGAGCCCTGATGGGTTGACGCGATGAACCTCCCTACGCTGATTGTCCTGATTGCGGTTGCAGTCGCCTTCATCGCCGTGGTTTGCGTGATTATCCGCAGGCGAAACCGCTGCGCAACCGGATGCGGGAACTGCCCCTTTGCAGAAGGGTGTCAGCGGAAACGGACCGAAAACGAACAATGAATATAATACTGACAATATGAAAAAGTTTACCATTTTTTTGGCAATCTGCACACTGCTGGTTGCATCCTGTAAAACCGGCGACGGTGTCATGACCTTCAAAAAAGGCGTTTACACTGTCAATACCACGACAATCGGCAATACTGTTATTGGATATAACGGCGCTACACCGCTGCTGATTACCATTCAGGACGACAAAGTCACGGCTATCGAGGTTCTTGACAACGAGGAAACCCCGCGCTTTCTCCAGCGGGCTGAAGACGGGATCTTCCCGGCATTGATCGGACGCAGTCCGGAAGAGTTGGCCGGCGCTGAAATCGACGGAGTCGCCGGTGCCACCTACAGCTCCGACGCGCTGATTGAAAACCTGCGCCTGGGCCTGCGTTATTACCTCGACCACAAGAAGTAGCGGCTTGAACCTCTGGATTTGCTTCGGGCTGTTTGCGCTGACGGCAGCGTCCAGCTTCACGCAGCGGGTTACCGGATTCGGTTTCGGTATCCTGCTGATGACGCTGCTTCCGCTGCTGACGCCTACTTATGGCGAAGCGACTGCGCTGTGCAGCCTGCTGGCGATCTTCACGAACCTGATTCCGGCCATCCAAACCCGCAAGAGTTTGAGCTGGAAGAAGTTGCTTCCCATCCTGATCGTATTTCTGGCGACCGCCTGGATTGGGGTGCGGCTTGTCGGGCTGCTTGGAAGCAACTTGTTGAAACACATCATTGGCGGCGTGCTGATCGCCATCAGCCTTTGGTTTTTCTTCACAGGCGGACGCATCCGGATGGCGCCCACCTGGCCGGTTCAGGCCGGAATGGGTACGCTTTCCGGCCTGATGGGAGGCCTGTTCTCCATGCAGGGCCCGCCGGCTGTCATCTTTTTTCTGTCAGCCTCCGACAGCAAGGAGCAGTATATCGCACTCACCCAGTGGTATTTCCTGATAGGGAACATCTTTATGACCTTTTTCCGGGCAGGGACCGGCTTCATCTCCATGGACGTACTGAAGCTTTGGTGTGTTGCCATCCCCGGTGTTTTCCTCGGTCTTTTTATCGGTGCCAAGGTCTATAGACGCGTTCGCGTCGAGGAGCTTCGCCGAATCATTTACGCCTTTCTGGCCGTTGCCGGCCTGCTGGCGCTGTTGAGTTAATACATGGATTTAAGCAGCTGGGGCCTTCTGGGCCTGTTTTTGGGGACATTTTTGGCCGCGACGGTCGTTCCGTTCAGTTCGGATGCGCTTTATATAGCAGTCCTGCTGGTAACCAAGCAGCCGCTCCTCTGCCTGCTTATCGGATCGCTGGGCAACTGGCTCGGCAGCGTGACCACCTACTTTCTGGGACGCCTGTGCAAATGGGAATGGCTCGAAAAGACCTTTAAGGTCAGTCGTGAGAAACTCGAGAAGCAGAAAAAGAATATCGACAAGTACGGCGTCTGGATGGCCCTCATCAGCTGGGTACCCATAGTCGGTGATGTCATCTCTCTAGGTTTGGGCTTCTACCGGACACCCGCCTTCTGGACCCTGCTGATGCTCTTTATCGGAAAAGTCCTCCGTTTCAGCGTATGGACGCTGATCTTCCTGTACGTATAACTGCCTGTTAGATTCTTTTGCACTTCCTGAACTGAAGGCCTTTCTTCTGTCGCCTTGCACAGTCCTTGTGAAGTGCGGAGAGTCCACATATAGATTATTATTTATCTCCAGCGCTTGAGCATCGGGAAGAAGCCGCGCATCATCTGTTTGTACTGTTCAGCAGTCATAGGCTCCGGCATCATCTTGTTCACTTCATCCACAAACTGGGCACAATGGTCAATCATCTCCTCCATCGTGCATTCCTGCAGGAACTTTCCGTCGGCATAGCAGTACTTGCAATAGTCGAAGTTAATGCTACCGTCAGCATTTCGACCACAGTCTTCATCTTTTGTTAACGGCATGCCACAACTCTGGCAGAACTGAGGCAGCTGGCCGGGAACCAGGCGCTTCTCCATTGGCGGGAAGGAGGCCTCATAGGTCTCAAATGCCTCCGGCTGTGCATCGGCCACAAAGTAGCCGGCTGGCGGGCAGTAGGTTCCCTCCCGTTCTCCCCAATATCCTGGAATCAGTTCCTGGGCCAGGAAATAAGGAACCTCGCTTTCGGTCGGCTCTCCGTGATAATGAATCTGGAGTTTGCTGGCCAGATCAAAGCCTGCATGTTTGTAAAAATCGATATTCCCTTCCATTTGCAGCAGCCCGATTCTCATCTCTTTAGCCTTTTTCAGCGCATGCTGCAACAATTTGAGGCCGTAACCTTTGCGCTTGTAATCGGGATGAATGCTGATGGGCCCGAAGGTCCAGGACGGGAAGCGGCTTCCATCAGCCAGCACGATTTCGGCCTTGGAAAACATTACGTGTCCGATGAGGCGGCCATCCTCTTCCATCACGAAGTCCAGCTCCGGGATGAAAGCCGGATCGTTCCTATATTGGTTGAGCACAAAGTGCTCCTGACATCCGGGCCGGTAAACATTCCAGAATGATTCACGCGTGAGGTTCTCCACCTCCCGCCAGTCTTTGGGTTGCTCCAATCGGATATTCATAGTTCAAGTCTTAATACGCGTATGGGGGTGTCCCTGCCCTGATCCGGATCTACCACAGTCTCGCCGGTGGGGATAAATCCGCACTTCTCCATTACTCGACCCGAGGCGGGATTATCGATGAAGTGGCCGCTTATCAGCGATTTAATCTCCGTCGTCTGGCGGATGTGGCCAATCATCAGTTGAAGCGCCTCCGTGCAGACGCCACAGTTCCAGTAAGGCCGTGCCACCCAGTAGCCGATGAGAGGCTCGCCG
>DBXZ01000027.1:146523-147396 GCA_002309795.1 Bacteroidales bacterium UBA1199
AGGCTCTCCTCCACGCTCTTGTGCGGGGGCCATCCTGCACGAGGGCCGACTTCAGGATCCGAAGCATATTTGTACAGCACTCCGGCATCACTCTCCAGCCAGGGACGCAACTGTATTCTATTGTTTTCCATAACACAAAGATAATAATAGCTAGGGTTCAATCCGATCAGTCCGGATAAAATGTCCTTCTTGAATGGCCGCTAAGGTGGCGATACCTGCTACGATAGCGATGGGAATAATAGACCAGGACATCAAGGGAAATGCTATAAAGAGCAGAAGGCCCGTCAGTTTGTTGGCCTTGGTGTGGGGAAAGCATAAACGTTTGTGGACCACCAGTGCCGATACCTGATTGATCAGTTTGATTACGACAATTAGTCCTGCCCATATCCACAGCCACGTCGGAATCTGAAGGACGGGCAATAAACGTATTGCGCAACACACCACGAAGCAGATGTCCGCCACGCTGTCCAGCACGGCGCCTTTCCTGCTTTCGGCACGCAGTCTCCGCGCCAGATAACCATCGGCCATATCACTGACGCCGCACAGTCCATAGATTATCCAGAACGCCGCACTAGCAGGGCTGCAAATCAGCAGGCAGATGGATCCAAGGAATCTGAGAGTAGTTAATATGTTGGGAATGCGCTTCACCAAGACCCGGCAAAATTGAGTTTATGCTGATACAAATATGGATATTCTTGCCGATTCGGCAAAAAATGAGGATTGCTCGCTGCGCGAGCGATCCTTGAGGGGGGAGCTTTACAAAAACCAAAGAGTGCACCGCTAAGCGGTGATTGCTTTTTCTGTTTTCAGCCTGGCTGAATGCTAGCATTCGTGCAGGCTGAAAACAGAAAAAGCAGGACTGACGTCCTGCTC
>DBXZ01000001.1 GCA_002309795.1 Bacteroidales bacterium UBA1199
GTTCAAGTCCTACTTGAGGAGCAAAAAAGACATCTGCAAATCGCGGATGTCTTTTTCTTTTTTCGATTATCTTTGCCGACGGAATCCAATAATAAGCGTCATGGACAGCATCAAACAGATTTACAAAATCGGGTACGGACCGTCGAGCAGCCACACGATGGGACCGCGCAAGGCGGCGGAGATTTTCCGCGCTAAACATCCGGCTATCAGCCGGTTCCGCGTAACGCTCTACGGCAGTCTGGCTGCAACCGGCAAGGGCCACCTGACCGACAAAGCCATCGAGGCAGCCTTTTCTCCCGCGGCCACCGAAATCATCTGGCGGGCCGATATCGTCCCCGAATTCCACACCAACGGCATGCTGTTCGAAGCGCTGGACGGCAACGGCGCAGTGATTGACAGCTGGAAGGTCTACAGTATAGGCGGAGGCTATCTCTCTGACGGTCACGGGCAAAAGGAAGGAAAGCACATCTACGAGTGCCACACCCTCTCCGAGATTCAGGCGCAGATCGAACACGACGGTACCACCTTCTGGGAGTATGTCCGACGTCATGAGGATTCCGACATTCTGGATTATCTGGCGCAGATGTGGGACCAGATGCAGGAGACGATCCGTGAGGGACTGGAGAACGATGATGTGCTGCCGGGCCGCCTGCACCTGCGCTCCAAGGCAAAGCAGTACTATGTCCGCGCATCCAGCTACAAACCCTCGCTGCAGGGACGTTGCCTGGTGATTTCCTACGCACTGGCCACGGCCGAGCAGAATGCGCGCGGCGGAAGGATCGTCACGGCTCCGACCTGTGGTTCGGCCGGCGTGCTGCCCGCAGTGCTTTACCACTTGAAGATGAACCACAACTTCTCGGACAAAGATATCCTGAAGGCGATGGCGACGGCCGGCCTCTTCGGCAACATCATCAAATTCAACGCTTCCATCTCGGGTGCGGAAGTGGGTTGCCAGGGCGAGATCGGCAGCGCCTGCGTAATGGCGGCCGTAGCGGCCAACCAACTGTTCGGCGGTGCGCCGCAGCAGATCGAGTGCGCAGCGGAAATGGCCATGGAGCACAACCTGGGCCTCACCTGCGACCCGATGTGCGGTTATGTGCAAATCCCTTGTATCGAGCGCAATCCGATGGCTGCCCTGCGCGCCCTGGACGTCAATCTCTACGCCATGATGAGCGACGGCAAGCACGTGGTTTCGTTCGACAAGGTGGTCGCCACGATGAAACTGACCGGCAAAGACCTCCCGAGCCTCTACAAGGAGACTTCGCTCGGCGGATTGGCGTTGCTGAAAGATTAGCGGATTCCCAAATACTTGTGAATCTGGAGAGAGAGCCGCCAAAGAGGGTGGCTCTTGATGTATTCTACCACCGCCTCCGTGTTGGCGCAGGAGCAGGGCTGGAGAAAGTAGTGCGGTGCATGGATGGCGGCAGCCCAGCGCTCCACATCCCCTCCGGTATAGACGATTTTCACCTCATCGGCCCGGCGCAAAACCACCTGGCTGCCTTCCTTCGGCGAGCAGGTTACCCAGTCGATTCCTTCGGGCAGCGGCAGAGTGCCGTTGGTTTCTATATGAACGGGCAGGGAAAGCAGGGTGTGAAGGCCGATCAGCAGCTCCCGGTCCACCTGCAGTGCAGGTTCGCCGCCGGTCAGGACGATGATCGGCGAGCGGAGCGACAGCGTTTCTTCGGGCAGCAGGGCCTCGACGCGCTCCGCAATCTGCCGGGCCGTCATCTCCTCGTAGGCTGAGAAGTCCGTATCGCAGAAGGGGCAGGCGAGGTTGCAGCCGCTGAAGCGCACGAAGACGGCCGGGGTTCCGGTGTGGAATCCCTCCCCCTGCAGGGAATAGAAGATCTCGTTGATGCGATAGGTTTTGGCCATGACGGGCGGAGGGCCGGTTAGTCGCGTTCGTAGATGGCCACGTTGCCCTCGCTTTCCTGGACACTGACCTTGTAGCAGTTGGGAACGCGGTCGCAGATCCAGCGGGCCATGTTTTCAGCCGACGGGTTGCAGGGAAGCACCTCGTTGATATACTTGTGGTCGAAGCTCTCCTTGACAATCCGCTTGATATGGGTGAAGTCGGTGACCATGCCGTCCGCATTGAGCTCTTCGGCCTTGCAGTAGACGACAATCTTCCAATTATGGCCGTGCAGCGCTTCGCATTTGCTCTCATAGCTGAGCATCAGGTTGTGGGCAGCGGAGATTTCGATGGTTTTCTCTACGTAGTACATTTGGCACTTAAGTATCTGTGGTTCTGTGTTTTGCTCATTATGCTACCCCCTTCGGAGAGGGGTAGCACTTTCAGTAATTATCTGTCTTTCAAGACGTTGTCTGCCAAGGCCGTCTCATAGACTGTCCGATCTTCGATGCCTGCTTCGCGCAGGGCCTCGATGCGTTCCCGGCAGGTGGCGCAGGTTCCGCAGTGATGCTCTCCGCCGCGGTAGCAGCTCCAAGTCTCACTGTAGTCGATACCGAGTTCTGCCCCGTGACGGGCGATATCTGCCTTGGAGAGACCTGTATACGGGGTGACGAGCCGTACGCCGTTGTAGGTTCCGGCCGTGACGGCGGCATCCATCGCAGCGACGAATTCCGGACGGCAGTCGGGATAGATGGCATGGTCGCCGGCGTGGTTGGCCATCATAATCTGAGAAAGGCCTTCGTTTTCCGCCAGGCCGGCCGCGATGGCGAGCATGATGCCGTTGCGGAAAGGAACGACGGTGGCGTGCATATTATCCTCGGCGTAATCGGCATCGGGGACGGCCTCCGCGCCGGAAAGCAGCGCACTGTTGAAATACTTGGCCATAAACTCCAACGGGATAATCAGATGCTTGATTCCCAGTCGCTTGCAGTGCAGTGCAGCGCAGGCAATCTCCTTGGCGTTGTGGTTGCTGCCGTAGTCGAAACTCACAGCCAGAGCGATCCGCTCGCGGTACTCGTAGAGCATCGTGGTGGAGTCCAGGCCGCCGGAGAGGACCAGGATGGTATCCTTTGCAGGATGGTTTACGGTGTTCATCGCAGCGTCTCCTCCATGCGGGTCTGAAGACGGCTGGCCTTCAGCGCCTGGTGTTCCGCATCGGCATAATTGGCGAAGGGGTGGATACTGATGCCGCCCCGGGGCGTAAAGATTCCGGTCACCTCCAGGTAGCGCGGATCCATCAGTTTCACGAGGTCCTTCATGATGATGTTTACGCAGTCCTCGTGGAAATCACCGTGGTTGCGGAAAGAAAAGAGATAGAGTTTCAGCGACTTACTCTCCACCATCCGTTCGCGGGGAATATAGGAGATAATGATTTCTGCGAAGTCGGGCTGACCGGTTTTGGGGCACAGCGAAGTGAATTCCGGGCAATGGAAAGTCACCAGGTATTCATCTTCGGGATGCTTGTTGGGGAAGGTCTCCAGGACCTGAGGCGCATAATCGGTCGGATACTGTGTCCGGGTTTCGCCGAGCAGGGTCACTCCTGCGAGTTCGTCTTTTGTACGCATCGTTGTTTTCAGTTTTTGTTATAGGGAGGAAAAACAGTAGCTCCCGTTTCAGCCGCAAAGTTAGTATTTTTCTGATAACGTGTACTTAAAGGGGCAGCAAGCCGTATTAGAGGGGCCGCGTCAGCGGCCTAGCGGGAGCGAGG
>DBXZ01000021.1 GCA_002309795.1 Bacteroidales bacterium UBA1199
CCCCCCAGCCGCGTGGACAACGGCACCTGGACCTGCGGCAAAGACCAGTACTGTCCGGTCTCGTGCGGGATGCCCAGCGTGCTGGTCAAATCGTTAATCGTGGGGGGCGACGTATGATCACCTTTGACCACAATATCGTAGAGACCGCGCTGCAGATGGCCCGCGAGGCCGGCGTCACGCAGGCCCGCATCGCACTGGAGCGCTCTATTGAAAACTCCGCCACGGTGCTTGACAACCAGATTGACAAGATGCTGAGCAGCAGCGGCTCCACGCTCTTCATCCAGCTCTACACAGACGGCTGCTACGGCTCCTTCTCCACCAACCGGCTCGATCCGGACGCCCTGCGCGCCTTTATCCGCAACGCGGCTGCCTCCACCCGGCTGATGACGCGCGACGAATGCCGCCGCCTGCCAGACCCTGCCCTCTGTTATCACGGTCCCGCCGTGGACCTGCAGCAATACGATCCGGCGATTGAAACGCTCACGCCCGCCCTGCGGCGCGAACGCGCGATGACCGCATCCGCGGAAATCTTCGGCACCCATCCCCGCCTGCTCTCGGTGGAAACCGAGTGGGGCGACACCGTCGATTACGCCTATACGGCTGACAGCCAGGGCTTCCACGGCGAAACCCTGCAGACCAACCACACCATCAACGCCACCGTCTCCATCCGCGGCTGGGGAGACGAAAAGCCCGAAGCCTGGTGGTACGAGAGCGGCATCCGGCTCGACGAAGCCCCCTGCGAAGGCTGCGGCCGCCGTGCCCTGCAGCGCGCCCTGGACCAGCTGCACCCGCGCAAGTTGCGCAGCGGGCGCTACAACGTGGTGATAGACAACACGGTCTCCGCCAAAGTCGTAGCCCCCATTATCCGCGCGCTGAGCGGCGGATCGCTGCAGCAGCACAACTCCTTCCTGATTGATTCGCTGGGCAGGCAGGTTTTCTCCGAACGGCTCACGCTGGTGGACGATCCCTTCCTCCCGGGCCTCCCCGGCTCGCGCCTCTTCGACAACGACGGCGTGGCCACCGCCCGCCGTGAAATCATCACCCGCGGCGTCCTCAACCACTATTTCATCCCCGACTATTATGCGGCCAAAATGGGCGTTCCCACGACCGTAGACGGCCCCTCGGTGCTCCGCTTAGTGCGGAACGGGGAGAATCCGGAAAAAGTGTTAAATTTGCCCGACCTGCTGAAAGAGACGGAGCGGGGAATCCTCATCACCGACTTCAACGGCGGCAACTGCAACTCCGCAACGGGAGATTTCTCCTACGGAATCCGCGGTTTCCTCTTCGAAAACGGCGCAGTGGTTCACCCGGTCAGCGAGATGAACATCACGGGCAATATGATCGACCTCTGGCGTCACCTGATTGCCGCCGGCGACGACCCGCGCAGTTCCTCGCGCTGGACCATCCCCTCACTGGCCTTTGAAGGCGTCAATTTCAGTGGCATTTAGTAACTTATGAAGAAACCCGGCCTCCTGCTCTCCATCGCCACCCTGCTCGTACTGATTGCGCTGCTGGCGCTCTGCGTGCTCTACTTCGGCGACGAGGCCACCTCCGGCCCCATCCAGATTGCGCTACTGCTCTCCACGCTGCTCACGGCGGGCATCGCCATCATTTTCCTGAAGGTTCCCTGGACCAAGGTGGAAGGCGACATTTCCGAAAACATCCGGCAGACGGCCCCCACGCTGCTCATCCTGCTCTCCATCGGCGCCCTGACCGCCACCTGGATGCTCTCCGGAATCGTGCCGACCATGATCTATTACGGCCTGAAGATCATCAGCCCGCGCTTCTTCATCCTCATCACCTTCCTGCTCTGCAGCCTGGTCTCCATCCTGGCGGGCAGTTCCTGGACCACGGTGGGTACGATCGGCGTGGCCATGCTCACGGCCGGCAAACTGATTGGCCTGCCCGTAGGCTGGCTGGCCGGCGCCGTCATCTCCGGCGCCTACCTGGGCGACAAGCTCTCGCCGCTCTCGGACGCCGTCAACCTTTCGGCAACGGTCGCAGGGTCAGACCTTTACAAGTACATCCGCTATTCGCTGCATACCCTTATTCCGGCCTTCATCATCTGCTTTACGGTCTATCTGATCGTGGGGTTCTCCCTTCCGGTCACAGCCCAGGCAGATATGTCCGCGGAACTGGCGGCCATCAGCGGCACCTTCAACATCTCCCCCTGGCTGCTGCTGATTCCCTGCCTGACGCTCTTTATGGTGTTCAAGAAGATCCCCGCGTTCCTGACGCTGTTTGTTTCCGGTCTCTTTGCCGCCATCATCGCCCTTTGGGCCCAGCCGCAGATCGTGCAGCAGATTACCGGCGAAGGAACCGGCCTGGGAACGGCCCTCTCCTCCGTTTTCAAGATGATGTCCAGCCCCGTGTCCATCAGCACCGGCCATCCGCTGATAGACAATCTCGCCTCCACACGCGGGATGGCCGGGATGGTCAACACCGTCTGGCTGATCATCTGTATCATGGCGGCCGGCGGTGCGCTGGCGGGCAGCGGCATGCTGGAGACCATCACGGGCGCCTTAATCAAGCTGATTCGAGGAGCGGGTTCGCTCGTAGCCACCACGGTGGGCACCTGTATCGTTTCCAACATGATTCTTTCAGACCAGTATATGGCCATCCTGCTCCCCGGCAAGATGTTCGCCCCCACCTACAAACGTCTGGGCTATGCGCCTGAGCTGCTGAGCCGTACGCTCGGCGACTCGGCCACCGTCACCTCCGTGCTGGTTCCGTGGAACACCTGCGCCGTGATCCAGTCCACCGTGCTGGGCGTGGCCACGATGGCCTATTTTCCCTTCGCCATCTTCTGTCTGGTGACGCCCGTGATTGCCATCCTTCTTGCGGCCTTCAATTTCCGAATTCATCGAATCAACAATAATTAGTACAATATGAAAATCTCTGACAACAAAGTAGTTGCACTCTCCTACGTACTCGAGGTCGAAGGCGCTGAGCGCGACCGCGCCGACGCCGGCAATCCCCTTGAATTCATTTTTGGCATGGGCTACCTGCTGCCCAAGTTCGAAGCCGCCGTCCTGGGCAAAGAGGTCGGCGAAGACTTCGACTTCACCCTCTCGCCGGAAGACGGCTACGGCGTCTATTCCGCCTCCGCGGTGATCGACCTGCCCCGCTCCATTTTCGAAGCCGACGGCAAGCTGGACGAAACCCTGGTCTGTATCGGCAACACCATCCCAATGATGACCAACGACGGCCGCGTGGTCCCCGGTCGCGTCCTGGAGATCGGCACCGAGAAGGTCAAGATGGACTTCAACCACGAACTCGCCGGCAAGACCCTGCACTTCACCGGAAAGGTCATCTCCGTCCGCGAAGCCACCGACAAGGAGCTCGCCGAAGGCCTCCACGGCGAACTCGCCCACCACTGCAGCGGCAATTGTTCCGACTGCAATAGCAACTGTGGAAAATAATTATTACCTTTGGCAAACTAACAACGGATATTATGAAGAAAATCGCAGTTATTCTTGCAGCTTTCGCAATGCTTTTCGCAAGCTGCACCCCCGATTCTACGGAAGTCGGCAAATGGTACGCCTACAATACCCCCGACAGTAAAGACGATGTTGCCTATGTCCTGGAACTGAACTCCGACAAGACAGCAGATTTTATCATCAGCGCATGGGGATGCCGCTGGCAGGGAACCTACACCTACGACGGCAAGGTCGTGAAACTCACCTGGAACAAGTATTACGCTCGTCCCGCCGCAATCCCTTATCACGACACCTATGGTGAAAGCCCTTGCCTCCCCAAGAATCTTTACGAGCACTGGACCCCGGCCAACGAGTCGGAAGACGCCAACGAGTACGGCGCAACCCTCGAGATCAAGTTCACCTATTCCGGGGACAAGGGTGAGATTGACATGTTCAACAAACCCTGCCAGGCCGAGCGACAGAAATAAAAGCAACGGATTTCTTTGCTAGTTCAAACAAAAGTTCTACCTTTGCAGTAGGGATTGTTAAGTAAATCGGCCTGTGGCCGAATCGCAAGAGAGCATTAGACTGACAACGGTCAATGCTCTCTTTTTTGTGTTTAGTCGGGCAAGTACTAGGCGACTTCCTCCCTTTCTACTCCGTACTTAACAATCCGACATGAAAATCATTGTAGAAAAGGTGACGATTGTCACCGGCGTACAGGGTACGCGTCTCCGACCGGTTTACATTCGAGGCCATTGGCGTCAACGTAACGGTCACAGAGAGTACGTGAGACCGCACTTCCGCCACCGGAAGAAAGGTTAACGTACGCTTGATGCTTCTATCCGATGCCCGACTGGGGGCTGCCCGAGAGGGTGGCCCTTTTTTATGCCCTCACGTGCGCCCGGGCGCGTGTGATGAAAAGATGTGAATAACTTTGAGCAACAGATTATTGTGATGACAAGAATAATGCCTACATTTGCTTGATTTATTGTGTACGCGCATTTCAATCTCACAAGTATTACCATGGTGCAAACCGTCCAAATTGCTGATTATTAATTCTTTAAAAAATAACAATATGAACAAAATCAAAGAGACGTATGAACGTCCTACGACTGAACTTCTCGAGCTGCAATTAGAGAAGTGCGTACTTACCGGCTCTATTCGTTCCAATAGTGCGAACAGTGGCTATGATGACAACAATGATCTTGGTGAAATTTAAAAGGATTGTCATTATGAAGAAGTCATTACTTTTATTGAGCATCGTATTGCTCGCTTTTGCTGCTTGTAACAAAGAACCGGAACCTGTTGTCGTTAACAATGAAGATATTGTCCTGACTTTTACGTCCGCTAAGCCGGATCTCGAGATTGAGGATGAGGCTGGCACAAGAACAGCTTGGGACAACACCACTTCATCTGTTGTTTGGTCTGCCAACGACAAGATTCGCGTCGGCTTCAAACTCAATGGTTCCTGGTGGAGCCAGTCTGCCGCAGCTGATCCCACAGCTGATCCCGCCACTTATCCTAAGTTTTATGCCTCAGATGCCGTATCAATTGATGACACAGATCATAGTGTAGGTACATTCAGTGTCCCTGTAACCGCCAGCTCTTTCACTGATCCTGCCACAACTGGAACTTATCAATTCTTTGCTGTATACCCGTCATCATTGATAAGCAACGCAACTGTCAATGACCCCACGGCTCAAACAATCACTGTTAAACAGACGCAGAGTCCGGGTAGTAACACGTTTGATGCTGCTGCTGATATCCTCTTGGGACAATCAGAAGAGATGGGCATTTCTGCGATTCCTACAGATCCTATTGAACTGATGTGGAAACGTGTCGTTTCCCACGCTGTCCTGACTTTTTCTAATATGGCGTTCAGCGGGGCTGAAAGCGTGTCAAAGATTACACTGACATTTAATGATGACGCAAAGGTTACGGGCACCGTCTCTGCTAACATTGAAGAGGGTACGATCGGTACCGGTAGTTCTAATGTACTCACTCTTGATAATGGATTCACCGTTAGCGGCAGCAGTATTGCCGTATGGGCTTGCGTCCTCCCTGTCACATTCACTTCGCTTGACGTCGAAGTCAAGACAGACAAGGCCACCTATACACGCTCAATTACTGGTATCAGCAAAACCTTCAAGAAGAATGCAAGGAACACCCTTACTGTCAACATGTCTACTGCCGTAAGAGAGGCAGTAACTCAATATGACTGGGTATTGACGGATCTTGCAAGCATCACCAGTAGCGATGTGTTTGTGATTGTTGGTAACAATGGAAGCACCTATGCTATGTCCAACGACAAAGGAACAGGTGCAGCGCCCGATGCTGTTGCAGTGTCAGTCGCAAACAATAAGCTTTCAGTAGCCCCTGCTGAAAAGATTCAGTGGAATCTCTCGAAAGATGGAGGCAACTATACCTTCTACCCGAAAGATTCTACCACGATCTGGCTTTATTGCACGAATACTAATAACGGCGTTCGCGTAGGAGGAACCAACGATAACAAAGTATTCACTTTGGATGCCTCCGGATATCTTAAGAACACTGCGACATCAAGATATTTGGGCATCTATAATTCCCAGGATTGGCGATGCTACAATTCAAGTACTGCAACCAATATCAAGGATCAGTCTTTCTCATTCTATGTAAGAACCGCAAGTGGAACTCCTGCCACATATGCTGTAAACTGGACAGATCCTACTGAGACCGGTTGCTCAATTACCGCTACAGTTAACAGTTCAGCTATCAGTTCTGGCGATAAGTTCGCTGCAGGAACTGTTGTTACTATCACGGCTACTGCTGGTACGGATTACGAATTTGGAGGTTGGTCTATTACCGGCGCAACAGCGGCAAATGCTAGCGCTGCTTCGACAACATTTACAATTGGCGAATCAGCTGTTTCCTTCAGTGCCACATTTAATTCTACTGTTGTCAGCGCAACCGCACTTCCTTATGAAGAGACCTTCGCATCTGACAAGGGTGACTTCATTATTGATAATGTTGCTCTCGATGGTCTGACTTATGTCTGGTCACACGATAGCAGTAATAAATATATGAAGGCCTCCGGCTACGCAAGTTCTGCAAATCATGATGTTGAGAGTTGGCTTATTTCTCCTCTTCTTGAAATTCCCACCCTCTCTACGGGAGAAACCATCAAACTCAAGTTCACGCAGTGCATTAACAAGTATTTCGGAACTGTTTCAGACGAAGCTACTTTGATGGTAAAGGAGGAGAGTGGTTCATGGACAAACGTCGCCATTACATATCCTACTTTGTCTGGTAACTGGTCCTCTTTTGAGCAGCAAATTGTGGATCTTTCCTCTTATGCTGGGAAGAACATTCAATTTGCCTTTAAATATGTTGGCACGTCAACGGCTTCTGGTACTTGGGAAATCAAGGATGTCTCTGTTAAGAAGTATGAGCCTAAGGCTCTTAGCTCTATCAGTGTAAGCGGACAGACCACGATTTTCACTCAAGGAGATGCTTTCTCGTTTGGCGGAACTGTTACGGCGACTTATAACGATGAAACCACTGCCGATGTAACTGTATATTCCACATTTACTGGTTATGATATGTCTTCCCCCGGCGATCAGACTGTGACTGTATCCTATACGGAAAGTGGCGTAACTAAGACGACCACCTATACAATAACGGTAAATGCCGCAGGTACCGAAGCTATTGTTTACACCTTGGATGGTACCACTGCTGGTACTGGTAATTCCTATGCTGGCAATAATACTACCACTCAAAGCGGTATTAGTTGGACGATTAATGGTAATTTAACGACCAATCCTTGGCGAATTGGTGGCAAGGACCTCGATGGTGTCGATAGATTGGTTTATAGCACTACTGCTCTTGCTAAGAATATCAGCAAGATTGAAATCACTCATGGAGCCGCGTCGAATATTACTGTCAATTCAATGACGGTTATTGTATCCAAGAATGCAGATTTCTCGAGCCCTGTTTCTACATTGACTCCGACTTTCGTAGCAAATGGAACCGTGACGATAAACCGTCCTGATGGTAAAGACTGGAGCAGTTGCTACTATAAGATTGTTTACAACGTCACTGTTTCTGATACCAAGAATAATCGATTCATCCAGTTCACCAAAGTTGAGTTTACTGGTAAATGAACTTCTTCCACTCCGCAGGCGACTGCTAGTGTCACTACCGGAGGGACCTCAGGATTGAGTTCGACAGGGGCAACCCTGTCGGGCTCGTTCGAGGGAGCTACAGGAACCATATCCCGGACGGGCTTCAAGTACGGAACGATTTCCGGAAGCCTCAGCCAGGACATCTACACGGCCGGCAACGCCACGCCGTTCTCCGAGACTTTGACCGGTCTCGCAGCGGAAACTACGTACTACTACCAGGCTTACGTGTACGAGTATAACGAGAGTACGTCGTCGTACGAGTACCGCTACGGCAGCGAGCGGAGTTTCACCACGCCGGCCGCCGTGGTTGCCAGCAAGCCGGGTGTGCTCGCCTGCTATGAGATTCCGGATATTTCGGGCGAGGTCGATTCCACCGGCTACGAAGTGCTCGGAACGACCCGTTTCACGCGCTACTCGACCGGCAACAACAAGCAGAAAGTGGTGATGCACACCTTCAACGACACGATCCTCTCTCCCGCCCGGGAGATGCGCAGCTACACGCTGCTGCAGGATTACGACAAGAAGTGTGCCCTCTGGGTGGCCTGCGTGATGCACAGCGGAGACTATCCGAGTATCGTGGGCCGCAAGGATCACTGGGCTTACGATCCCGCACTCGGGCATGACTGGCAGCCGGACCTGAGCAGTTCCTACCCCGACAAGGGCGGGAAGAGTTATGACCGCGGTCACCAGATTGCTTCGTCCTACCTCCGGACTACGAGCCAGCAGGCCAGAATGAGCTGTTATTTCACCAATATGACGCCGCAGCTCGCTGACCTGAACCAAGGCAAGTGGCAGTCCACGGTGGAAACGAATGTGAGAAATCTGGGGAATAACACGACCGGAAGGGATACGCTGTACGTGGTCTCCGGACCGCTGTTCATTGGCAATTACGACACGGTAGAAGACCAGAACGGTATGTCGTGCGCCAAACCTACGCACTATTACCAGTGCTTCATGAAGGTCTCCTTCAACAACAGCGGAGTGCCGGTGTCGGCCAAGGGTGCAGCCTATCTGGTGGAACACGTGGCAGATCCGGAAGTGCAGTACGTCACGATCGACTACGTTGAGTCGCTCTCGGGCTTCAACTTCTTTGCCAACGTCCCCGCCGCCATCCAGAACGCTGCCGAATCTACCGCCACGCCTTACAATTCGTTCTAGCTGCGTATGGCAGACAATTATTTGGAAAAGCGGATGGAGGCTCTGAAGGAACGGCGTCCCAAGGTGGTGCGCAACCATCCCTCGCTGGAGAGTCTGCTGAAGAAGAACCGGAGCCACCGGGGCTACGACGCGGCGGTGAAGCTCTCGCGTGAGACACTGCGCGACCTGGTATCGGCCGCAACGCTCTGCGCATCGGGAATGAATGCGCAGAGCTTGCGGTTCCGCCTGGTGCCCTCCGAGGAGGCGCACCGGGTGCATCCGCTCATCAAGCTGGGGGCCGCACTGCCCGAGGAGCATCTCCCCCATCCGGACGAAGAGCCGCAGGGCTATGTGGTGATCTGCAGCACGCGGCCGGAAGACCGCGTGGTGGATATTGACCTGGGAATCGCGGCGCAGAGCATTCTGCTGAATGCGGTAAGCCATGGGCTGAACGGAATCGCCATCCTGAACTTCAATCCGGAGGCCCTGCAGCAGGCCCTGGATCTGCCGCTGAAACCGCTGTGCGTACTTGGATTGGGCAAGGGTATCGAGCGTATCTTCCTCCTACCCATCCACCAGGGAGACTCCCTGAAGTACTTCCGCAAAGAGGGCGTCCACTACGTCCCGAAACTCACCGTAGAAGATCTGTTGATTTGACCGGACCTGCGGAGAGCGTAACTGCGAAGCGGGGACTCGCCGCAAGGCTGTTTTTGTCCCCGCGTAGCAGTTACCTCGGAGCAGTCCGGGTAACAGCCATCGCAGCCAGAATGCCGTCGACAGCGCTGGAGACGATACCTCCGGCATAACCGGCGCCTTCGCCGCAGGGGTAGAGGCCGGGACAGCTGAGTGATTGGAGCGTCTGAGGATCGCGCGGAATGCGTACGGGCGACGAAGTGCGCGACTCGCAGGCGAGCAGCAGCGCATCGTTCGTGTAATAGCCCTTCATCTGGCGGTTGAAAGCCGGAAAGGCCTCGCGCAGACGCGTGTAGACGAAGTCCGGCAGCAACTCGTGCAGCGGGGCGGAGACAGCGCCGGGGTGATACGACGTGGCGGGCAGCGACGCGGAGAGGGCCTTGCGGCAGAAATCCATCATCCGCTGCGCCGGGGCCTGGATGGAATCGGAGAAGGCATACATCCGCCGCTCCACCGCCTCCTGGAACTCCAGCAGCGCAAAGATGCCATATTTGTCATAGTCAGGCACATCGCCCGGCTCTACGCTGCAGACGATTCCGGCGTTGGCCCAACGGGAATTGCGCTGCGAATTGGACATGCCGTTGAGCACCACCTCGCCGGGAGCCGAGACCGACGGCACCAGGATGCCGCCCGGGCACATGCAGAACGAGAAGACGCCCCTGCCCTGCGCCTGCGCGACCAGTGCGTATTCGGCAGCAGGCATATCGGGCTGATACTTGCCGTGATAGCGGATGCGGTTGATGAGCGACTGCGGATGCTCGGCCCGGACGCCCAGGGCGAATCCCTTTGCTTCCAGCGCCCAGCCTTTCTCCGCAAAGAGTCGGTAAAGCTCGCGCGAGGAGTGACCTGTGGCCAGAATGACGGCATCCGATTCGAAGCAGAGGCCGCCCTCGCAAATCACCTTCCAGCGGCGCCCTCCAGCGCCTTCTATCGGGTGTAAATCAGTTACTTTGGTGCCGAAGTGATACTCGCCGCCGTGGTCCACAATGCACTTGCGGATGTTCTCCACGATCAGCGGCAGCCGGTCGCTGCCGATATGCGGATGGGCGTCCACCAGGATGGACGGATCGGCGCCGAAGGCCACCAGCTGGTGCAGGACTTCGCGGATGTCGCCGCGCTTGTTGCTGCGCGTAAAGAGCTTGCCGTCGGAGAAAGTGCCGGCGCCGCCTTCGCCGAAACAGTAGTTCGAATCGGGGTTGACGCGGCCGGCCGTCGAGAGGGCGGCGATATCGGTTTTGCGGGCGTGGACATCCACACCGCGCTCCAGAACGACGGGTTTTCGTCCCTCCATCAGCAGGCGGAGGGCGGCGAACATGCCGGCGGGGCCGCTGCCCACCACGATCACCGGTTCAGCAGCCGAAACATTCTTATATTCAGGCAGATGGTATTCTTCCAGCGGCTCCTCTCCAGCTGCTGCGGCGGCTACGCGGTACCTATAGAGTATCTCCCCGCGGGCATCCAGCGAACGGCGCAGGATGCGCACCTGCGCCACGCGGGCGGGCGAGCAACCCAACGCACGGGCCGCGGCGGCCGTCAGTTCGGCGTCGGTGGGCGTGTGCCGCAGGGGGAAAGCTATCTCGAACTCTTTCATCGGTCTCCGTATTCGGCAGCCCTGGAGACGGGCGCAATGTCGAGCGGCGCAAAGAGTCCCCGCTGGTAGCGGTAGTAACCGGTGATGGCAATCATCGCGGCGTTGTCGGTGGTGAAGCGCAGCGCGGGCAGGTAGGTGTTCCAGCCGCGACGGCGCCCCTCCTCTTCAATCCGCGCACGCAGTCCGGAGTTGGCGGAAACGCCGCCTGAGAGGGCCACTTCGCGGATTCCGGTCTCCTTGACGGCCAGGATCAGCTTCTTGAGCAGAATGTCTATCAGGTCTTTCTGGAAGGAGGCGCAGAGGTCGGCCATGTTGTTCTTGAGAAACTCCGGATCCTCCTTCAGCCGGTCGCGCAGGAAGTAGAGCAGCGAGGTCTTGATGCCGCTGAAACTGTAGTCCAGGCCGGGGATGTTGGGCTTGGCAAAGCGGAAGCGCCTGGGATCGCCCTCCTTGGCGAGACGGTCCACCACGGGGCCGCCCGGATAGCCCAGGTCCATCAGCTTGGCGCACTTGTCGAAGGCCTCGCCCACGGCGTCGTCGATCGTGCGGCCCAGTATCTCGAAGTCCAGGTGGTTGTCCACCCGTACGATCTGCGTGTGTCCGCCGGAAACGAGCAGGCAGAGGAAAGGGAACTTCGGCTGCCGGTTCTCCGCACCGGGCACCTTCACGAAGTGCGAGAGGATGTGCCCCTGCAGGTGGTTGACCTCGATGATGGGCTTGCCCGAAGAGACGGCCAAGCCTTTGGTGAAGGAGGTACCCACGAGCAGCGAACCCAGCAGGCCCGGGCCGCGGGTGAAGGCCAGGGCGTCCACCTCATCCATCGTAATTCCCGCCTGATCAAGCGCTTGCGAAACCACCGGCACGATATTCTGCTGGTGTGCGCGGGAGGCAAGCTCCGGCACCACGCCTCCGTAACGGCGGTGCACCTCCTGCGAGGCCATCACGTTGGAGAGCAGGTATTCGTCGCGGATGACGGCGGCGGAGGTGTCGTCACACGAGGATTCGATTCCGAGAATGGTCAGGCTCATACTTAACTCCAGGGCATTTGTTGCGCGAAAATACGAAAAAAATTCCTACTTTTGGCAGATTAAGGATACTGTACGCAAACATGAAGGTATTGAAACGGATCTTGATTGGCCTGCTCGCGGTGGTGATTCTCATCCCCGTGGCGGCGGTCGTGCTCGTGCAAATACCTGCCGTACAGACATTTGTTGGCAACAAAGTGCTCAAGGCCGTATCCAAGGACCTGGGCGGCAGCATCCAGATCGGCGATATCCGCTACGCGCTCTTCAATACCCTGATCCTGACCGACGTCACCGTGCTGGAGCCTGCGGGCGACACCCTCCTCTACGCCGGCAAGGTGCTGCTGGAGGTGGACAGCCGCTCGCTGCGGAGCGACACGCTGGACATCCGGCGCGTGAGCGTGGAGCGTTGCCGCGCCACGTTGCGCGACCTGCCCGAGAGCGGCACCAAAACCGAAAAATCCGGCGGCGGCCTGCCCTGGAAATCCATCAAGGCAGAGAAGATCGCGGTCAGCGACCTCTCCTTCACCTATGCGGAGAAGGGCATTCAGATCGAGGACTTCACGCTGCGCGCCGACCACCTGGAATATGGCGGGAGAATCTACGGCCAACTGCGCGAGCTCGCCTTCACCGAGGCGGTGCAGGACAACCGCTACAGTCTCTCATCGGGCATTCTGGTGTCCGACAAGATGCTCTACCTGAACGACTTCTGCCTGAAAGACGCGCACAGCGACATCGATGCGCCGCACATTGCTCTCTACTACGACTCCTTCGCCGACTTCGCCGATTTCCTGAACAAGGTGGAGATCGACGCCGAGTTCACCGACGCCTGCCTGGATCTGGCCTCCGTGCAGGCCTTCGTGCCGGAGCTCGCCAAACTGCACGCCAAGGGCTACCTCAGCGGCCAGGTCAAGGGTAAACTGGGCGACCTGCGGGCCGACCACCTGCGCCTCCAGTCCGAATCGCGCCTGACCAACCTGCTGCTCTCCGCGCGCGTGAAGGGGCTGCCCGATATGAACCGAACCCGCGTGGACGCCACCATCCACCGTTCCAATACCTGCGTGCGCGACATCGTGAACGTGATCCGCGGCATCAATCCGCAGTTCGACGCCTCCATCCTGCTGGCCAAAGCGCCGGCCGAAATGATTGACATCAGCGGCGAACTGCACGGCACCCTGAAAGACGCCGAAGCCAAGCTGCGGCTCGGCTCCCGCCAGAAGGGCGGAATCGTCTCCGAAGCCATCTGGAAGGTGGAGCCCGACGGCGTGCCTTTCGTGCGCGGCAGCGTCACCACGCTCGGCCTGAATGCCGGCAAATATCTGGGCGTGAAGGATCTGGGAAAGGTGACGGTAGATACGCACTTCGACGCGAAGCTGGCCAAGAGCCCGATTATCAACCTGAAGAACCTCTTCGTGCGCGAAATCGAGTTCAAGGGCTACACCTACAGCGATATCGAGGCCTCCGGATCGTTCGAGAACAACCGGCTGCTCCTCAACGCAGCCAGCGTGGATCCGAACCTCTACTTTATTACATCGGCCGACCTGGACCTGACCCCGAAGGCCGACAATTCCTACAAGATTACCTTTGACCTGGCACGCGCAGACCTGCACGCACTGCACCTGGACAAGCGTGAACGGGCGCGCTTCAGCATGATGGCCGACGCCGACGTGGTGCGCTCGCGCGAGGGCGTCTTCACGGGCGACGTCACCCTGAGCAATGTCAACGGCTTCGTAGACAGCGACTTCTATAATATCGGCAACGTTGTGGTCCGGGCAGAGAACGACCCCGCCGGCGACTATACCGTCACGCTGGATTCCAAGCTGGCGGAAGCCACCTACCGCGGTACCGACCATCCGTCGCACCTGGTGGAAGACGTGCTCTCCCTGCTGAAAGCCGAGCTGGGCAACCTGATTCCCATCACGACCAACGGCGAAAAGGATCACGCAGCATGCCACGGCACACTGGACTTCAAGACCAAGGACCTGCGGCCGCTGCTCGCCTTCGTGATGCCCGACCTCTTCATCAGCGAAGGAACGAACCTGAAGATTGACATCGACGACTGCGACCATGTGGAGATCGGCCTGAAATCCGGACTGGTGGCCGTCAAGGACAACTATATCCGCGGCATCGACATCAAGGCCAACAACACGAACGGTCCGCTCGACGCCGCCATCCGCACGGAGGTGCTGCAGCTCGGACAGATCATCCTGCACGAAGATGCGATCGCCGCCTCGCTGCAGGACAACACGCTCAGCGTGGCGCTGAACTACGACAACACCCGGTTCGACGGCGGACACGGACGGCTCAACACCGTCTTCACCTTCCCCGACCGGAAGAAAGAGCCCTATATCTTCGTAGCGGACTGCCTGCCTTCCGAAATCTCCATCAAGCAGGCCGGAACGTGGGATATCGCTCCCGCCACCCTCTACTTCCGCGAGGGCAATATCGTGCTCGAAGGGTTTGACATCAGCAACGGCGACCAGTTCATCAGTCTGGACGGCACCATCTCCGAAAAGCCCACCGACACGCTCTATCTGGCTGTCAACCAATTCGATATAGGCCCGTTCGACGCGGTGTTCCGCAACGACATGCGCCTCAAGGGCGTCTTTACGGGCGAAGCCCAGGCCACCGGCCTGCTGGCCAAGGAACTGGGCGTCCAGGCCGCCTTCTCGGGCCGTGACCTGTCGGCCGACGGCATCGACCTGGGCGACGCCGACCTGGAGTGCAACTGGAATCCGGAAGAGTCGCGGTTCGATATCGCGGTGGACAATATGCTGGATGAGGACGAGCCGCTGATTCTCGAAGGCTGGTACCGTCCCTCCGACAAGCGCCTCGCGCTGGATCTCTCGCTCGTGGAGTTCAACGTGGGCTGGGTCGATCCCTTCGTGGTGGACATCCTGGACGAGATGGGCGGCACCATCAGCGGCGACATCCATGTGGAGGGCCCGCTGGACAGCCTGCAGATCAGCAGCAACGGCGTTCGCTTCAACGACACCCGCTGCCGGATCCCCTTCACCAACGTAACCTATATCTGCAACGGCGACTTTGACGTCAACACCCAGGGCATCGAGTTCACCAACGTGGACGTGGCCGACGAATACGGCAACACCGGTATCGCGCGCGGCGGCATCAGGTTCAACGGGTTCAAGAACCTGGACTTCGATATCCTCTTCACCGTGGACGAGATTCTGGGCATCAACACCACCAACGCACAGGCCGACCAGGGATTCTACGGCAAGGCCTTCGGTTCCGGTACCGTGCGCCTCTACGGCCCGATTCTCGCGCTGCAGATGGACATGGACCTGGAGGCCAGTTCGGGCACCGTCCACATCCCCATCAGCGGCGGTACAATCACCCAGAGCGACCTGCTGACCTTCGTAAACCGCCGGGAGCGGCCGCATATCGACGTCTACGACTCGCTGATCGTGGCGGGCAACGTCCAGAAAGAGAAGGAACGCGCCAAGGGCAAGGGTCTTTCGCTCAACATCAAGATTGCAGCCGATCCCGCTTCCGAGATCGACATCGATATCAACGAGGCGACGGGCGATATCATCCGCGCGCACGGCAACGGCAACGTGGAGATGAAGATCGAGCCCAAGTCGTTCGATATCCGCGGTATCTACGTGATTGAAGACGGCAGCTACACAATGTCGCTGATGGGCCTCACCGCCAAGGACTTCACCGTGGAACAGGGCGGTACCATCATCTTCGGCGGCGATATCCTGCAGACCGAGTTCAACATGAACGCCCTCTACAGGACCAAGGCCTCGATCGAGACGCTGATCGGCGACAACACCTCCGTCTCCACGCGGCGGACCGTGAACTGTACGATCGGCATCTCGGGTGCGGTCTCCAACCCGCAGCTGAGCTTCAAGATCGATATCCCCGACCTGGATCCGACCACGCAGGGACTCGTGGAGAACGCCCTCAGCACCGACGAGAAGAACCTCAAGCAGACCCTGGCGCTGCTGGTTTCCGGCAGTTTCGTACCCGACGAGCAGAGCGGTATCGTGAACAACAGCACGATCCTCTACTCCAACGCTTCCGAGATTGTCTCCAGCCAGATCAACAACATCTTCCACCAGCTGGACATCCCGGTTGACCTGGGCCTCAACTACCAGCCGGGCGCCGCGCAGGGCACGAACGACATCTTCGACGTGGCCATCTCCACGCAGCTCTTCAACAACCGCGTCACCATCAACGGCAATATCGGCAACCAGCAGTACATGTCGTCCAGCACCAGCGAAGTGGTGGGCAACGTGGATGTGGAGATCAAACTGAAC
The DNA here is from genome assembly GCA_002309795.1 of Bacteroidales bacterium UBA1199. The sequence goes on from DBXZ01000021.1 coordinate 16,309, forward strand.
CGGAGCGGACGGCTCCGCCTGAACCTCTTCTCGCACGCCGCCGACCGTTACAGCAACTACCTGGACCAGACGCAGCGCAACGGCGCCGGTATCGTGTACCAGGAAGAGTTCGACACGGTGTCAGACCTCTGGAAGAAGGTCTTCACACGCAAGAAGAAAGAAGAGGAAGTCGCTGAGGAAGAAGAGGTTCCTACACAGTAACCTTCACAATCCGGCCAATCTGCTCCGGGTCGTATTCACGCTCGATCCGGATGTAGTTGTCGGTATAGCCGAACATCATGCCCCCCTTGTTGGCGCTCTCGAAGAGCACGTCGGCCTCGCGGCCCTTGTTGGCCAGGCAGAAGTCTGCGTGCAGCCGGTCGCTCAGCTTTTCCAGCCGCGCCACGCGGTCGGTCTTGACGGATTCCTGCACCTGGTCGTCGCGTTCGGCGGCCGGCGTACCGGCACGGCGCGAATAGGGGAAAATGTGCAGGAAAGCGGGCTTCACGCGCTCCAGCAGCCGGTAGGTCTCCTCGAAATCTTCCTCGGTCTCGCCGGGGAAGCCCACGATTATGTCAATCCCGAAGAAGATGCGCGTGCCGCGCTCCTCCGGGCGTTCGAGCATCTCGCGCAGCAGCGCAATCTTCTCTTCGAACATCTGCGCGGTGTAGCGGCGGTGCATGGCCTTGAGAATCCGGTCGCAGCCCGACTGGAGCGGAATGTGGAAGTGCGGCAGGAACTTGGTCTGTCCGCCGGCCATCCAGCCGATGATCTCGCGCGTGAGCAGGTTCGGTTCGATCGATGAAATCCGGTATCGCGCAATCCCCTCCACTTCATCGAGGGCCTTGAGCAGGTCGAAGAACGATTCGCCGGTGGTGCGGCCGAAGTCGCCTATATTGACGCCCGTCAGCACGATCTCGCAGATGCCGGTGGCGGCGATTTCGCGGGCCTGGGCCACCAGCGAGGCGATCGGCAGGTTGCGGCTCGCACCGCGGGCCAGCGGCACGGTGCAGTAGGTGCAGCGGTAGTCGCAGCCGTCCTGGACCTTCAGGAACGAACGGGTCCGTTCGCCGGAAGAGTAGGCCGGGAAGATGTTCTCCACGCGCTCGATGGCCGTGCAGCAGGCCACCTGGCCGCGCTCCGCCTCGAAGCTCGTCACGACCTCGAACAGGTCGCCCTTGCGGGCTGCGCCCAGCACGATGTCCACCCCCTCGATCTGCAGAATCTCGTCCGGTTTGAGCTGCGCGTAACATCCCACCACCGCAATCCGGGCGTCCGGCGAGATCTTGTGCAGCTTGCGGATGATGTTTCGGCATTTCTTGTCGGCGTGCTCGGTCACGGAGCAGGTGTTCACCACATACCAGTCGCTGCGCTCCACCGGCCGGACAATCTTATAACCGGCCGTGGCAAACTGGCGCGCAAAGGTGGAACTCTCTGAGAAGTTCAGCTTGCAGCCGAGCGTGACGAATGCTATTCGGGGTTGACGGGACATAAGCTTCTATCCTTGAATCACAAATACGCACGGGCGCTTGCCGATTGCAGGCGTATCCTTGCGCCAGCGCGCTACGGTCAGGGTTTTGATGAACTGCGTGGGCAGGGTGATGTCTGCGGCAATGCAGATGCGCGTTTGCGCGTTGCAGACGGAGAGCAGGTCGGCGAGGAGCGCGTCGTTGCGGTACGGCGTCTCGATCACGATCTGGCTCTGGCGCTCGCGCTGCGAACGGCGTTCCAATTCGGCAATGCGCGCGCGGCGCTGGTCGGGTTTGACGGGCAGATAACCCTCGAATGCGAAGTGCTGCCCGTTCATGCCGGAGGCCATCAGGGCCATCATCAGCGACGAAGGACCCACCTCGGGAATCACCTTCACCCCTTTTTCATGCGCCAGGGCCACCAGCTGCGCACCGGGATCGGCCACGGCGGGCAGTCCGGCCTCGGAAATCAGTGCGGCCTCGTTTCCCTCGAGCAGCGCGGCCATCGTGGAGATTTCCTCGGGCGAGGTATGCTCGTTCAGTTCGTGGAGTTCCAGCGCATCGATCTGCCCCTTCAGGCCGGCGGCCGACAGGAAACGGCGCGCGGTGCGGAGCTCTTCCACGAAGAAAAGCTTGATTTTGGGCAGCAGTTCCAGGACTGCAGGCGTCAGTACATATTGCGGAGGATAATCGCCGAGCGGCGTAGGGATCAGGTAGAGGTTTCCGTTCATCAGAAAGTGAGGGTAAGGCCGTCGCAGGCGGGTTGGATATTCGAAGGGAGCTCGGCGGAGAGCTCGGCGTGGCACGGCAGCTGGTGCGAGAGATGCGTCAGGAGGGTTTCGCGGGCACCCACGCGCTGCGCCAGAGCCACCGCCTCGTCGAGCGTGAAGTGCGAGATGTGCTTCCCGCGACGTACCGTGTTGAGCACCAGGATCTCCACCCCTTCCAGCTTTTTCAGGTTCGCCTCGTCGATCCGGTTGGCGTCGGTGATGTAGGCCAGCTTGCCGAACCGGAATCCCAGCACAGGCAGCAGGTAGTGCATCACGCGGACAGGGACGATCTCCACCCCTTTGATGCGGAAGGGCTCCTCGCCGATCGTGTGCAGGTCAAAGAGCGGGATCCCGGGGTAGCGTTCCTCCGTGAAGGCGTACGAAAACTCCTCGCGCAGTGCCTCTTGCACGCGTTTTTCGCAATAGATGGGGAAAGGATGCGCCGTGCGGTAGCCGTCGCGCGGTGTATAGTTGAATGCGCGCACGTCGTCCAGCCCGGCCGTATGGTCTTTGTGCTGGTGGGTGAGCAGAATGGCGTCGGGGCAGACGATTTCGGCGCGCAGCATCTGCTGGCGGAAGTCCGGCCCTGCGTCAATCACCAGTTCCAGTCCCTCGTAACGCACGAGGGCCGCAGCCCGCAGGCGTTTGTCGCGCGGGTCGGCGGAACGGCACACCGGGCAGTCGCACCCGATCACGGGGACGCCCTGGGAAGTACCGGTACCGAGGAATGTGATGGAATTCTGCATGGCGGCGCAAAAATATTCAAAAAATCATATCGATAGACCGAAGAGCAGCTGGAAACCGTGCCGCGAACCGGTGGCGTTGGGGGCGGTGTAGCTCCAGCGGACACCCGTGGAGATGCCGGGAGCCAGACGGAAGGCGTGATAGTTGATCATGGCGCTCACGCCGGCCGACCAGTAGTCGTTCCTGGGAGCGCCGGGCGTCCAGCCCATCGCGTAGTCGGCAAAGGGAATCAGCTGCAGCCGCTGGAAGTAGAGCACGCCGGGAATGGCCACGTCGCCCAGGTAGAGCGGGACGGCATAGTCGAGGCCCGCCTTGAGGTAGAGCGGTTCGGCCGCATAGGCTTTGTAGCCGCGCGGCAGGGCTGCGGAGTTACTGTCGTCCAACGCGTCGGGCAACCCGGAGAGTCGGTAATGGCCCGCGAGCGAAAGTTTCAATCCCTGAATCCGGCTCAGGCCGGGCACATACGCATAGCCGGAGAAGAGGGCGGTCTGGAAGCCGTTGCCTTCGCCCGATCCCAGCACGAAGCGCGGATAGAGGCTGAAGCCCCAGCGGGGATAGATTGCCGCGCCGGAGGTAGAGAGCATCCGGTAGTAGCGCACGCCCGCCTCGATGGTCTCCGTCCAGGTGCCGAACGCGGCGTTGCAGGGCTTGTAGGCGTCGAAACTCAGCGAACGGATGAGGCTGCTGCTCCAACCGCCGCCGTAGAAGTTGTAAGGATAGGAAATGGTGAGAATGTACTGGTCATAGGGGATCAGGCTTCCTTCGGGCGTGCCGTCGTCGTACTGCTTGAGGTGATGGATGTCCGCCGCGAATTCCACGTCGAAATCCACCACAGTGGCAGCCACCTTTCCGTGACCGGAATGGCATCCCTGCCACCACGACCATCCCAGCATGGCGGTCACGTCGCCCAGGGCGTTCTGGGAATAGAGCGTGGCGCCGGGGGCCGCCAGATCCCACCAGTTGTCCATGGACATGCTCATGATGCGGTCCACGTTGTAATAGACCGGTGCCCAGGAGTGGATATGGAAACCGTTCAAGAGCCGGCTGTAGTGACGCGACGGATAGCGCTCGGGATCCAGGTAACTGCTGTCGGCCACAGCCGGTTCCGGATGGGCCGCCGCATGCTGTGCGACCAGGGTCTGCAGCACGGAGTCGTCGTGGCGCTGCAGGAAGTCGACGTCTTCCCAGAGCAGTTTGCGGAAATCGAGCGATGCAAGATGATAGCCGTTTGAATCGAACTCACTGAAATAGAGCACTTCATGGCAGTCGTCCAGGAAGGGCGCCTCGGCCCCGTAGCGCGAATTGGTCAGCCGGAAGATCCGTTCGTTCGCCGGATGCAGCGCGTAGATGTTCTGCACGCCGTCGCGGTCGGAGGAGAAGCAGATCCACTGCCCTTTCATGTGGCGCAGGCCGGAGATGGAGGCCTGCTGGGGCGGAATGACCGTCGTCCAGTTTCCGGAGGTCAGGTCGCGGTAGGGAATCCGGAGCAGCGCCAGTCCCTCGTCGGTGGCCACCGTGGCGTAGAGGGTCTCCCCCACGAACACCGTCTCGACAATCTGTCCCTTGCCCGGCGCCTCAACGCGCTCGAGTTGATCGCCCGTGGCGGGATTGAGCAGCACCAGGTGCGAGGGCTGGCCCACAGGGTATTCGGCCACTGCGAGCACCGAACCGTCGTCCGAGATGGCCGGATTGAAGTATTTGGTGCTGCGCGTCAGCGAACCCAGGCGGTCCGCGCGCGTGTCGTAATACTTGATTTCAGAGAAGTTTTCCAGCGACGAAGGGTCGTGCATCACACATTCTGACCAGTAGATGCGGCCGTCCACCGACTCGCTCATCTTGGAACTGACGGGTGCGTGGTAACGGATGTGACGCTCGCTGCCCAGCGAATCAATCTGGATGAGTTCCTCCGGGAACTCCTTGCCCCGGCGCAGCACCACCACGGAACCGTGCAGCGGAGAGAGGGTGTCGTTGACCTCGATCGCGCCCCAATAATCGCAGTAGAGCCGCTGGCGCTTCGAAATCTGTTCGCCTACAGTGGGTTCGCCCCGGCGCGCGGCGTCTTCCTGCCACATTTTGGTGAAGATTTCCTGCGCGTTTTTCAGGGCTTCCGGACGCGAGAGCGCGTAGCGTTTTTCTTTTGTGATAAAGACGTCCGTCACGTCGGAAAGGCCCGCCTTGCCGCCGAAGAATCCGCCGGCGAAATCGGCGTCGCCCGTGCGGACGCGTTCCCCCGCCACAAGCATATAACCCATTGCGTAGGTGCTGTAGGAGGGCTTGAAATACGATCCGTGCGCGGCGCGTTCCCAGTTCAGGAAGCGCCCTTCAAGGCAGTCCGTACGAATCTGCATCAGGAATTCGGCGTTGCGGCCGCGGCCGGAGCGCGTGAGTTCGGTCTCGGCAACCGTGGCATCACCCTCCAGGTATTTGCTGGAAGCAAAGAGGCCCATGCCGACGCCCACGGCCTGTTCGCCCAGCAGCCAGTGGAGCGCGCCCCAGAGGCCCGTTGTAAATTGCTGGGTCTGGGCCACATGGCGCAGTTCGTGGGTGACGAGCTGCTCCTGCCAGGGGAACTGCGAGGGGTCGTACGGATCCGGCGAGAGAATCAGGTTCATGTGCTTGGGCGCCCACGACACGCTGCCGTTGCTCAGGGTGGTATAGGCGTGCAGGATGACCGGAAGCGGCTTGGTGTCGATCTTGACGGGCGCATTGACCAGCGGACGCTGCTTTTCGAGCATCATCAGGTAGGTGCGCGCCAGCGAATCGGTCTCCTCCGGGTAGATCAGCCGGAAATGCTCGGAACGGATCTGGCGCCAACGCACGCCCGAAGGCTCTGCGCCAAAGGAGTAAAACTGTGCCCGCAACGGGAGCGGCGAGAGCGCCAGCAGCAGCGCGGCGATGATCAGGATTCTTTTATTGCACATCTTCAGGCTTCTCATTGCAATACCAGAGGGTGCCCCGCACGTCGCGGTAGCCCATCTGTGAAAGGAGTTTCATATAACGGCAGATCTGCCGGCCGTACTTTTCTTCGCGGCGGCCGAACTTGTAGTCGATCACGAGGGCCGTCCCCTGCCCGAGCGGCTTGTCTTTTTCCACCAGTACGCGGTCCGGGCGGTGAATCTCGCCGGAGGCATCCACGATGGTGATTTCGTTCAGGGCGCGGTACGTCCCGTCGAACCAGTGGCGGCCGGCCACCGAATCCAGCAGCGCGGCAATCTTCGATTCGGCTTCGCTCGCTTCGGCAGCCGCCAGGATCCCCTCACGAACCGCCTCGTCCACAGCCTGTTTCAAATCCTCAACGCGGTCTATGCGCGAAAGGATGTCGTGGTAACGGATGCCCTCTTCCCGGCTGAAGAACTCTCCGCCCTTGAGCGAGAGGCGCAACCGGCCGTCATAGGGAATGCTCGAGAAACGCAGCGGCGCGATCGTCCCGTCTGCAGTCTCCTTGCGGGAATCAGAACGTCCGGGAACGCCCTCCCTGTGCAGGAAAGCTTCGCCCATTACCCCGTCTTCTGCAATCAAATGGCTGTAGAGCAGGTCGGAGACGGCGAAAGAGCGTCCGTTGAAGGTATCCTTTTGTGTAATCTCGGGAACGGGAGAGAAGAGGTACATCTCTTTGACGGCGCGGGTCATGGCCACGTAGGCGGTGTTGATGGCATCCACGGCAGCCATCTCTTTCTCTTCCTGATAATCCGGCTCGAAGAGCGTCCCCTCCATCTCGGTCTTGGTGGCGCTCAGCGGAACCAGCCCGACCATGTCGAAGGGCGCCTTCCGGGGCGTGCACCAGATCATCGGAGCCTCGCCGCCCGAGTGGCGGAAGGTATCGTTGAAGAAGGGCAGCACGACCACCTGGAAGTCCAGTCCCTTGGCCTTGTGGATGGTCATCACCGTCACGGCGTCGTCGCGGCGCGCAGAGGAAATCTTTACATTGCGGCCACGGTCATCCCACCAGTTGACGAATCCGCAGAGGTTGGATCCGTAACGGTCCGTATAGGAGATTACCTCGTCCAGGAAAGCGAAGATGAAGGGATGGTCGCCATCCGGGATATCGGGCAGGTATTCGCGCAGGAGCGCGTCGCAGATCTCGTAGAGCGAATCGGACACGCGGCAGGATTCGGGCAGGTGCGGAATCTCGCCGAAGAGCTGCAACATCAGCGTAGTGTTGACCGGATCGTCCGGATTGACGCGGTATTTGAGCAGGGCGGCCAGTTTGCGCACGCTCAGGCACGAGACGAGCGTCAGCGAATCTTCGGTCACCACCGGATAGCCCAGCGAAAGCAGTGCCTGCGCAATCTGCGCCCCCTCCTCGTTCTTGCGGACCAGGAAAGCAATATCGGAAGCACGATAGCGTGAGAGCAGGTCGCGCATCAGGTCCGGAAGGCGCTCCAGCACGGTTTCCCGCCAGGGGGGCGCGTCCGATTTCGACGAACCGCGCTCCAGGAATTCCACCTGCACATAGCCCTTGCCCAGCGACGCCTTGCGTGCCACCTGCTGGCGAACGTCCGAATAGTAGCCGGAAATCCGGCCGGCGAATTCCACGCCGTTGCGCGCGAGCAGGTCGCCGATTCCGCCGAAGAAACGGTTGTTGAAATCCACAATCCGTTCCTCGCTGCGCCAGTTTTTCTGCATGTGGACCACATGGATGCGGTCTTCTCCGAATGCAGTCTGAATCTCGCTGTGGAGCAGGTTCATATCCGAATCGCGCCAGCGGTAGATGCTCTGCTTGATGTCGCCCACAATCAACGAACCCTCGCCCCGGTCGGCGGCTTCGCGCAGCAGCGGGCGGAAGTTCTCCCACTGCAGGCGGGAGGTATCCTGGAATTCGTCGAGCATGAAGTGGTCGTAGCGCGTCCCCACCTTCTCATAGATGAAGGGGGTGTCACTGCCGTCTATGATGCGGCTCAAGACGTCCGAGGTCTCGCTCAGCAGGACAAGGTTGTTCTCCTTGAGGCAGGCGGAAAGGTGTGCGTAAAGGTCGGAGAAGATACCCAGCAGATGAACGTTCTTGTCCAGAATTCCGGCGGTTTTGGCATCCTCCGCGGAGATGGAGGACTCCGGTTTCCGGGCCTCTTCTATCATTGCCTGCAGCATCCCGCGGAACTCGGTAATCCGATCCTTGCTCCACAGGTCCGGACCCAGGGCGCGGCGCTTCAGTTTGAAGGCGTCGGTCATGAAGAGTTTGGAGAAGTCGAAGAGTTTCCTGGAGATATCCCACTGCTGGCCGCTGCGGACCTGTTCGAGCGAATAGTCGGTGAGCCAGCGGAGGAGCGTCTCGTTGCCCGGCCCGTCGAGCGAAGCGAGCATCCGGTCCACCGCCTGCTGGAGCACGGAGTCGCGGTCCAGCTCCACCTTGTAGGAGGCATATTGGTTGATCTCCCGCGCAAAGGCGCGCATCACCACCTGGAAGAAGCGGTCGATGGTGCTGACGGAGAACGATGCATAGTCGTGCAAAATGGCGGTCAGGGCCATTGCCGCGCGCTTTTTCATCAACGTCGTGGCGCGGGTTCCGGGTTCAGGATAGTCATAATCCGGATCCGTGGCCAGCGCGTGCAGTTCCTTGATGATACGGCTCTTCATCTCTTCCGTAGCCTTGTTGGTGAAGGTCACGGCCAGGATGTGACGGAAAGCACGCTCGTCGAAGGGGGCGTCGTCGGCCGGAACCAGGAACCGGATGAATTCCCGGGTCAGCGTCCAGGTCTTTCCGCTGCCTGCCGATGCTTTTATGATATCGATACCCGTCATTTGCCGCAAAGGAGTTTATAATCACAGTAATCGCAACGCGGATTCACGGCGCGGAACGGGACAGCCGGGTTCAGGATCTCCCCGATCAGTTCCTGCAGCAGCTCGCGGAACTGCGCCAGCGTGGCCGTATCGAATCCGAAGGATTCCGCCGCGCTGCCGAAGATATCGCGAAGCGCGTAGATATCCAGTTTGACATCCTCGGCGCGCAGGCCGGGAGTGCCCGCAGTGACGAGCAGCGTATAGAAGAGCAGCTGGAAGGAGATGGTCGGACGCTTCTCCCCCTCCCGTTTGAAGAGGGCGGGCATGTCGGCCGTCTTGAGTTTGCGTTTCACCTTGTCGCCGGTCTTGCCGGTTTTGTAGTCCAGAATATGGAGCTGGCCGCTCCGGAGATCCTTGCGGTCTATGATGCCGTACAGGCTCACCTCTTCGCCTGAGGCGAGTTTCAGCTGCGCGGAAGCGCCGACCTCGGTACCCGATACGGTCAGCGGGGCAGCCGAGGCGTCGCACCGCAAAACCTCCACCACGAAGGTCTGCAGCAGCTGGCGCAAGATCAGGTTGCGCCCCGTGATGGTGCGGATCTTGCCCTCGGAGGCAAAGGCCTCCACAATCAGGCGGTCTATCTTCTGCGTATCGTTCGCCATCCTCTCGAGCTCTCCGCTCTGCAGCTCCTGCCCCACGTACGGCGCATAAAGCCGCTCCATCACCTTGTGGAAGATGGAACCGAAGAGACTGGCATCCAGCTCTTCCACCACCTCTTCCGTCTCCTCTACGCCGGCCACGTGGCCGTAGTAGAAGCGGACGGCACAATCCAGGTACTGATTGAGCGCGGAGGTGGAAAAACCTTTCCGGCGGCCGGTCACCGGGTCGGGCTCAAGATAGCGGGCGCGAAGCGCAGCCATCACTTCCGGGGTCTTGGGAATCACGAACTCCGCGCCGCCGGGACCGTCGTTTCGCAGCGGCATCGGGGCCGTCGTCTCGCCGGGATCTACGTTGTAGTGATACTTCAGCTGCTTGATGAAGCGGCTCGGTTCTCCGCTCTGGAGGCCTTCGGTACGGGCGTCGTAGATAAAGGTAATGTTCTCCGCACGGGCGATACTCCGATAGAAGTAATACGAGGAGAGGGCGTCCTGGAATTCGTAGTTGGGCAGGCCGAATCCCAGCCGCAGGTTATACGGAATGAAGGAACCGCTGACGGTCCGCTTGGGGAAAGTCCCCTCGTTCATGGAGAGGATGATGATATTCTTGAAATCGAGCGCACGCGTCTCGAGCGGGCCCATGATCTGCAGGCCGGAAAGCGGTTCGCCCCGGAACGGGATGGAGATGACGCCGATCAGCTGGCCGAGCAGTGAATAATAGGTCTTCTCCTCCATCTCAACGGGCAGCGACTGCATCCGCTGGATGGCTGCACGCAGGTGATAGACGAACTCCAGGTCCACCTTGGAGAGTCCTTCCGGGATAGCGTCCAGGATGGCCGTCTGGTAGCCGGCTATCTCCGAGGTATTCGTTATATTCTTGAAAATCAGTCCAAAAAGATTTGAATCGCGCCCCGTCAGGAACCGGTCTTCCACATAGATCAGGTTCTGCTTCAGGATTTCCGACAGCGTTTCCTGTACGGCCGAATCCATCGCTATGAAGGGATGGTTGAGCAGGTTGACCACGTCTTTGTAGTAGAAACTGCAACCCGCAGCGCTCACGCGTTTATTGCGGTGCAGCCGCTCCAGGAAAGTGATAAAAGTGGCTGCATTGCTCTGCGAAAGCGGGAAGCCCATTGTCACGTTGATGTCCGTAATCTCTTCAGGCACAGCGCCGAGCATGGGCAGCAGCAGCCGTTCATCGGGCAGCACGACCGCCGTTTCGAGCGGATCGAATCCTGCCCCGGCCGCAAGCGTCTTCAACAGGTCGCCCGCCACGCGGGTCTGCGCCACGCCTGAAGCCACCGCGATGGTGCGGAATTGCTGCGCCTCGGGCAGCGAAGGGGCCAGTTCGTATTTGGAGGGATAGCGGGCCACGTTCTCTCGCAGGAAAAGCGAAGCCTTGTTGGCCGGATCCGTGGTGCGCGGATCTTCGAAATCCCAGTAGAAATCGCCCTCCAGCCGGTCGCGGATGGTATCGAGCAACGCCTTCTCGCAGGCATTGAGGGCGTTGAGTCCCACGAAAACAATCTTGCGGTAGCTGCCCAGCCGCGCTACCAACGACTCCTTTTCAGGACTTTCGCCCGAAAGGGTCTCCGCCACCCGGCGATAGATCATTCCCTCATAACCCAGCCCCTGCGCCTGCAGGTTCTCGCGAAAAGCGGAGTAGAGGTCGAAGAGGATGGTCCACACGGAACGGAACAGCCCCTTCTTGTCCAGCGAACCGGGCCGGGGCTGGCCGGAATCGGTCAGGAAGTCCCGCCAGAATTCGCGGATGGCGGCCGCCTGTTCGTCGGAGAGGAAATCGTAGCCGGAATCCAGCTGCTTGAGATCGCGGATATTGGCGAAAAGCAGCCGGGCGTCCACGCGGTATTTGTCCACGTCGTCGAAATCGGCGAGCAGGATGTCTCCCCAGTAGACGAACTCGTCGAAACTCTCCCTGGGCGCCTCGCCGGGCCACATCAGGGCCGCGTAGTTCCGGTAAAGCGTATAGAGGGCACCGATCTTGTCGATGGGGCGAAGGCCCGAAAGATCGGTCATCAGGTCGTTGATGGTGAGCAGTTTGGGCGAGAAAACCGGCTTTCCGGCCGCCTGGCCCAGGTATTTGCTGAAAAAGAGCGCGGAACGCCGGTTGGGGAACACGAAACAGTATTCACCCAACGCGTTGCCGGCTTCCTGATAGAAGCGGCTGGCTATCTGTTCCAGGAAACGCTTCATTTCCGATAGCCGGGCTTTCCGAGCAACTCGAACATCCGCTTTTTATATTCTTCCACGCCGGGCTGGTCGAACGGGTTGACGCCCAGCAAATAGGCACTGATTCCGCAGGCCATCTCGAAAAAATAGAAGAGCTGGCCCAGGTTGTATTCGTCCAGCTGTTCCACGGAGACCGCCAGGTTGGGCACGCCGCCGTCGATATGGGCCATCCGGGTCCCTTCCTGGGCCATACGGTTGCAGTGCTCCACGTTCCGGCCCTCCAGATAGTTCAGGCCGTCCAGGTCGTCGTCATCGTGTTCCACGACCACCTCGCGGCGGCTGTTTTCGATGGTGACGGCCGTCTCGAAGAGCTTGCGCTGTCCCTGCTGGATGTACTGTCCCAGCGAATGGAGGTCGGTCGTAAAGAGCGCCGAAGCGGGGAAGAGCCCCTGCCCTTCCTTGCCTTCCGATTCGCCGAAGAGTTGCTTCCACCACTCGGCGAAGCAGCGCATCTTGGGGTGGAAACTGACCAGCAGTTCAATATCTTTCCCACTGTTGTAGAGCGCGTTGCGCATGGCGGCATAGCGGATGGCGGGATTCTCATCGGAATCTTCCGCACAGACGCGCTGCATGTAGCGCGCACCGGCCACCAGGGCGTCGATATCGTATCCGGCCAGCGCGATGGGCAGCAGGCCCACGGGCGTCAGCACCGAGAAGCGGCCGCCGATATCGTCCGGGATGACGAAGGTTTTGTATCCCTCGCGGTCCGCCAGGGTTTTGAGCGCGCCGCGGTGCGCATCGGTCACCGCCACAATCCGTTCGCGCGCCTCCTCGCGGCCATATTTCCGCTGCAGCAGGTTGCGCACCATCCGGAAAGCGACGGCCGGCTCCGTGGTCGTCCCCGACTTGGAGATCACCACGGCCGCACAGGAGCGCGCCATCAGCAGGTCTTTCAGTTCCGCCAGATACTCCTCGGAAAGATTCTGTCCCGCAAAAACCACCTCCGGACCGCCTGCACTGCCCAACTGCACGCCGAAGGTATGGCCCAGCGCCTCGATAGCGGCCTTCGCGCCGAGGTACGATCCCCCGATGCCAATCACCACCACCACTTCCACCTCGCGGGCGATCCACCCCTCCACCACGGAGAGGCACTCGTCGATCTGCGGTTGTCCGATCCGGGAAGGAAGGTCTTTCCAGCCCAGGAATTCATGGCCCGCGCCCGTGCCGCTTTCGAGCACGCCGAAAGCTTCGCGTGCCCTGGCAAGGCTGGCCTCAAAGGTCTCCCGGCCGATAAAAGGCCGGCAACCGCTTAAATCGATCTTGATCATAGTGCGTGGTTTTAGCCGTTCCTACAAAGATAACGAATTATGCGGGATTTTGCGTACTTTTGTTCCGCATAAAATCCCGCATATGTTCAGAAAAATCAAGGAGTGGTATCAGCGGCAGAGCGACACGACCAAGGCGTTCATCTGGATCGGCCTGGTCTGCATCATCGGCATCATCATCCGGTGGAAAGCCGTCGTGGCGGGTATCGCCAAAGGCTTTCAGTTCTACTCCAACTGATCTAGGCCTGGCCGCCGCCGAATCCCATCGGAGGCAGGTTGCCCGGATAGCCCTGATCCAGCTTGATGGGGCCGAACTGCTGTTCGTACTTCTGCACGTTGTCCGTGAGGGCGTTCAGCAGGCGCTTGGCGTGTTCCGGCGTCATAATCACGCGGCTGCCCACGGTCGGCTTGGGATAGCCCGGCAGCATCTGCGCGAAATCCAGAATAAACTCGTTGGCGGAGTGGGTAATGACCGCCAGGTTCGAATAGAGCCCCCGGAGCACTTCCGGACGGCATTCGATGTCAACTTTGTTCTCCATGGTGCGTTATTTTGCGAAGGCGATGCTTCTGGTTTCGCGGATGACGGTAATCTTGATCTGACCCGGATAGGTCATCTCATCCTGGATCTTGCGTGCGATATCGAAGGAGAGCTGTTCGCAGTCGGCATCGGAGACGGCGTCGGCGCCCACGATCACGCGCAGTTCACGACCGGCCTGGATGGCGTAGGTCTTGGTGACGCCCGGATACGAAAGGGCGATGCCTTCCATATCCTTGAGGCGTTTGATGTACGATTCGACCACCTCGCGGCGGGCACCCGGACGGGCGCCTGAGATGGCGTCGGCCACCAGCACGAGCGGAGCGATCAGCGAAGCCATCTCCATCTCTTCGTGGTGCGAACCGATTGCGTTGCAGATTTCGGGTTTTTCCTTGTACTTCTCGGCGATCTTGGCACCCAGCAGTGCGTGCGGCAGTTCAGGCTCGTCCTCGGAGACCTTGCCGATATCGTGCAGCAGGCCGGCACGTTTGGCGGCCTTCGGGTTCAGACCGAGCTCGGATGCCATCGTGGCGCAGATGTTGGCCACTTCGCGCGAGTGCTGCAGCAGGTTCTGGCCATAGGAGGAACGGTACTTCATGCGGCCGATCATGCGGACCAGCTCGGAGTGCAGGCCGTGGATACCCAGGTCGATACAGGTGCGCTTGCCGGTCTCCATGATCTCGTCGTCGAGCTGTTTCTTGACCTTCTCCACCACCTCTTCGATGCGGGCGGGATGGATACGGCCGTCGGTCACCAGCTGATGCAGCGCCAGACGCGCCACTTCGCGGCGGACCGGGTCGAATGCGGAGAGCAGGATGGCCTCCGGCGTGTCGTCCACGACGATCTCTACGCCGGTTGCAGCCTCGAGCGCGCGGATGTTGCGGCCTTCGCGACCGATGATGCGGCCTTTGACCTCGTCGTTGTCAATGTTGAAGACGGTGACGGCGTTCTCGATGGCGGTTTCTGCGGCGGTGCGCTGGATGGTGTTGATCACGATGCGCTTGGCCTCTTTGCCGGCCGTCAGGCGCGCCTCGTCCATCACGTCGTTGATGTAGGCGGCAGCCTGGGTCTTGGCCTCCGACTTCATGGTCTCGACCAACTGGTTGCGGGCTTCGTCGGCCGTCATGCCGGCCACCTCTTCAAGTTTGACAATCTCCTGGCTGCGAAGCTTTTCGTATTCGTCGCGCTCCTTGTTGACCGCCTCCTGGGCGAGCTTGAGGTTTTCGCGGGCGGCTTCGAACTCCTTGGCTTTGCGGCCCAGGTCGGAACTCTGCTGGTTCAGCTGCATCTCGCGCTGCTTGATGCGGTTTTCGGCCTGCTGGATCTGGGCGTTCTTCTCGCTCACGTAAGCTTCGTGTTCGCCCTTGAGCTGGAGGAATTTCTCCTTTGCCTGGAAGATCTTCTCTTTCTTGATGTTTTCGCCTTCGGCTTCTGCCTGTTTTAAAATCTGACTACTCTTGTTGCCGAGTATAAGTTTCCGCATGAGCCAGAAAATCAGGATTCCAAGACCTGCGGAGAGAATTGCGGTAATGATGATTGTGAGAATCATAGTGGTTATATGTTGATTGAAAGTGCATGGTACGGACGCAATTGAAAAAAGCCGTTAGTTTCGGTCTGACGAAAATCTTAATAAATAAGATTTGAGCTCCGGAGTGTGTTGATCTCAGACTTCCAACGTCCCTGCAAGCAGGAATCCCCCGAAGGGTAACCCAGGCCTGTCTTCGATTTCCGAGTAACTCGTTTTAGTTTTTAGTGTTGATTTTGGCTTAGAGCAAAACTAACGGCTAAGCAGATAGGTGCCAAGTTTGCGGTCCAGAGCGGCGATTTCATCGCTCATCTCCTTGAGTTCGCCGGCGTTGCGCCGCTGGGCGTCGATCAGGCGAACCTCTTCTTCCAAAAGTACCATGCTCAGGATGTCACGGATGTCCACGTTTACGAAGCGGGTTGTCGTATCTTCTATTCGTGCATTGAGCGAATCAACGGCGGCGCGGATGGATTCCTCCATTTCCGGCGCGATATCCAGCTGGTAGTTGCGCCGGGCTATCGTGACATTGATCCGTTGCTTGTCCATATCAATCGTCGAGCAGTGCGATGCACTGGTCTATTTGTTTGAGCATCTTGGAAACCTTGCGCTTGGCCTCCGCCCTGTCAGGCGAAGCGTTGCTGAATGCTAAATCCAATTGCAGTCGGTCTATTCTTTTTTTAAGGTCTTCTATTCGGTTTTGTTGTTCATCGATGGCCTCGTGCGCCCCCTCCAGTTCCCGGCGGAGTTCCGCGTTCTCACGCGACAGCTTTTCGTAGCGGGAGAGCAACTCGGCAATGCCGGCTTTGAGCGATTCGATCGGCGAGGAAGCCATGGTCTGTTTATTGTCATACAAAGATAATTATTTCTTAACTTTGTAAAGAACTTTTCTGCACATAATAACGAAAATCCCTATGAATCAGCATAAAAGAAAGATCGGCCTGCTTCCGAAAGTCATCATCGCAATTCTGCTCGGTATCGGCTGTTCCTTCTTTTTCCCCGACTGGGCAGTCCGCCTTTTCATCACCTTCAATTCCATCTTCAGCAATTTCCTCGGACTCTTCATTCCGCTGCTGATCATAGGCCTGATTGCCCCGGGAATTGCCGACCTGGGCAAGGGTGCCGGCAAACTGCTGCTCATCACGACCGCCATCGCCTACTTTTCCACGGTGCTGGCCGGAACGTTCTCCTACGGCATCTGCAGCTGGACCTACCCCTCGTTGCTCGGGGATTCGCTGACAGCGCTGGGCTCCATCAACATGGAAGGCGGGCTTACGCCCTATTTCACGATCGAGATGCCCGCATTTATCAGCGTGATGAGCGCGCTGGTGCTGGCCTTCATGCTGGGCCTCACGATGATTCATATGAAAGGCCACGCGCTGAAAGAGGTGATGACCGATTTCCGCGACATGGTCTTCCTGGTCATCAACCACGTGATCATTCCGCTGCTGCCGCTCTTCATCTTCGGTATCTTCCTGCAGATGGGCGCCGAAGGCAAGGTCGGCCCGGTGCTGGGAATGTTCATCAAGATTATCCTGATCATCTTCGCGATGCACGTCACGTTCCTGGTTCTGCAATTCTGCATCGCCGGCGCGATTGCGCGCAAAAACCCGTTCAAGGCACTCTGGACCATGCTGCCCGCCTATCTCACCGCGCTGGGCACCCAGTCTTCCGCCGCCACCATTCCGGTGACGCTGGCCCAGGCCAAGAAGAACGGCGTGCGCAGCGAAGTGGCAGATTTCACCGTGCCGCTCTGCGCCACCATCCACCTTTCGTGCAGCATCCTGAAGATCGTGGCCTGCGCGCTGGCCATCTCGATGAGCATGGGAATGGACGTGAGTTTCGGCACTTACTTCGGTTTCATCCTGATGCTCGGCATCACGATGATTGCAGCTCCGGGCGTACCGGGCGGCGCCATCATGGCTTCGCTCGGCCTGCTGGCTTCGATGCTCGGATTCGACGCCAACATGCAGGGTCTGATGATTGCGCTCTATATTGCCATGGATAGCTTCGGCACGGCCGGCAATGTTACGGGTGACGGCGCTATCGCTCTGATTGTCAATACAATTAAGTTCAAAAAGAAAGAGGAGTAAATTATGAAAGCTGCGCTCCGGAATGGTTTGATTGCACTGGCGGCCGTACTGGGCTGCCTGGTTATCGGATCTGTCGCAGGTGCCTTCGGCGCCTGGATGCTCGTTCTCACCCCGCGCCCTTCCGCCGGTGAGCACACCGTCACTGTCTGCACCACGACCGACCTGCACGGCGCCTACTTCCCTGAGAATTACGACGGCAGTGCAAACGCCACCTCGCTTGCCAACGTCTCCAGCGCCATGAAGGCGCTTCGCGAAGAGGGCGACCGGCCGGTCCTGATCGACGTGGGCGACAACCTGCAGGGTGACAACGCCGCCTACTACTACAATTACGTAGATACCACCTCCAAACACCTCTTCGTCTCGATGGCAAAGTATCTTGCCTACGACGCAATCGTGGTGGGCAACCACGACATCGAGACGGGCCACAGGGTTTACGACCGCGTCAAACGGCAGCACCGTCGAGCTCCGCTTCTGGCGGCCAACGCCATACATACCCATGGCATTCTTGCCGGAAAGCCCTATTTCAAGCCCTACAAGGTGATTGTCCGTGACCGTTTCAGAATTGCTGTGATCGGCATGACCAACGCCAACATCAAAGCCTGGCTGTCGGAAGAGAAGTGGTCCGGAATCGATTTCCTCCCCATCTCCGACGTCGCCCAGCAATGGGTCGACAAGGTGCGAAAACGCACGAAACCGGACCTCGTAGTACTGGCTGTCCATAGCGGAAGCGGAACCGGCGAAGGCCCTGATATTGAGAACGAAGCGCGCTACCTAGCCGCCAATCTGAAGGGTGTTGACCTGGTGCTCTGCGGACACGACCACCGTCCGCTCACAGAGACCTTCATCCACGAAGACGGCACGCAAACGCTGTTGATCGACGCCGGCACGAAGGCCCGTCAACTGGGTGTGGCAACCTTCAGGATTGACGTCGAGAAGCACCGGATCAAAGCGAAGACCGGTATCGCCGAACTCCTGGACATGCGCTCCTACGAGCCCGATCCCGACTTCACGGAACGCTTCTCGCGCCAGTTCGAGACCGTGCGCGACTATGCACTGCGGCCGGTGGGTTCGCTGACGGCACCGCTCAGTTTTGAGGATGCACTCGAAGGTCCGAGTGCCTATATGTCGCTGATACACAAGACTCAGCTTCACTACAGCGGGGCCGACGTTTCCATTTCCGCGCCATTGAACAACCGCGGTTCGCTGCCGGAAGGTCCGGTCACTTTTCTGGATTTAACCCGCATTTACCGGTACGAGAATCTGCTCTACACGGTGGAGCTGACGGGCGCGCAGCTGCAGGGCTATCTGGAGTACTCATACGACCACTGGATCCGCCGCGACGGCTCCTCCTACAACTACGATTCCGCCGCCGGTATCCGCTATACAGTCAACTGTAGCGCTCCGTACGGCCAGCGCGTCGCGATCGAATCGATGACCGACGGCCGTCCCTTCGATCCGGAAGCCACCTACAGCGTCGCGATGACCTCCTACAGAGCCAGCGGCGCCGGCAACCTCCTCTCCGAAGGCGCCGGCGTCGATCCGGATTCGCTGTCGGTGACAGCGGTATTCAAGGATATCCGCTCGCTGATCGGCGATTATCTTTCGCAGGGACCTTACACCCCCACCGCCGACGACAACTGGGCGTTTATCCGCTAGCCTCTAGTAATATACAATTGTGCGGGTAACCGTGGACTGATTGTAAACCTGGCCGTTGTTATTGACCCACTTGCTGGTCATCTTGGTCCACATTCCCTTGTTGTCGTACTCGTACGAGCACTCGAGGTATTCAGAATTGTGGGAATCAGCATCCTGGTATTCATTAAGTTCCTTGATTAAATTGCCGTACTTGTCGTACGTACTGGTCACGGTGGTCTGGCCGCCGCCCGTGAATACTTCCACCATCTTTTCCTGAAGGTTCAATTTGTTCTCGAAGTTCTTGTAGGTGGTGGTACGATCGGTGGTGATGGCGCCCTCTTCATCCAGGAAACCTTCGCGGTAGCTCTTGATCATACCGTTTTCGTAGTAGGTGATAGGGCCCATGAACTCGTATTTGTTTTGTGCTTTGTTCGGATAAGCACCGGCATACTCGCAGGTAGTTTCGTAGTTGTCCCATTCATTCTTGCCGGTTCCCTTGATGGTCAGCACGTCACCCTTGAATGAGAACTCGATTACGGTCTTTTCGCCGTTGCTGTCCGTTTCAATCTTCACGAGCCCCGGGAGCAGGCCTGCGCGATCCAAGTGCATCGGCATGCCACCACCCATCACCTGACGGGGCAGATAGCGGTCTTTGTTGGCGTCGCCATAGGTGTAGGTTCTCGAGTAAGTAGCGTTGCTGCCACCAGCGCCCTTCGACGTCTGTACAAATTTGGCAATCAGGCCGTCAGCATTGTAGGTATACACCTCTTCGTTCCACTCGTCCATTAATTTGACAAGTTTTCCGGCCTTGTCATACTCGTACGTAGTAGTGCTGGAACCTCCTTCATAAGTTGAAACTTCGGTAATAGACTTCACACCGGTGGCCATATTCATACGGGTCCACCAGTTTCCGTCACCGTCGAATGCATCCGGACCGCAAGCAGTGAAAAGCACTGCCGCAGCCAGACAAACCATAGAAAAAATTGCGAATCTTTTCATACAAAGCGTGTTTAGATTTTTCACAAAGATAGCATTTTTCTAATAACATGTACTTCACACCAATTAGAGGGGCTGCGTCAGCGGCCTAGCGGGAGCGAGG
>DBXZ01000005.1:0-3247 GCA_002309795.1 Bacteroidales bacterium UBA1199
GCCAGTTCGGGCGAAAGAACCTCCAACGGAATAGAACCCGCTGCGCCCTGCGCCGCCTTGAAACCGGAGAGGTCGGGCAGCGTCCAGCGGCATGGAATGCCGTTGGCACAGCAATATGCGTAGAGGTCGCGTGCGCAACCGATATGCGAAGCGCCGTCCACGCGGTTCGGCGTGAGGCCGATTTCATAGACCGTATCGCACTTGAGCTGAAGCTGTTCGCGGGCCGGCGTGCCGGGAACTGCGTCCGGGGGCAGCACCATGATGCCCGCGTGGTCGGTCCCGATGCCCAGTTCGTCTTCGGCACAGATCATACCGAAGCTCTCCACACCGCGGATTTTGGATTTCTTGATCTTGAACGCAGAACCGTCCGGGGTGGGCAGGTTCGTGCCGACGGTAGCCACCAGCACCTTCTGTCCGGCAGCCACGTTGGGCGCGCCGCAAACCACCTGCAGCAGCTCGGCTTCACCCGTGTTGAGTTTCGTGACGTGCAGATGATCGGAGTCGGGATGCTCCACGCACTCCACCACCTCGGCGACGACCACGCCGGCAAGTCCGCCGGGGATCTGCTCAACCTCTTCCACGTGTTCCACTTCCAGGCCCGTGTCGGTGAGGATGGTAACCACCTGCGCCGGCGTCAGGTCGAATTCCAGGTAATCTTTCAGCCAATTGTACGAAATGACCATAGCTTGTATCTGTTATTTGAAAATCGATTCAATGAATTCTTTCTTGTCGAAGTACTTGAGGTCTTCAATCTTTTCGCCCGTACCGATAAACTTGACCGGGATGCGGAACTGATCGGAGATGCCGATCACCACGCCGCCCTTGGCCGTTCCGTCCAACTTGGTGACGGCCAGCGCCGTAACGTCGGTTGCGCGGGTAAACTCCCTGGCCTGCTGGAAGCCGTTCTGGCCGGTGGAGCCGTCGATCACCAGCAGCACCTCGTGCGGTGCGTCGGGCACCACCTTGCGCATCACGTTGCGGATCTTGGTGAGCTCGTTCATCAGGTTGATCTTGTTGTGCAGGCGGCCCGCCGTATCCACGATCACCACGTCGGCATCGCGAGCCACAGCGCTGCGGAGCGTGTCGTAGGCCACGGAAGCGGGGTCGGCCCCCATCTCCTGCTTGACGATATCCACCCCTGCCCTTTCAGCCCAGATGACCAGCTGTTCCACAGCCGCCGCACGGAAGGTATCCGCCGCGCCCAGCACCACCTTTTTGCCCGCAGCGGTAAGCTGTGCGGCCAGTTTGCCGATGGTGGTGGTCTTGCCCACGCCGTTGACGCCCACGACCATCATCACATAGGGCTTCTTGGAGAAGTCGAAGGGCTCCGCACCGGCTTTGCCGTCGGCGTCGAGCAGTGCCTCGATCTCTTCGCAGAGGATGGCGTTGAGTTCCTGGGTATTGACGTATTTGTCACGCGCCACGCGCGCTTCCAGGCGTTCTATGATATTCTGGGTAGTCTCGACGCCCACGTCGGAGGTGATGAGCGCCTCCTCGATCGAGTCGAGCACCTCATCGTCCACGACGCTCTTGCCCATGATGGCGCGGGAGAGCTTTTCGAAGATCGAGGTCTTGGTTTTTATGAGTCCGAACAGTGCCATAAGCAATTTTCAAAGATAAGAAAAAACGAGGCTACTTGCAGGACATAATATCAAGAATCATCTTGTCGGTGGCCTTCATGCCCACGCTGCCTATCCGGCCGAGGTTGGCGATGGTCTTTTCAATGTCCTCCTCGATGATGCCGTCGTTGGCGGAAATGCACTGCCCGTCAAGGGCCAGCACCGCGGATTGCAGGGCCGTAGCCACGCCGGAAGCCACCTTCAGCGCGCAGCCCACCTTGGCGCCGTCGCACACCATGCCGGTGATGTTGCCGATCATATTCTTGATGGCCGCGCAGACCTGATCGTAGCCGCCACGGCGCAGATAGACGATTCCGCAGGAGCTGCCTGTAGAGGCAATCACGCAGCCGCAGAGGGCGGAGAGCTTGCCCAGATAACCCTTGATGTGGATGGCAATCAGGTGCGAGAGCGCGAGGGCGCGCAGAAGCGGTTCGTGCGTCGCTTCTGTCTGCTCCGCGATGGCGATCACCGGCATCGTGGCGGTGACGCCCTGGTTGCCGCTGCCGGAGTTACTCATGGCGGAGAGCGTACAGCCGGCCATGCGGGCATCCGAAGCCGCTGCGGTCCAGGCCATGGCGTGGATCAGCAGCGTATCGCCGTAGACGCTCTTGTTGTCGTCTGCCAGCAGCGTGCGTCCCACCTGCAGGCCGTAGGGATGACGGAGTCCCTCTTCGGCCAATGCACGGTTCATCTTGATGGAATCCTCCATGAAGGCGATCTTTTCGAGCGGGACGGTGTTCACGAATTCCCAAATCTCGCGGACCGTGATCGTGCGCGCGAAATCCGGCTCCACGGCGGCCTTGTCGCCGCAATCCGCAGCTCCGGCCGACTTGTGCGCACCCAGCACGGAGGTGCCGTCGAAGGTGGCTTCCACAATCCGGTCGTGCGCACCCGAGATGACAGCCGTCGCGATATGGCCATCCGCACGGGCTTCCGCATAGACGTAAAGCAGTTCGTCGGTCGGAGCCAGCGAGACAACCACTTTGCCGGATGAAACCAGAGCGCGGGCCTTCTCCACCGATTCCGGGCAGAGGTCGTGCAGCACTTCCAGGCCGTAGGCACTCCGGCCGCAGATTGCGCCGAGCGCAGCGGCCACATGCAGGCCCACCATGCCGGTGCCGGGAATTCCGACACCCATTCCGTTCTTGAGGATATTGGCGCTCACGCTGGCGGTGATTTCCGCGGGCTCACGGCCGCATCCTTCGCGAAGTGCTTCTGCAGCCCGGGCCACAGCCAACGCCACTGCAATCGGTTCCGTACATCCGAGCGCGGGCTTCACCTCCTGATGAATCAGCGCGATGATTTTGTCAAAGTCCATAGGATTTCGAGATTTGGGTACAAAGATAACAAAAAAGACGGCCAAGCATCCGCCTGGCCGTCTTTCTAAACCATTGTATAACTATTTCTTTTCGAAATACTCCTTTACGCCAGCCGTGGGAACGAATTCCTCCTGGAAGGCATAGGCACCTGTACGCTCGGACTTGACCATACGGATGCACTTCACAACGTTTCTCTTTTCCGATTTGTCGCCGCTGAAGGTTGCGACCGCTTTCTTTGCCATAGTATGAGTGTGTTAGGTATTACTTGATTTCCTTGTGAACAGTGACCTTCTTCAGATAAGGGTTGTA
>DBXZ01000005.1:3258-4405 GCA_002309795.1 Bacteroidales bacterium UBA1199
TGTTCTTCTTGTTCTTGGTGGTGATATAGCGGGAGATGCCCGGTACACCGCTAGCCTTCTGCTCGGTGCATTCCAGAATGACCTGAACGCGATTGCCTTTCTTTGCCATAATTGTAATGCTTTAGACGATGTTGATGAGGCCCTTATCCTGAGCAGCCTTAACCGTCTCGGCGAGGCCGTTCTTGTAGATGGTCTTCATGCCGCGGCAGGAGACCTTGAGGGTAATGAATCTTTGTTCCTCTTCAGACCAGAACTTCTTGGTCTTGAGGTTCGGAGCGAATTCGCGCTTGGTGCGGCGCTTGGAGTGGGAAACGTTGTTTCCGACCATTCTGCTCTTTCCGGTTACTTGACAGACACGTGCCATATATTGTAATGTTTTATTATTTCTCCAAATTGGGGCTGCAAATATCGGTTATTTTTATCAATTACGCAAATTTTATTTGCACCCCTTAAAAAATCTGTTCCACCTGATACTCTTGGGGAAAGAGCGGGAGGCGTCGGTCGAAAGCCAGACGAACAGCGGCCGGCCTACGACGTGGTCTTCCGGAACAAATCCCCAGTAGCGGGAATCCAGGGAATTGTGACGGTTGTCGCCCATCATCCAGTAGTAATCCATCGCGAAGGTGTACGCCGTAGCCGGAACGCCGTCGATGCGGATCTCCCCCTCTTCCGAAACTTCCAGCGAGTGCCCTTCATAGACCTCGATGATCCGCCGGTAGAGCGGCAGGTTCTCCGCGGTCAACTGCACCGTGGCGCTCTTCGCCGGGATCCAGAGCGGGCCGTAATTATCACGGGTCCAGCCGGTTTCGGTGAACGGGAAGAGCATCTCGGGGCTGTCGGGCCAGTCGGGCGGCCAGACGTCGATGTTGCGCGTCACGGCAATCACGTTGGGCAGCGCGTTGATGCGCTCGAGCATGGCCGCCGTGAGCGGCATGTCAGGATAGCAGTGACGCGAAGGATCGTAGCGCAATTCGGCGAGGTTCAACCCGATATTCTCGAGCACCTTGCGGTTGATGGGCGATCCGGCGGTTTCAACGCAATAGGTCAACTGAATGCCGGGATGCGCCGCCTGCGGGACACCGTTCACGACCACCAGGCCGTCGACCACCTCCAGCGTATCGCCGGCAATCGCCACGCAACGCTTGAC
>DBXZ01000045.1 GCA_002309795.1 Bacteroidales bacterium UBA1199
GCGGCGGCGAGCGGCGCGGCGGCCTGGGCCGCCTCGCGGTCGGCAATCGCGAAGGCGCCGGAACGGTCGCCGGAGAGGGTTGCCGGACGCGTTTCAAGCGCCGCGAGCTGCGTGCGGACGGGCCGGTGACCCTTCACGCCGTAGTCGGAATAGAGGAGCGCTCCGTCGGACTCGACGGGGTTGAAAGCGCCGAAGCGCGAATGGACGATTTTGGTAACCCGGCCGTCGGCCACACCATAGCGGTAGATGCAGCAGACACCGTCCTGGTCGGAGACAAAGCAAAGGTCGTCCCCCAGCCGTGCGAGCTGTTGCAGGTAGCTGTTCTGCGGGGCGATGCAGGTGCTCCAGGCGTCTTCAGCAGCCGCGGAGGATATCTTCAGCAGCGCCATTCCGTCGTCCGTGATGCCGGTGGCGTAGAGCATTCCGCCTGCCTGCAGTACCTCAACCAGCCTGCAGCCCTGCGGAGCGGCAATCCGGGAGATTTCGCGACCCGTGGCAGCATCGACCTCAACCGCCGTGGAGCTGCCTTCCGGGGCGTATTCCACCGCCCAGAGCGCACGGCCGTCGGGCGACACGGTCGGGTTGAAAAGCCGCGTGCGGTGCGTCAGCGTGCGGGTGCGGTGCGAACGGGTATCGTAGCTGCGCAGCACGGAGTATTCCACCAGATCATAGCGTGCATCGGGCACGATTTCAGACCAGTAGAGCGTTCCGCCGGCCGTCACGATCCGGCTCGCCTGCTGCGAGAAGGCGCGCATGCGGTGTGCACCGCCCTCATCGTCCAGCCGGACCAGCCGGTTCGAATGGTTGTAGCCGGCCTGCGTGGCGAAGAGGCCCTGCGCGGTCGGAGCCAGGTTGCGGTATTCGGTATAGATGGCCGGCACGTCGGCCAGCGGTTCAAACGGAGTAAAGGGAGCGCGCTGCAGGTCCTGGTCGTACCACATGGGGGCGTAATTGCTCGCCACGTTGCGCCAGTGCTTGCGGACCGTGCGGCCGGTGGCCTCCTGGAAGCTTCGGTTCCAGACACCGAACAGGTCCCACCAGTCGCGCATCTGGATGGTCATGGCATCGCCCACGCCGTAGTAGCGGTCGTCAAAGAGGCGGATGTCCGACACCAGCAGGTAGCCCATCGACTTGTCGTTCGGCATGTAGTTCCGGTAGGAGCCGAAGTGCCAGCGGTCGTAGATGCGCCGGTCGCCCGTCACGAAGGCCGCCCGCCAGAACATCAGGTACTCCGCATTGCGGCCCGGGCCGGAGAGGGTCATGTCCGAGACGAACGAATCGGCCGAAGAGACGCACTGCCAGACGGTGGGCTTGAACCCGACGCCGAAGGCAACCGACTGGTCGCCATACACATACCTCAATACCTTGAAGGCGTAGGTACCGTAATGGCCCATGTAGGCCAGCCGGACGTTGTTGCGCAGGGCCAGGTAGCGGTCGTGGCTCAGCGCGAAGTGTTCGCTGCTGCTGGGCGTGGTGAAAAGCTCCACGCGGCGCGGGGCCCAGACCGGGCTGCTGGCCGGCGTGAGGGCGTAGGGATGCAGGATCAGCGGCACGTTGGGCACTTCAATCCGCATCAGGTCGCCCGCCTGCACACGGGAAGATTCAAAGAGGTAGAGATAGCGGCGGGCCAGGGAGTCCAGTCCCTGCGGATAGAGTACGGAATAGTTGGCCCCCTGCAGCTGCCGCCACTGGATTTTGAGCGGCTCGGTGCCGAAGGATTCATACTGCGCACGGAGCGGCGCCGCCACCATCAGTAGCAGAACGACGGCCAGCGCGGCACGCCAGAAACCTTTGCGGGGCAATTCCATACGCATAGTTTGCAAAGATACGCGAAATAGTTGTAAATTTGCCGGAGAGGTTTCAAAACTTGCCGACTATGAAAAAAATCCTATCCAGCATCCTGTGGACAGCAGTCATCCTGCTGATCGGCCTTGCCGTCTACAAAGGCGTCACCGGCCATTCCGGCGTCAAGAAACTCTGGAACAAGTATGAGCGCGTGGTGGACATCAACCGGCAGGCCCCCGTCGGAGCAACCCTGACCTGCCCCATCTGCGACACGACCTTCGTCAAGGCCAACCCCGAACAGGTCTTCTGCAGCCCCGAGTGCCGCAAAAAATACGAACGCCTGGAGAAGGGCGTCCGCACGGAAGGCAAGATCGAAGATGAACTCCTCGATCTCTGGGACGGCATCAAGACCCGCGTGAAACGCGTCACGGAAGACTAGAATGAAAAACATCCGGAATTTCTGCATCATCGCCCATATCGACCACGGCAAGAGTACGTTGGCCGACCGCCTGCTGGAGCTGACCCATACGCTCGAGCAGCGGGACATGGAGGCGCAGGTGCTGGATTCCATGGATCTGGAGCGCGAGAAGGGCATCACCATCAAGTCTCACCCCATCCAGATGGAGTACACCCGCGGCGGGGAGACTTTCGTGCTGAACCTGATCGACACCCCCGGCCACGTGGACTTCTCTTATGAAGTCTCGCGTGCAATCGCCTCCTGCGAGGGTGCGCTGCTGGTGGTGGACGCCACCCAGGGCATCCAGGCGCAGACCATCTCCAACCTCTATCTGGCCATCGAGCACGACCTGGAGATCATCCCCGTGCTCAACAAGATCGACATGGAGGCGGCCATGGTGGATGTGGTGCGCGACCAGGTGGTGGACCTGATCGGCTGCGATCCGGAAGACGTGCTGCTGGTCAGCGCGCGTACCGGCGAAGGCGTTCCGGCCGTGCTGGACGCGATCGTAGACCGCATTCCCGCGCCCAAAGGCGACCCGGCCTCACCGCTGCAGGCCTTGATTTTCGACTCGGTCTTCAACTCGTTCCGCGGCATTATCGCCTACTTCAAGGTGGAGAACGGCAGCATCCGCCCGGGCGACAAGGTGAAGTTCGTCAACACCGGCAAGGAGTACGTGGCCGACGAGGTGGGCGCGCTCAAGATGAAACTCTGCCCGCGCGACGAAATCCCCTGCGGCTCAGTAGGATACATTATCTCCGGCATCAAGACGGCCGTGGAGGTCAAGGTGGGCGATACCATCACGCATACCGACCGTCCGTGCGCCGGCGCAATCGCGGGATTCGAAGATGTGAAGCCGATGCTCTACGCGGGCATGTTCCCCGTCTCGGCCGACGAATACGAAGACCTGCGCGCCTCGCTCGAAAAGTTCCAGCTGAACGACGCTTCGCTGGTGTTCGAACCGGAGAGTTCGCTGGCCCTCGGATTCGGTTTCCGCTGCGGCTTTCTGGGTCTGCTGCACCTCGAGATCGTACAGGAGCGCCTCTTCCGCGAATTCGACATGGACGTGGTGACCACGGTCCCGAACGTATCTTATAAGGTATATACCACGCAGGGCGCCTGCCTGGACGTGCACAACCCTTCCGGATTGCCGGCCCCCACGCTGATCGACCGGATTGAGGAACCCTATATCCGCGCGCAGATTATCTCGAAATCAGAGTTTTACGGCGCCATCATGAAACTCTGCCTGGACAAGCGCGGCACCCTCACCAGTCAGCATTACCTGACCGCGGACCGCGTGGAACTCAACTACGAGATGCCGCTTTCGGAGATTGTCTTCGACTTCTACGACAAACTGAAATCCATCTCCAAAGGCTACGCTTCGTTCGACTACCACGTGATCGGGTTCCGCCCGGCCAAGCTCGTGAAGCTCGACATCCTGCTCAACGGCGAACCGGCCGACGCCCTCTCCACGCTGATCCACCAGGACCACGCCTACGAGTTCGGCCGCAAGATTTGCGAGAAGCTGAAGGAGCTGATCCCGCGCCAGCAGTTCGACGTGGCCATCCAGGCTGCCATCGGCGCCAAGATCATCGCCCGCGAAACAGTGCGCCAGGTGCGCAAAGACGTGACCGCCAAGTGCTACGGCGGCGATATCACGCGTAAGCGCAAGCTGCTGGAAAAACAGAAGGCGGGCAAGAAGCGTATGCGCCAGATCGGCCAGGTGGAGGTCCCCCAGTCAGCCTTTATGGCGGTGCTGAAGCTGGACTAACCGGCCGTGGCGGCTAAGTTATTGACATACAGGCAGAACATAAAAATCGGTCAGCGGATTTGGCTGACCGATTTTTAGCATTTTATTAAGTATCAGGAACTTATCTGCCACACAGTTATTTGGCGTCCTGAACCTCTTTGGCAGCGTCGTGCTCTTTTACATCCTTCGCCTTCTTTCCAAAGCGGGGACCCTTCGGAGCCTTGGGAGCTTTGTCGCCGTCGGGACGATTGCCCTGCTTGCCGTGCATCTCTGCCTGGCGTTTGAACATCTCGCGCAGCATCTTGTTCTGGAAGTGCTCCTCTACCATGTAGAGCTTGGCGACTTTGACAGCCGGAAGCACCTTCATGAACTGTCCGTTGTACTTAGCCTTGACCTCGGCCTCTGTCTTCAGGGCCTTCAGATAGTCTTCGATCCGGGCCTTCACCTCTTTCTCAGAGGGTTCTGCCTGATCTTTGGCGGGACGAAGCGCCTTGCGGGCGTCGCGGACAGCCTTGCCGGCTTCCATCATCTCCTTCTCATACGCATTGTAGACCGGCCAGAAGACCTGTGCCTCCTCCGGAGTCAGCGCGAGACGCTCGGTCAGGAAACCGATCTTTTCAGTACGCATCTGCTCCATGTGCTTTGCGTGCCGTGCCTTGTCGGCGTCGGAGGGCTGCGCGTAAGCGACTGCACCAACCATGAGCAGTGCGCTCATTAAAACCATTAACCTTTTCATTTTACCCATTTTTAATAACTTAAATTGTCTGCGAGGAACATTTGCAAATCGGTCAGCGAAACGGTTTCGGAGAGATACTCCAACAGTTCGTCGTCCGAAAGTTCTTCAATCTTCTCGTTGAGGTCCGCCTCTACGACCGAGATTTCCGGTTCGGCTTCTGCCAGCAACTGGGCCGAGCGGCCGCTGCCCAGCGTACCTGTCAGCGACAGGGTGCCATAGCCGATTCCGAAAATGATCAGGAACATAGCGGCCACGGCGATTCCCGGTTTGAGAACCGTCCAGAGGCGAGAACTCTTCACGGGCTGGGAAATACGCTCGCGAACGCGGTCCTCCACCGTGTCGAAGTAACCTTCGGGGACGGTGAACGGCGCCTTCTTCAGCGATTCCTGTTCGAGCATGTTTTTCGTGTCCTTCATTGCTTTGTTCGTTGTCTTTTAGACCGATGGTCTTATGAAAAGTTAAAAATCAATCCAACATTTTTTTGACTTCCGCCTCCACTTTGCCCGCGGCGTAGTGATAGGAAGTCTTGAGGGAACCGACCGGAGTCTCAAGGATTTCCGAGATCTCCTCGTAGGGCAGTTCCTGGAAATAGCGCAGCGTGAAGACCGCCTTCTGCTTGGGCGGCAGCGTGGCGATGGCCTTCTGGAGCGCGAGCTGCACCTTGTCGCCGCTGAAATAGTCGTCGGCCGCCAGCCGGTTGCTGAGCACGCGCTCGTAACCGGTCAGCGAGAGGGCGGCTTTCAGGCGCGCGCATTTCAGAAAGGTGACGGATTCGTTGGTGGCGATCCGGTAGAGCCAGGTGTAGAGTTGGGAATCTCCGCGGAAGGTGTCGAGTGCATCCCAGACCTTGATCCATGTATTCTGCAGCACGTCGTCCGCATCTTCGTGGACCTGCACCATATTGCGGATCTGCCAGTAAAGGCGTTCCGAATATTTGCGCACGAGCAGGTTGAACGCACGGTCGCGTTCGCCTTCTCGGAACAGGGTCAGGATGTCACTGTCTTCCATCGGGTTCGGG
>DBXZ01000059.1:0-8929 GCA_002309795.1 Bacteroidales bacterium UBA1199
ATCGGAGCCATCATCGGCAAGGGCGGCGAGACCATCCAGCGCATCCAGAAAGAGACCGGCGCAGCCATCAATATCGATGAAGAACCCAACCCGAACGGCGAGGGTACCGTCGGTGTCGTGGACATCGCTTCCAGCGACGCAGAGGCCATGCAGAAGGCACTCGACTGGATCAAGGGCATCTGCGCAGTTCCCGAAGTCGGCGAGGTTTACCACGGCAAGGTCGTCTCCATCCTGGAGTTCGGCGCTTTCGTGGAGATTCTCCCGGGCAAGGAAGGCCTGCTTCATATCTCCGAGCTCGACTGGGCTAAGACGGAGAAGGTGGAGGATATCCTCAATGTCGGCGACGAGGTCGATGTCAAGCTGCTTGAGATCGACGCCAAGACCGGCAAGATGCGCCTGTCCCGCCGTGCGCTTATCGAGAAGCCGGAAGGCTACGTGGAACCCGTCCGCAAACCGCGTAACGGCAACGGCAACGGCGGCGAACGCCCCGCAGGCCGCGGCGACCGCAACGGTCACGGCCACGGCCGCGGCGACCACAAAGGTCCCCGCAAATAAAGCGTGAGCAAACAAAAAGCCCGGCGGATTCCGTCGGGCTTTTTTTGTTAGTAATGGCTATTACTACTTCTTTGCAAGGGCGGAGAGGCGGTCGCAGAGGCCGTCGAGACCCTGGATCAGGTCAACGCCGATCGCCTTGTAGTGTGCCTTGACGGCCTTCTTGTCCGGGTGGTTCACGCGGTCAAAGAGGTTGTTGGCCAGTTCGCAGGCTTCGTCCATCAGCTTCTCGGCTTCTTCCGCCTTCTTGTCGTCCGGATGGATCATCATGAAGAGGTAGCAGTCGTCGATAAAATCGCTGATGAGGAATTCAATATCCTTCTTAATAACTCTGAGGTTCATATTTTTCCGTGTTTATTTGTCGGCAAAGATAGCAATTATTTCTTGCTTTTTCGCCAGAAAACAGTTATCTTCGTCGGCAATTGAAACAGCCGTGATGACTCATTTCAATTCAAATCTGCTTATAACCAAAGCACTTCCTGCATTCGGGGGGGGTATAACGCTCACTTAATCAGTGCTTTAGATAATCATTGCCGCGGACTTCGCAAGGAGTTCCGCGTCTTTTGTGTGTCCCAACCAATTCAAAACCCATAAGCTTATGAAAGAAAAAGAATTGTACATATCACCCGAAACCGAGGTGGTGGAGATTAAAGCGGAAGGCGTTATTTGCACCAGCGCTCCCGGTTTCCGGGACGGCGGCGATCTCGATGACGTATTAAATTAACGGAGGAGCAGAGTTATGAAGAAATTATTGGTATTGGCAGCCTTTGCTGCAATGCTGGTTTCCTGCCAGAAAGACAATAATCCCGCCTCCGAAGGCGTACCTATGAAACTCATCGCCGATATTGGCGAGATTACCCGAGTCACTTATGAACCCGACGGTAACGTACTGAAAGCTTCCTGGGAAGCCAGCGAAACCATTTCTGTGGTGACCCTGGATGGAAGCGGTAATCTTGTTTGCGTGGATAATTTCACCTCCACCGGTGCGGCCGGACGTGCAACGGCTGAATTTTCAGGTACTTTCAACGGCGGAGATTCGCCCGCAAAAGTGATAGTTATCTATCCCGCTTTAACCAATAACGGTGCGAATAAGTATGAATCGGCTCCTTACTATAACCATGCTGGCGCTGAGGTATCATTCCTGTATGGTGCCGAGGTTGGGAGTGAATTTATACAAGGTAGTTCCCATTCCCTCAAGCAAAACGCCGACAATGACGCCTCGCACCTTTGGAATTATTGTATTATGAGCGGTGTTGTCAACAAAGACGACATCAAGACAAACACCCTTAACGTTACTCTTTCCCACGAAATGATAGTGCTTAAGGTGACGGCTACTTTCCCGGCTTCCTTGAAAGGAAAACCGTTACAGTCAATGGTGATAGATTCATATGACAGCACGGATGCCGCAAAGGGTTGGTCCCGTTCCAGTTCCTGGGAATATCTTGATATCCCAGGTAATCCTCTCTGTGGCAGAGGATCAGGGTATCGTTCGGATTGGAAGCTATATGCAAATAATATTACAATTCCCGATTCCGGAGTGGTGACATTGTATTTTGTCAATTTTACTCTCAACGACATGGAAGTTGGTGACAAACTGGTGTTCACCGCAACGGTTGACGACGTTGAATGCAACACGGCAACCAAGACGTTCACCGCTAACACATCCTTCGACAAGGGAAAGATGTATCGCGTATCGATCACGATACCCGAATAACTCCCGAAAGACAGAATCAATCCCAGAGGATGACCCCAACCGGCCATCCTCTGTTTTTTTGGATAAGGGCCGCGAATCTCTAATTTGAGTCTGTCGATAATTTTTCGTAATTTTGGCGGTTATATAATAAGTTGCCGTACTATAAACTTTAATATAACTGCGATATGTCCGATAGAATCATCAAAGAGGGACTCACTTACGACGATGTCCTTCTAATCCCCGCCCACAGCGACGTCCTGCCGCGCGAAGTGGATATCACCTCGCACTTCACGCGTGAAATCTCCCTCCGTCTCCCGATGGTCTCTTCCGCCATGGATACGGTGACCGACGCCCGCGTGGCGGAAGCATTTGCCCGCCTGGGCGGAATCGGTGTGATTCACAAGAACATGCCGCTCGACCAGCAGACGGCGCAGGTGGCGCAGGTCAAGGCCTGCACCGACGAGGCCGGCCACTCGCTGCTCGTTGCCGCAGCCGTGGGGATCAATCCGCACAGCCTGGACAATATCGAAGCGCTGACCGGCGTCGGCGCGGATGCCGTGGTGCTCGACACGGCCCACGGCCATTCCCAGATGGTGCTCGACACCATCCGCAAGGCGCGCAAGGCCTTCCCGAAGATTCAGATCGTAGCCGGAAATATCGCAACGGCCGACGCGGCCCGCGCCCTGCGCGACTGCGGCGTGGATGCCGTCAAGGTGGGTATCGGACCCGGCTCCATCTGCACCACGCGCATCATTGCCGGAATCGGCGTACCGCAGCTGACCGCCATCCTCGACACCGCCGAGGCACTGGAGGGGAGCGGCATCCCCATTATCGCAGACGGCGGCATCCGCTACTCCGGCGATATCGTCAAGGCGCTGGCCGCCGGAGCTTCCACCATCATGGCCGGTTCGCTCTTCGCCGGCACCGACGAAACCCCCGGCACCGTGATCGTGATGAACGGCCAGAAATACAAGGCATACCGCGGCATGGGTTCGCTCGAGGCCATGCAGAAGGGTTCCAAGGACCGCTACTTCCAGGACATGGAGGCCGACATCAAGAAACTGGTGCCCGAAGGCGTGACGGCGCACGTGCCGTACCGCGGCCCGCTCGCCGACGTGGTCTACCAGCTGGTGGGCGGTATCCGTTCCGGCATGGGCTACTGCGGCGCCCGCACCATCCCCGAACTGCGCAACGCCAAGTTTATCAAGATCACCGCGGCCGGTATGGTGGAGAGCCATCCGCACGACCTGGCCGCCTTCTGTGAGGCTCCGAACTACAAACGCTGACCGATGAAAACGCTCCGCCGCCTCTTCGCCCTCCTTTGCGTGACCGCTTCGCTCAGCGCCTGCAACTTCGTGGAACGCATCTTCCACGACGCGGGCGACGACGCCGTGGCGCGCGTGGGCAGCGAGGTGCTCTACCGGAGCGACATCCGCAAGCTGATTCCGCAGGGCGTTCCGGCGGAAGACAGCATCCGGATGGTGCAGCAGTACATCAACACCTGGGCAAAGGGCAAACTGCTGATGCTCCAGGCGGAGGCCAACCTTTCCAAGGAGTCCAAGGACGTGAGCGCGGAGGTGGCCGAGTTCCGCCAGAACCTGCTCACCTTCCGCTACGAGAAACTCTATATCGAATCCCGGCTCGACACGTTGGTGACCGACGAGGAGGCGATGGCCTACTACGAGGAACACAAGCCGCAGTTCACCTTCCCCTATTCGCTGGTCAAGGCGCGCATCATCCGAATCTCCAGGAAGTCGCCCTACTACGATATGATCAAGGACAGCTACCAGGCTGAAATCGATACGGATGTGGCCGACCTGGAGGAGATGTGCTACGCATCCGCGGAGAAGTACGTGGACTTCGGCAAAAACTGGGTGCCGGTGGCTACCTTCGCCAAGGAACTGGGCATGGAGACGGCCGCCTGCGAGGCGGAATTCGTGCGGGGACGCTCCTTTGAACGGGAGATCGACGGCCAGAACCACCTGGTCTATCTCCTGGGCCGGATTGCCCCGAACCAGCCCTCGCCGTTCGAATACAACGCAGAAAAGATCCGCGAACTGCTCTTGAGCAAGCGGAAACAGGAGCTTCTTGCATCTTTGGAACAAGAGTTGTTCGAAGATGCCAAGATCAATGGAAAACTGATTATTTACGACCAAGATGAATAGATTGTTCCGCACTTTGCTGCCGGCCGTGCTGTTCTGCCTGCCGTTGCTGCCGGCCCGTGCCCAGAAATATACCGACGGCCTCATAGACAAATCCGTGGCTGTGATCGGCAACGACATGATCATGCTTTCGCAGCTGGAGTCCGAGGTCCAGATGATGCGGATGCGCGGCCAGGCCGCCGACCAGAAGGCCCGCTGCGAGATTCTGGAGACTATGCTCATCAACAAGCTCTTCTACGTGCAGGCCAAGAAAGACTCCCTGACCGTCAACGATGCTAACGTGGAACAGGTTTTGACCCAGCGTCTCGACGAGGCCTATTCCGCACTCGGCGGCGAGAAAGGGGTGGAGGAGTATTTCCACAAGCCGCTCTACAAACTCCGCATGGAGTGGAAAGAGGCCCTGAACGAGCAGGCGCTCATCCAGCAGAAGCAGCAGGCGGTCTCTACCGGCGGTGCCCGCGTGACCCCGGCCGACGTGGCGGACTATTACAACGCTACGCCCAAGGAAGATCTTCCGGTGATTTCCACCCAGTACCGGCTCCGCCAGATTCTGGTCTATCCGGACCGCGAAACAGCCAACCTGGCTGTCAAGGAAAAGTTGCTGGGCCTGCGTGAACGCGTGCTCAACGGAGAAAAGTTCGCGACCCTGGCCCGCATCTATTCGCAGGATCCGGGCAGCGTGAGCAAGGGCGGCGAACTGGGTATGCTCTCGAAGACCGTCTTCTGGCCCGCCTTCTCCGACGCGGCGATGGCCCTCAAGGTGGGGCAGGTCTCGCAGATCGTGGAGACCCCCGACGGCTTCCACATCATCCAGCTGATTGCCCGCGAAGGCGACATGTTCAATGCGCGGCACATCCTGATCAAACCCACCTACACGACCCAGGACCGTATCCGGGCGTTCGACCGCCTCGACAGCATCCGCACCCTGATCGTCAAGGATTCGCTCGCTTTCGCCGATGCGGCGAAAACCTATTCGCAGGACCGTTCCACCAGCGTCTCCGGCGGCCTGCTGGCCGATCCCTACAGCGGCTCTTCCTATTTTGAGAAGGACCAGCTGAAGCCGGCCGACTATGCCGTCATCCGCAACATGAAGGAAGGGGATGTCTCCGAACCGTTCGAGTCGCTCGACAACGAGGGCCGCAACGGCAATACGGTCTACAAGATCATCTATCTCGAGAAGATTATCCCTTCGCATACCGCCACGCTTGAAACCGACTACAACCAGCTGCTGGGCGCCGTCAACAACAAGCACGCGTCAGAGGCGATCGACAACTTCATCAAGACCAAGCAGAAGGAGACCCATATCTATATTGACCCGATGTTCCGGGGCTGCGACTTCCGGTACGAGGGCTGGGTCCGCTAATCCGTCATGACCGCTCCCAAGTGTATCGTCACCCTGTTGCTGGCGGCCGTCCTTTCCGGTACGGCCTTCGCGCAGCCGCGGAAGCAACAGCAGACGGCTACACCGCCGGAGGATTCGATCGTCCGCCTGATCAGCGCTGAAAAGGCGTGGCAGATCACGGAGAACGGCGTCAACTACCGCCGCGTGCAGGGCGACGCCCGCTTTCTGCACAACGATACCTACCTGCTCTGCGATTCCGCCTCCTGGAATGTGGATTCCGAGGTGATCGAGGCCTACGGCAACGTGCGGCTGATGCAGGATGAGACGATGCTCACCAGCGACCAGCTGACCTACCTGATTCCGCAGAACCTGGCCCAGTTCAAGGGCTCCGTGGTGGAACTGCTCGACAAGGACGGCAACCTGCTGCGCACCCGCCAGCTCGAATACAATACCAAGGACAGCCTCGCCTTCTTCCATGACGGCGGTGCCATGAAATCCAAGGAGGGGAACGTCATTGAGGGCCTGCACGGCACCTACGACTCCCGCACCAAGCGTTTCACGTTTGAAGAGAACGTCAATCTCTACATGGACTCCATCCTGATGCGGACCGAACGGCTGACCTACGATTCCAATGAGGAGAAGGCCTACTTCGGCCCGGAAACCCATACCTGGATGGACGAGACCTTTGTCCGGGCGGACGGAGGGTGGTACACGCGCAAGGACAGCACGCTATGCTACCAGAAGAACGTCTACGCGATGGACGAGACCTACGAGATCTGGTGCAACGAGGCTTACCGCCGCGGTCCGACCCATGAGGTGGAACTGCTCAGCCGGGTGCAGGTGTTCAATCCGGAACGCAAGACCGTGCTCTACGGCAACCGGCTGCGCTACCTGCAGGACTCCTCCAAAGCCTATCTGCTGGAGAATCCGGCGGCAGCCTATTATGGGGAGAATGAGAATCACGAAGCGGATTCGCTCTTCATCTCCTCCGACACGATGGTATTCCGTGCGGTGCCTCGCCATGAGTTCTCTGCAGAAGAGATTGCTGCGGCCCGCAAGCGGCGCGAAGACGCCCTCTTCGATGCGCTGGCTGAATTTCGCGCCCGGCAGGCGGCCGAGCATCAGCAGAAGGTGGAAGAATCGCTCCGGGCGGCCGGCAAGCTTCCGCCGCTGAAGGCGGATTCGACGGCTGCAGCGCCTCCGGCATCGTCCGCTTTGGATCTCTCGGCCAAACCCGGGGAAGCGCGCCCGCAGGCCCCTGAAGCCGAGCCTGAACCCGAAACCGACACCACCGCTGCAGAATCCGTCCTGCCCGAACCGGTCGAGGAGGATACCGATACCACCGCCGTCAACTGCATCTGGGCTTACCACAACGTGCGGATGTTCCGCAACGACCTGCAGGCAGCTGCCGACAGCGTCACTTTCTCCACGCTCGATTCGATTGCCGTGATGAACGGCCGGCCCGTGATGTGGAATAAGGTCAAGAACCAGCTGACCAGCGAGAAGATGCACCTCTTCATCAAGGACGGCAGCGTGCATCGCGGCAGCATGATTACCGATGCCCGCATCACCACGCGGGAAGACGCCGAGCACTTCAACCAGATCAAGAGTACCGAGATGATGGGCTTCTTCCACGACAACGAGCTCTACCGCTACGACGCCCTGGGCAACGTGGCGGCCATCTTCTATATGGAAGAGAACGGGGTGCTGACCAACGTGAACATCAAGGAGTCCAAGTCGCTGACGGCCATGATCAAGAATGCGGCGGCCACCCGGCTGCTCTATCTGGAAGAGATCAAGAGCGACGCCTATCCCATCCCGGATATCGAGAGTGAAAAGCAGAAGTTCAAAGGGTTCGAGTGGCGCGGCAACGAACGTCCCGTCACCCGTTTTGATGTGACGCAGATGCCGATCCCTATCACCTGGCGTCCGCTGTTCGACGGGGTGGAGCGGCCCGCGTTCCGCGAAACCGACCTCTATTTCAAAGGTTATATGAAGGGCGTCTTCGAACAGCTGGAGGCGCGTGCCGAGGCCCGTCGATGGAGGAAGATAGAGAAAGACCTGGAGAAATCCACCCGGGAGATGCGCGCGGAGTGGGCGCGTGCCGATGCGGCGCAGATCGATTCGCTCTGCGCGGCCACCGATACGCTGACCCTGGCACTGCTGGATTCGCTCTATCCGTTCAAGGCCCCTGCGCAGGAGAAGATGAATCTCTTCCCGAACGAGACTCCCGCCAAAGAGGTTGTCAAGGCCCAGCAGGATACCGAGGTGAAGCCCGCCCGGAAGCTTACCTGGAAGGAGCGCCGCGCCCTCCGTCGCGAAGCCCGCAAGGCGCGCCGCGCCGCCCGCCGTGCGGAACGTGAAGCGCGCCGTGCCGCCCGTGCAGCGCAGCAAAAAAGCGCGACTCCGTAGAGCCGCGCTTTTTCATTTCCGTCGGGAATAACCCTATTCGATAAATCCGAGAATCTGACCCTTCTCCACGCTCTCGCCGTGCTTGGCGTTGATGGAGACCAGCCGGCCGGAAGAGAGAGCCTTGACGGGCTCGATGCCGTAGTAGGCCTGCACGTAGCAGACCGTCTGGCCTTCGGTAATCTTCTCGCCGATCTTCGGAGCCACGCTCTCCTGTGCCGGATCCACGGTCCAGATGAGCTGGCCTTCAGCGGGTGCCTGGACGGGTTTGGCAGCGGGATGCTGCTCGAGTACCTTCTCCACGTCGAAAGCGGGAACTTCCACCACCGGGCGGGTGACGATCTTGGGTGCACCGGCCTTTGCGCGGGCATCCTCGAGGGCGTCGTTGAAACGCTTCTCGGCGATTCCGCTCTTGTAGTCGCGGTACTGGCGCTCGTGCATGGCCAGTTCGAAGAGTTCTTCGTCGTCCTCTCCGCGGTCCCAACCCTCCTCTTCCATCATCTTTTCGAACTTCGGAAGCTCGTTGGGGAATGCGTCCTGCGGGTTGCCGGTGTAGAACTCGAGTCCTTTGGCCTTGACAATCTCCACGATTTCAGGAGCCAGCGGACCGGGGAGCTTGCCGGTCTTGCCGATAATCATGTTCATCGTATCCGGGTCGATCGTGCTCCAGCGAGGTTCGCCCTTGAGCGTGTGCATCAGGTTCATCAGGGCGGTGTTCTTCACATACTGGCTGAACGGGGTGACCAGCGGCGGGTAACCGAGGCGCGGCCA
>DBXZ01000059.1:9032-14261 GCA_002309795.1 Bacteroidales bacterium UBA1199
CCGCCCGGCAGGCCGCAGCCCACGAGCAGCGACGAGCAGTGCTTGTTGGTCGGCTCTATGAAGTAGCCCAGGAATTCGTCCATGAACTTCTGGGTGAGGGAGCGCGCCTCCATGTAGGCTTCCATGTTGATGTCCTTCACGAGGAAGCCGGCATCTTTGAACATGGCCTGCAGGGAGATGACGTCCGGGTGAATCTTGCCCCAGGAGAGCGGCTCGATGGCGGCGTCCACATAGTCGGCGCCTGCGCGTGCCACCTCCAGCATGGATGCCATGGCGAAGCCGGGACCCGTGTGTCCGTGGTACTGAACCTTGATATGCGGATATTTGTCCTTGATGCTCTTCACGAGGCGTCCGAGGGTTGCGGGACGGCCTACGCCCGCCATGTCCTTGAGGCAGATTTCATCGCAGCCGTATTCCACCAGGTGGTCTACGACGCCCATGTAGTATTCTACCGTGTGAACGGGGGAGGAGGTGATGCTCAGCGCAGCCTGGGAGATCATGCCGGCCTCCTTGGCGCCCAGGACGGATGCCTTGAGGTTGCGGTGGTCGTTGAGGCCGCAGAAGGAACGGGCGATATCCACGCCCTGCGCCTTCTTGACCTTGTACATCAGGTAGCGGACATCTTCCGGAACCGGATTCATGCGAAGGCCGTTCAGTGCGCGTTCCAGCATGTGGGTCTGGATGCCGGCCTTGCGGAGCGGTGCGGTCCATGCGCGGACCGCCTTGTTCGGGTTCTGCCCGTAGAGGAGCTGGACCTGCTCGAAAGCGCCGCCGTTGGTCTCTACGCGGTCGAAACAGCCCATCGCCACGATGACCGGGGCGATCTCTTCCAACTGGTCGATCCGGGCGGTATACTTGCCGGAGGATTGCCACATGTCGCGGTAGACCAGGGAGAATTTAATTTCTCGACTCATAAAAATATCTGTGATTAGTCGTTAGCAGAAAAAGTGGTACGCCCGTGGGGAATCGAACCCCAACCTAAGGAACCGGAATCCTCAATTCTATCCATTAAACTACGGGCGCGGTTTGAGCATGCAAATATAAAGTTTTTTGTTGATTAAAGTTGTTTTTTGTATCTTGGCTTTGAAATAGCAAAATCCGCACCATGAAAGCATACGTATTCCCGGGTCAGGGCTCCCAGTTTCCCGGTATGGGACGAGAACTGTATCAGTCTGATAAAAAAGCCAAGGCGCTCTTCGATCAGGCCGACCGAATCCTTGGATTCAAGATTACCGACATCATGTTCGGCGGCGACGCCGAGCAGCTCAAGGCCACGAATGTGACCCAGCCGGCCGTCTTCCTCCACTCCGTGATTGCCGCCCTCTGCAGCAATCTTCCCGCCCCTGACATGGTGGCCGGTCACTCGCTGGGCGAATTCTCGGCGCTGGTGGCCTGCGGCGTGCTGAGTTTTGAAGATGCCCTGCAGCTGGTTTCCGTCCGTGCGGAGGCGATGCAGATGGCCTGCGAGATGGTCCCCGGCACGATGGCGGCCATCATGGGCGGTACCATGACGCCCGAAATGGTGGAGCAGGTCTGCACCCAGAGCCGCGGCGTGGTGGTTCCCGCCAACTACAACAGCGATGCGCAGATCGTCATTTCCGGTGAGATCGATGCCGTGAACGAGGCCTGCGCGGCGCTGAAAGACCTGGGTGTGAAACGCGCCCTGCCGCTGCAGGTGGGCGGTGCGTTCCACTCGCCGCTGATGGAACCTGCACGCCAGCAGCTGGGCCAGGCCATCGAGCGGGTCAAGTTCGCCCCGGCGCGCTGCCCCATCTACCAGAATGTGGACGCGCTGCCGCACACGGATCCTTCCGAGATCAAGGACAACCTGCTGATGCAGCTCACCTCGCCGGTCCGCTGGACCCAGACGGTCCGCAACATGGTCTCCGGCGGTGCCGCTTCCTTCCTGGAAATCGGCCCCGGCACGGTGCTTCAGAACCTTGTGGCAAAGACCTCTCCGGAGGTTTCCGTGGCAGGTATCAACTAGTCTTTCAAATAGTCGCTTCAAAATTTCTTTTGCCCGAAAATTATATCTAAATTTGTTGCTGGTAAATTAGTGCCCTTTTAAGCGCAAATTATTATTCTACAACAATTTAGATATAGTCATAAAATGGCAAGAGAAAAGAAGTTCATCACTTGTGATGGCAATTATGCCGCAGCTCACGCTGCGTACCTGTTCAGTGAGCATGCGGCTATCTATCCTATTACCCCTTCTTCCACCATGGCCGAATATGTCGACGAATGGGCGGCATTCGGCAAGAAGAATATGTTCGGCGAAACGGTCAAGGTGACCGAGATGCAGAGCGAAGGCGGCGCTGCCGGTGCAGTGCACGGTTCCCTGCAGGCAGGCAGCCTTACCACCACCTTCACGGCATCGCAGGGCCTCCTGCTGATGATTCCGAACATGTATAAGATTGCCGGCGAACTGCTTCCGGCTGTCTTCCACGTATCGGCACGTACCCTGGCAGCGCACGCCCTCTCCATCTTCGGCGACCACCAGGATGTGATGAGCGTCCGCCAGACCGGTTTCGCCCTGCTCGCTTCCGCAAGCGTGCAGGAGGCGATGGACCTCGGCGCCGTGGCTCACCTTTCGGCCATCAAGTCGAGCATTCCGTTCGTGCACTTCTTCGACGGTTTCCGCACTTCGCACGAAATCCAGAAGATCGAGCTCCTCGAGGCTGAGGATCTCCGTCCGCTCGTGAGCGACAAGGCACTGGCCGCTTTCCGCGCCCGCGCCCTCAATCCGGACAAGCCCGTTACCCGCGGTACCAACCAGAACCCGGACGTCTACTTCCAGGCCCGCGAGGCTTGCAACCCGTACTACGACGCCGTTCCGGACATCGTGGCCCGCTACATGGGCGAAGTCGGTGAAATCACCGGCCGCCGCTACCTGCCGTTCGACTACTACGGCGCTCCGGATGCAGAGAACGTCATCATCGCCATGGGTTCCGTTACCGAAACCATCAAGGAGACCATCGACTACCTCCGCGAGAAAGAGAACGCCAAGATCGGTCTCGTGATCGTCCGCCTCTACCGTCCCTTCTCCGCCAAGTATTTCCTGCGCGTCCTGCCCAAGACGGTCAAACGCATCGCCGTGCTCGACCGCACCAAGGAACCGGGCGCAGTGGGCGAACCGCTCTTCCTCGACGTCAAGAGCGTACTGGCCGACAAGGGCGCAGCCGCTCCGCTGATCGTGGGCGGCCGTTACGGTCTCTCCTCCAAGGATACCAGCCCGGCACAGATCATCGCCGTTTACGAGAACCTCAAGCGCAAGGAGCCGAAGGACGGCTTCACCATCGGCATTGTCGATGACGTCACCTTCAAGTCCCTGCCGCTCAAGGGTGAAGTCTCCATCGTCAAACCGGGCACGACCGAGTGCAAGTTCTACGGTCTGGGTTCCGACGGTACGGTGGGCGCCAACAAGAACACCATCAAGATTATCGGCGACCATACGCCGAAGTATTGCCAGGGCTATTTCGACTACGACTCCAAGAAGTCCGGCGGTTTCACCTGCTCGCACCTGCGTTTCGGCGACCAGCCCATCCACGCACCGTACCTGGTTTCCACGCCTGACTTCGTGGCATGCCACGTTCCTTCATACCTTTATAAGTATGACGTGCTCAAGGGCATCAAAGAGGGCGGTTCGCTGCTGCTCAACAGCCTTTGGGACGTAGAAGAGACCCTCGCTCACCACATTCCCGACTTCGTCAAGAAGACCATCGTGGAGAAGAAGGTGAAGCTCTACATCATCAACGCTACCAAGATCGCCGCTGAAATCGGTCTGGGCGGCCGTACCAACACCATCCTCCAGGCTGCATTCTTCAAGATCACCGGCATCATTCCGTTCGAAGAGGCAGTCGCTTACATGAAGAAGGCAATCGACAAGTCCTACGGCAAGAAGGGCGAGAACATCGTCAAGATGAACTACGCCGCTGTGGACCGCGGTGCAGAATACGTCGAGGTCGAGATTCCTGCAGACTGGAAGAAGGCTGCCGGCAAGTTCGTCAACGCAAACCACGACCGCATGGCTCCCAAGTTCATCCGCGAGGTGGCCGACGTGATTGCTGCCCAGAACGGCAACGACCTCCCGGTCAGTACCTTCTCGGGTGACATGGTAGACGGTACCATTCCCAACGGCACCGCCGCTTACGAAAAACGCGGCATCGCAGTCGAGGTTCCCGAATGGAATCCCGCCAACTGTATCCAGTGCAACCAGTGCGCGTATGTCTGCCCGCACGCAGCCGTTCGTCCGTTCCTGATGACCGAGGCAGAGGCTGAGGCCGCTCCTGCATCCGTCAAACGCGTCCGCGCAAACGGTACCTTCAAGGATTACTTCTTCACCATGCAGGTTTCCCCGGCCGACTGTACGGGTTGCGGCAACTGCGCCGACATCTGCCCGGCCAAGACCAAGGCCCTCACGATGGTTTCCTGCGAGTCGCAGATGGGCGAACAGGCCAACTTCGACTACATGCACAGCAAGGTAGGTTACAAAGAGGTCGCTCCCAAGGAGCAGAACGTCAAGAACCTGCAGTTCGCCCAGCCGCTCTTCGAGTTCTCCGGCGCCTGCGCTGGCTGCGGTGAAACGCCGTACCTCAAGACCATCTCCCAGCTCTTCGGTGAGCGGATGATGGTGGCCAACGCAACGGGTTGCTCCTCCATCTACAGCGCCGCTTACGGTTCCACGCCGTACTG
Source organism: Bacteroidales bacterium UBA1199 (assembly GCA_002309795.1). The sequence continues at coordinate 13,725 of DBXZ01000059.1, forward strand.
CCAGAACGCTGCAGGCCGCGGTCCGGCTTGGCAGAACTCCCTCTTCGAGGACAACGCCGAGTTCGGTCTGGGTATGCACCTGGGTTCCGAGCGCATCCGCGAAACGGTCGCTGACCTGATGCGGAAGGGCCTCGAGTGCAGCTGCTGCACCGCCGAGATGAAGGAACTCTTCGAGAAATGGCTCAACAACCGCAGCAACGGCCCCGTTACCCGCGAGATTGCCGACAAGCTCGTCCCGATGATGGAAGCTTGCGGTTGCGACACCTGCAAGAAACTGCTCGAGCTCAAGAGCTACATCCCCGTCCGCAGCCAGTGGATCTTCGGCGGCGACGGTTGGGGCTATGATATCGGCTACGGCGGACTGGACCACGTCCTGGCTTCCGGCGAGAACGTCAACGTGATGGTGCTCGACACCGAGGTTTACTCCAACACGGGCGGTCAGTCTTCCAAGGCTACGCCGGCCGGCGCCGTGGCGAAGTTCGCTACCTCCGGTAAGCGCATCCGCAAGAAAGACCTGGGCATGATGGCCATGAGCTA
>DBXZ01000042.1:0-2235 GCA_002309795.1 Bacteroidales bacterium UBA1199
CCGGGACCCATCACGATGCCCTCGATTGTAGCCATCGACGCGGTGCTGAACTACCAGCGGCATAATTACCTCTACTTCTGCGCCCGCGATTCGTTCGACGGACGCCATGAGTTCGCCGCCACCTACAACGAGCACCTGCACAACGCGAACGCATACCACGAAGCGTACCGCCGTTGGGAGAAGGAGAAAGAAGAAGCGGCAGGCGCNNCCGCCGAAGCCGCTGCCGCCGCTGAAGCTGCCGCAGAGACGGTTACATCCGCTCCGGCAAACTGATTCCCAGAATTCCCATTGCCTTGACCAGCACCTCCGCAATCACGCGGATGAGTGCCAGGCGCTGGCTGCGCACGGCCGTATCCTCTTCGCGGAGGATGGGGGTGTCGTGGTAGTACTGGTTGAACTCTTTGGCCAGCTCGTAGGCGTAGTTGGCAATCAGGGCGGGGGAGTAGACCTCTCCGGCTTCGCGGACCTTGTCCGGATAGCCGGCCAGCATCTGGATGATGCCCTCTTCCTTGGCGTTGAGCGGCGCGCCGCACGCCTTGGCTTCAATGCCCTGCTCCGCAGCCTTGCGGAGGATGGATTTGATGCGGGCGTGGGTATACTGGATGAAAGGACCGGTATTGCCGTTGAAATCGATGGATTCCTTGGGATCGAAAAGCATGGTCTTGCGCGGATCCACCTTGATGATAAAGTACTTCAGGGCGCCCAGCGAGAGCATCCGGAAGAGCGCTTCCTGCTCCGCGGCGTCCATTCCTTCCAGCTTGCCCAGCTCCAGGGAGGTGTCGCGGGCGGTATTGTACATCTTCTCCAGCAGGTCGTCGGCGTCCACCACGGTGCCTTCGCGTGATTTCATCTTGCCCTCGGGCAGCTCCACCATGCCGTAGGAGAGGTGGTAGATGGCGTCGGACCAATCGAATCCCAGCTTGCCCAGCACCAGCTTGAGCACCTGGAAGTGGTAGTTCTGCTCGTTGCCCACCACGTAGATCAGTTTGTCCAGTCCGTATTCGTCGAAACGCTTCTTGGCGGTGCCCAGGTCCTGCGTCATATAGACGGAGGTGCCGTCGCCGCGGAGCAGCAGTTTCTGGTCCAGGCCGTCGCCGGTCAGGTCGCACCAGACGCTGCCGTCTTCCTTGCGGAAGAAGATCCCGCGTGCCAGTCCGTCGGCCACCAGTTCCTTGCCGCCCTTGTAGGTCTGGGATTCATAGTAGATGCGGTCGAAGCTGATACCCAGGGCTTTGTAGGTCTCGTCGAACCCTTCGTACACCCAGCCGTTCATCTTCTTCCAGAGGCCGACCACCTCTTCGTCGCCCTGCTCCCACTTGACCAGCATGGCCTGCGCCTCCTTGAGGATGGGGGCGTTCTTCTCCGCCTCTTCCTGACTCATTCCGCCCGCCACGAGGCCGGCGACCTCTTCCTTGAAGAGATCGTTGAACTTGACGTAGTAGTCGCCCACCAGGTGGTCGCCTTTCTTGCCGGCCTGTGCGGGCGTGACGCCGTTGCCGCAGCGCAGCCAGGCAAGCATCGATTTGCAGATGTGGATACCGCGGTCGTTCACCAGGTTGACCTTGATCACCTTATGGCCGCAGGCCGCCAGCAGGCGCGATACGGAATCGCCCAGCAGGTTGTTGCGGATGTGACCCAGGTGAAGCGGTTTGTTGGTGTTGGGGGATGAGAACTCCACCATCACGGTCTTGCCCGTTGCGGGAAGCTGTCCGAAGCTGCCGTCGCCGGCAATCCGCGCGAGGGTATCGCCCCAGAAGGCGCCGCCCAGCTTGAGGTTGAGGAAGCCCTTGACCACGTTGAATGCGGTCACGGCCTCCACGTTTTCCACCAGCCAGCTGCCGATCGCCTGTGCCGTGGCTTCAGGTGCCTGGCGGCTGGTTTTCAGCAGCGGGAAGACGACCAGCGTAAGGTCGCCCTCAAACTCCTTGCGGGTGGCCTGGAACTGCAGCATCGATTCCGGAACTTGCGCGCCATACAGGCACTTCACGGCCTCCTGGGCCTTCACTGTCAATAATTCAACGGCATTCATATCTTTTCTTGTTTCTTTTCAAAATAGAGGTCCATCGCCTTGCGTACCTTCGGGGCCAGGATAAAGAGGGTCAGCATCGTGGGCAGCGCCATCAGCGCGTAGGCCGTATCGATCAGGCTGACGGCCACCCGGAGCGGAATCACCGCGGCCACGACGAGCATCGCAAGGAAAAACCAGTTGTAATATTTGGCGTACCGGGAACCGAA
>DBXZ01000042.1:2380-3502 GCA_002309795.1 Bacteroidales bacterium UBA1199
GGGAACGATCGAAGGGTCGATCGCCGCGCCCGTGAGGATGGCCAGGGCGGTCAGCGTGCAGACCAGGCCCGAATCAATCGAGGGTCCCAGCATGGCCACAAGCCCCTCTCGCACCGGTTCGCTGTTCTTCGAGGCGCCGTGCATCATGGAGGCGGTTCCCACGCCGGCCTCGTTGACCAGGGCCGCGCGGCGCACGCCGGTCAGGGCAATCGTGATGATGGATCCGATCCCGCCGCCCAGCGCTCCGCGGGGCGTAAATGCGCCTGTGAAAATATCGCGCAGCACGCCCGGAACCAGCGGTGCGTGGCGGATCACGATATAGAACACCAGCAGGAAGTAGAGCCCCACCATCACCGGGACCAGCCTGGAGGCGATCCGGGAGATCCGTTTGATGCCGCCCAGGATCACGGTGGCGACCGTCAGGCAGATGACGATCCCGATCACCAGCCGCAGCGTGGCGGTATTGCTTTCCGGTGCGAAGAACAGGGTGGTCACCGATTCGGTCAGTTGGTTCGCCTGCATCACGCAGAGGGTGCCGATCAGGCCGAATATGGAAAAGAAGACGGCCATCGGTTTCCACTTCCGGCCCAGCCCTTCGGTAATCATGTACATGGGGCCGCCCTGCACCTCGCCGGCATCGTCGCGGCCCTTGAACATCACGGCCAGCGTGCCTTCGAAGAATTTGGTGGCCATGCCCACGACGGCGCTGATCCACATCCAGAAGATGGCGCCCGGCCCGCCGATCGAAAGGGCGACCGCCACACCGGCTATGTTGCCCATTCCCACGGTGGCGGCAATGGCGCTTGTCAGCGCCTCAAAAGAGGAAATCTGGCCTTTTGCGGAGTTCTCCCTGATGCGGAGTGCCCGGACGGCCCTGCCGTAGCGTCGCAGCGGCGTGAAACGGGAATAGACAAGGAAGAACAGTCCGCCCCCTATCAACAGGAAGAAGAGCGGATAGCCGCAGATAAAGTCGCTGAAAGCGACGATACCGTTGCCTGTCGATGACCAGAATTCCGCCATAAGCCGATTCCAGCCGCGATTAGCCTAAGTAACTCTTGAGCAGTTTGCTTCTTGCGCTGTGGCGCAGACGGCGGACCGCCTTCTCCTTGATCTGGCGGACAC